>DASZKF010000318.1:0-2009 GCA_035947355.1 Pyrinomonadaceae bacterium | reverse complement strand
GAGGGCGGCGACGGCCGCGCCGAAGCCCTCGACCTCCGCCGCGCAGGCCGCGCAGCCCGCGCCGAGGTGCCGCTCGAAGGCGCGCGCCTCTTCCGAGTCGAGCGCGCCGAGCGCGTAGAGCGCGGCCTGCCCCCTGGCCTCTTCGTCCGTCGCCGTGTGCATCATCTCATCCCCTCGTAAGCAGACTTCAGAGTCTCGCGCAGCCGCGTCAGGCCGAGCCGCGTCCGCGTCTTGACGGTGCCGAGCGGCAGCCCCCGCGCGGCGGCGATCTCGCTGTGGCTGAGGCCCCCGTAGTAGGCCAGCTCGATCACCTCGCGCTGCTCGGCCGGGAGCGCGGAGAGCGCCGCGCGCACGACGCCTGCGCGCTCGCGCGCCGTCACGTCGTCCTCGACGCTCGCGCCCATCGCCGCCACCTGCTCGAAGGCTTCCAGAGGCTCGGCCCGCTCGCGCTCCTGGCGGCCCCGCCGCAGGCGGTCTATGGCGCGGCTGCGGGCGATGGTCGTCAGCCAGGCCATCGGGCTGCCCCGCGCGGCGCTGTAGTCGGCCGCCTGCCGCCAGACCTGCGCGTACACGTCGAGCAGGACTTCCTCGGCGGCCCCCTGGTCGGCGAGGATGCGCAGCAGCAGGCCGTAGACGGTGCGGCTCGTCGCGTCGTAGAGGGCCGCGAGCGCCTGCTGGTCGCCGCCGGCCGCGCCTCTAATCAGCTCTGCCTGTCGGGTGTCGGCCGCCGCGCGCGGCTCCGGGGGGTCCTGGGGTGCAGCCACTTCGGTAGACGCCTCCCCTCCTGAGACTACGCTATCTTTACCACTAACGGTTTCCCCGCACAACAAAACAAGCCGGCCCCGCCTGAAGAATTCTCCCGGCCCCCAGGCAATCCGCCCCGGCCCCGGCCCGCGTAACTCCGGGCGAACCTCGCACCCGGCCGCGTCGCGCGCGCCGAAACTTTCTAACCCCGGAGGAGGGAGGGAGAGATTATGAAGAGACTGAGCAGGTTGGGCGCGGCCCTCGTCGCGGTCTGCGCGCTGGCGGCCGGCGCGGCGGCGCAGGAGGCGCGGCCGGAGAAGTCGCTCTACGAGCGCCTCGGCGGGGCCGAGGCCATCTCGGCCGTGATTGACGACTTCGTGGCGCGCGTCGCCGCCGACGCGCGTGTCAACCAGAAGTTCGCGCGCAGCAACGTCGAGCGCGTCAAGTTCCACCTCAAGGAGCAGGTCTGCGCGGCGACGGGCGGCCCCTGCAACTACACCGGCTTCTCGATGGAGAAGGCGCACAAGGGGATGAAGGTGACGGAGGGCGAGTTCGGCGCGCTCGTCGAAGACCTCGTGGCGACGCTCGACAAGTTCAACGTCCCGGCCCGCGAGAAGGGCGAAATCCTCTCGGCGCTCGGCCCGCTGAAGGGGCAGATCGTCGAGGTCAACAGCCCCGAGACGGGCACGCCCCTCCCGGCCGACTTCAAGCCCGCGCCCGCCCTCGGCGAGGGCAAGCTCAAGGCCGGCCCCTTCGCCAAGGACAAGCCCAAGATGTAAGTTTCGAGTTACGGGTTTCGAGTTCGGTCGGTCACGTTCGAGCCTTCAACTCGCGCAGAACAAACCCGAAACCCGAAACTCGAAACCCGAAACTTTGTTTCGAGGAGAGTGAGCGATGAAAAAAATCTTCACCGGCGCGCTCGTCTTACTCGCGTGCGGCCTCTTCATCTTCGCGGCCGCGGCGCAGGGCGGCGGGGACGCCGCCGTCCGCATCACGAACCACGAGTTCCGGCCGCGGCAGCTCGAAGTCCGGCCCGGCGCGGTCGTCACCTGGACGAACGAGGCCGGCAGCCACACGGTCACGGCCGACGACGACTCGTTCGCCTCGCCCGCGCTCGGCGCGAAGCAGACCTTCAGCCACCGCTTCGACAAGCCCGGCACCTACCGCTACTACTGCGCCTTCCACGGCGGCAAGGGCGGCGAGGGCATGTCCGGCACGGTCACGGTCAAGTAAGGGCGGGAATAGGAAACGCGGGGGGGGGGGGG
>DASZKF010000317.1:0-5944 GCA_035947355.1 Pyrinomonadaceae bacterium | reverse complement strand
AGTTTCGAGTTAGAAGGCAAGCCGCCGCACGGGCGAGACGTCTTTGAACTCGAAACTCGAAACCCGAAACCCGAAACTCCCCGCCTTCGCGGGGAGTTACTCTGAGAGGAAGGAATAGAACCGCATGGCTGTCGAAAGAGCCCCGGGCGGCACCAGTCTGATAGACGTGCTCGACCGCGTGCTGGACAAAGGCATCGTCATCGACGCGTGGGTGCGCATCTCGCTCGTCGGCATTGACCTGATCACGGTCGAGGCGCGCGTCGTCGTCGCGTCCATAGACACCTACCTCAAGTACGCCGAGGCGGTCGGCCTGACGCCCGCCGTCTCCCGCCCGGCTTTGACGCCCGGTGCCGAGCCGCTCGGCGACGAGACGCGCCGCCGCGTCTCGGTCGAGGTCGAAAGGCAGTAGTCAGTAGCCAGTAGTCAGTAGACAGTAGCGCCCCGCGAAGAGCGCGCTGACGCTGACACTTTGAACGGCCGCTAAAGGAAGTTCTTCTACTGGCTACTGACTGCTGACTACTGCTTTATGGAGAACCGTCTCACGCGGACAGCGACGGCCCTCGACGCCCTGCGCGAGAGCGCGGCGGGGCGCCTGCCGCTCCACCAGTACGAGTTCCTCTTCGAGATGACGACGCAGCTCCTCGCGGCCGAGCGCCTCGACGAGCAGATCTCGCTCGTCATAGACACCCTCACGACCGGCCTCGGCTACCCGCGCGCGGCCCTCGCCCTCATTGACAAGGGGCGGGGCGTGCTGCGCGTCCGGCAGGCCGCCGGCTTCCCCGACGACGCCGAGTTCTCGCGCCTCGAACTCACGCTCGACTCGAACGCGCCGCAGGTGCGGGTCGTGCACGAGGCCCGGCCCGTCTGGCTCACGCGCGGCGGCGGCGACCCGGCCGCCGAAGCCTTCCTCGAACAGTTCGGCGGAGGCGACGACCTCGCTGCGCTGCCGCTCGTCGGCGGGCAGCTCCCGGCCCCCGGCGACCCCTCGCACCCGCCCGCGACCGGCGACCTCTGGATGCCGCAGTCGCTCTGCATGGGCGCGCTCTACGTCGGCGCGCGCCGCGAGGAGTTGGACGAGACGCAGCACAGCCTGCTGATGCGCTTCGCCGACCGCATCGGCGTCATCCTCTCGAATACCATCCAAATCGAGCGCCTCAACGCCAGCGTCCGCAAGCTCCAGCGCGAGCGGCAGTGGGTCGAGTCCATCATGAAGTCGGTGGCCGACCCCATCGTCCTCACCAACATGGACAACGAAATCCTGCTCCAGAACCGCCGCGCCGAGGAGCTGTTCAGCGACACGCGCGACGCGAGCGAGGGCAAGCGGCGCGCGCTGGAGATGAACGACCTCCTCTTCTCGGCCTACCTCTCGAGCGCGGCCGTCGCCTCCGAGGCCGTGGTCGGCCGCGACCTCACGCTCGTTGACCCGCTCGAAGGCTCCGACATCCACTTCGAGGTCATCTCGACCCCGGCCCTCAACGCCCGCGGCGAGCGCATCGGCATGGTCTCGATCTTCCGCGACGTGACCGACCTGCGGCGCGCCAACGAAGAACTCGCGCGCAACTTCGGAAAGCTCCAGCAGGCCGAGAGCGAGGCGCGGCGCGAGCGCGACCGCCTCGACCTCATCCTGGAGCACGTCGGCCACCCCATCGCGGTGTGCGACTCCTCGGGCAAGTTCATCCTCTTCAACCAGCGCGCCGAGCGGCTCTTCCAGGAGTCGGGCGAGACGCCGGCGCGGGCCGCGCGCGCCGTGCGCAACAACTCGGTCAAGCTCACCTCCTTCATCTCGGCGCTGGCCTCGGGCGCGGAGACAGGCAGGCAGGCCGAAATCGAGCTGATCGACCCGGAGACGGGCGAGCACGTGCCGATGGAGATCACCTCGGCCGAGGTCATGGACGCCAAGGGCCAGGTCACGGCCGTCGTCTCCATCCTCCACGACCTCTCGGAGATACGCGAGCTGGAGCGCCGCCGGGTCGAGCAGCAGCTCTTCGAGTCGGAGAAGCTGGCGGCCGTCGGCCGGCTCGCCGCCTCCATCGCGCACGAGGTCAACAACCCGCTCGAGGCCATCAAGAACTCGCTCTACCTGCTCTCGACGGGGAAGGGCGTCGAGCAGAACTCGCGCTTCCTCGACGTGGCGCGCAAGGAGACCGAGCGCGTCTCGCACATCATCCGCCAGATGCTCGGCTTCGCCCGCCGCTCCGGCGAGGTCGAGTGGGTGGACATCAACCACCTGCTCGAAGAGACGCTCGTCCTCGTCGAGAAGAAGATGCGGCAGGCGCGGGTCGAGGTCGTGCGCCGGCTCGACCCGCAGCTCCCGAAGGTGCGGGCGCGCGCCGACCAGCTGCGGCAGGTCTTCCTCAACCTGCTCCTGAACGCGCAGCAGGCCATCGAGGGCGCCGGCCGCGTCACGATCACCACCGCGCCCTACGAGCAGGCGCTCCAGCCGACCGTCTCCGTGCAGATCAGCGACACGGGGCGCGGCATCAGCGAGGCCGACCTCTCGCGCATCTTCGAGCCGTTCTTCTCGACGCGGACGAAGGGCACGGGGATCGGCCTCTGGGTCACGCAGGACATCGTCCGCCACCACGGCGGGCGCATCGAGGTGGCGAGCGCCGGCGGGCGCGGCACCACCTTCAACATCATCCTCCCCGTAGACTCCCCGACGCTCTCCGAAGCCGATGCCGGACAACCGAAGTAGAGAGAACCCGGCACGGCCGGACGGCCTCCAGCGGGGCCGGCGGCAGCGCCTGCTGGTCGTGGACGACGAGGAGAGCGTCCGCGTCACGACCGCGGCCATCCTCGAGCAGGAGGGCTACCACGTCGAGACGGCCGGCGACGGCACCGAGGCGCTCGAGAAGGTCGCGCGCGGCGGGTTCGACCTCGTCCTCACAGACCTCCGCATGGAGGACATGGACGGCATCACGCTGCTCCACGAGCTGCAGACGCGCCACCCCGGCATCGTGACGGTCGTCCTCACCGGCTACGCCACCATCGAGTCCTCGATAGACGCGCTCAGGCAGGGCGTCTACGACTACCTCGTCAAGCCGTGCGTCGTCGACGACCTCAAGCGCACGGTGCGGCGCGCGCTCGAACACCGCGAGCAGCGGATGCGGATCACGGAGCTGTCGAGCCCGGTCGTCGAAATCTGGGACGGGGTGCTGCTGCTGCCCGTCGTCGGGACGCTCGACGACCAGCGGGCCGCGCAGATGTCCGGCACGCTCTTCGAGGCCGTCCGGCAGAAGTGCGCGCGGGTCGTGCTGGTGGACATCACGGGCTGCACGGTCGTGGACACCTACACCGCCGCGCACCTCATCAACACCGTGCGGTCGCTCCGGCTGCTCGGGGCGGCGGCCATCGTGACCGGCGTCAGCGCCCACGTCGCGGCCGACCTCGTCAAGCTCGGCGTCCGCCTCGAAGACATCACCACGCGCCGCCGGCTGGCCGACGGCCTGCGCATGGCCTTAGAATTACAGGGTCTAGGGGCTAGAGGCTAGGGGCTTGTCGAAAGCCTCCGCGGCGGCGGGGGCGAGCCCCCGACCTGCGAGGCGTCGCGGGTTGAATGTCTCAGGGTTAAACCGCGCGGTCGGGAAGGCGGGCTTGCCCCCGCCCGAGCGCGGTATCACAAGCCTCTAGCCTCCAGTCTCTAGTCTCTATCCTATGTCTGCTGAGACGAGTCAAGCGCGAGCGCGGCCGGGGCGGCTGCTGGTGGTTGACGACGAGGAGTCCATCGTCCTGACCATCAGCGAGGTGCTGCGCCTCGAAGACTACGAGGTGGACGTGGCGATGAGCGGGGCCGAGGCCGTCTGGAAGCTCCGCCGCGAGGAGTTCGACCTCGTCCTCACAGACCTCCACATGGAGCAGGGCGACGGGCTCTCGGTGCTCGAAGAGGTGCGGCGGCGCGCGCCGCTCACCATCACCATCGTCCTCACGGGCTACGCCAACCTCGAGACGGCCATCGCGGCGCTCCGGCACGGGGCCTACGACTACCTCCTCAAGCCCTGCAACATCGAGGAGATGAAGCTCACGGTCGGCCGCGGCCTCGAACACCGCCGGCTGATGCTGGCCGAGCGCGAGGCCCGCGCCAACCTCGAACAGCTCAACCGCGAGCTGGAGCGCCGCGTCGAGGAGCGCACGCGGGAACTCGTCCGCGTCAACGAGGAGTTGTCCGAGGCCAACCGCGCCAAGGACATCTTCCTCGCGACGCTTTCGCACGAGCTGCGGACGCCGCTGACGCCCGTCCTCGGCTGGGTCAACCTGCTGCGCGCGGGCGGCGCGGCGGCCGACCCCTCGATGCTCTCCCAGGGGCTCGACGCCATCGAGCGCAACGCCCGCCTCCAGGCCCGCCTCGTTGACGACCTGCTCGACATCTCGCGCATCGTCTCGGGCAAGCTCCGCATCGAGTGGGAGCCGGTTGACCTCTGCGCCGTCGTCGAGGCCGCGGCCGAGGCCGTCCGCCCCGAGGCCGAGGCGCGCGGCGTCCGGCTCGGCGTCGAGCTGCCCGACTCCCCGCTCGTCGTGCAGGGCTCGCCCGTCCGCCTCCAGCAGATCGTCTGGAACCTGCTCGCCAACGCCGTCAAGTTCACGCCCGACGGCGGGCTCGTGCGGGCGCGCGTCCGTCGGGCGCGCGGCGAGGCGCGCGTCGAAGTCTCCGACACGGGCATCGGCATCCGGCCCGACTTCCTCCCGCACGTCTTCGACCGCTTCCGGCAGGCCGACGGGACGACGACGCGGCAGTTCGGCGGCCTCGGACTCGGGCTGGCAATCGTGCGCGCGCTCGCGGAGCTGCACGGCGGCTGGGTGCGGGCCGAGTCCGAGGGCGAGGGGCGCGGCTCGCGCTTCACCGTCGCCGTGCCGTGCGCCGTCGCGGGCGAGGTCGGCGGCGAGGAGCCGGAGGAGGAGGCGGCCCCGAGCGAGGGCCTGCCCGTCCTCCTCGTCGAGGATTCGAGCGAGACGCTGGAGCTGCTCCGGATGCTCTTCTCGCGCAAGGGCTACGAGGTGATGGGTGCCAGATCGGCGGCCGAGGCGCTCGAGCGCGCGGGCCAGCGGCGGCCCTCGCTCATCGTCTCGGACATCAGCATGCCGGACGTTGACGGCTACGAGCTGCTCGGCCGGCTCCGCCGGCTGCCCGGCCTCGAAGGCGTCCCCGCCATCGCGCTCACCGGCCACGCGATGGACGAAGACCGCGACCGCGCGCTCGCCGCCGGCTTCGCAGTCCACGTCGCCAAGCCCGTCGACCCCGAAGAACTCTTCCGCATCGTCCGCCACCTCACGACGTAAAAACAGTCTCAAGTCTAAAGTCTCAAGTCTGGAGTCAAAGCCAATTGCTTCTGACTCCAGACTTGAGACTTTAGACTCTTGACTGTTTTGGCGGGGCGTAATATCTTCGCCGCCACTTCCCAGACGGTTCAACACCCTCGCGGGCTCGGTCCGGCAACTCTACAGGGGCGCGCGCGTCCCCGCCACTTCCAACCCCACGAAAGCGAGGCACTTCATGCCAAACGTCACCCAGACCTACCTCGGCACCGTCAGCTACGTCTCCGACCAGTCGCAGGGCGGGTCGGAGTTCGGCCTCTCGGAAGGCTCCGAGATCACCGTCACCGTCACCTACGACTCCGACCTGGTTCCGCCCACGGGCCAGTACACCTACGAGACAAACCTCGGCCAGAATGGGCAGATTCAGATCACCGCCGGCAACCTGTCGTTCGACGCCGCCAGCGACGTCAGCCAGACGGACGGCTGGCCCCTCATCCAGTTCAACGACGGCCAGTTCGCGGGCGTCAACACCCAGCAGGATTTCGTCAACGGCTACCTCTCCTACAACCTCGACTTCGAGGAGACCGACTGGACGATCTACTTCTCGCCCGAAAACACGATCATCGCCAACGGCACGCTCAGCACCCCAGCTTCCTCCTGATTGCGGAATGCGGAATGCTGAGTCGCGGGGGTG
>DASZKF010000316.1:0-6027 GCA_035947355.1 Pyrinomonadaceae bacterium | reverse complement strand
GTGAGGGAGGGCGCCCGCGCTGACGCAAAGCTCAACGCCCTCCCTCACGGTCGGGCTTCTGACCGCAGTCTCTAACTCGGGACTCGAAACTTTAATGCCGTTGTGTTATACGCACGGGCGCGCGGCGTTGAGTTCGCTCGGAGGGTAAAGATGCGAAAGCCGATCCCGCCCAACACGCTCGACGAGCTGCTGGTGCCGAACAGGCGTTACCGGTATTTTGAGGGCTGGCCGGAGCACCCTTTCCGGGGCGGTGCCGAGGGCTTCGATGCCGCCAACGCCTGGTGGCTCGCGGAGGCGTCTTTCCTCGCCTACGCCGACGCGGGCTTCGTCGCCGAGGCGCTGGAGGTGGCGGGGCTGAAGGCGGCGGGCTTCGGCCTTCGCGTCTTCACGGCGGGCGGCACACAATGCTTCACGCTCCACGACGAGGCGGCGGTCGTCGTCGCCTTCCGCGGCACGCAGGTGGACGACTTCTGGGCGAGCGTCGTTGACATCGCCACCGACGTGAAGTTCATCCTCGTCCCGGACGGGGCCGGCGGCCGCGTCCACAAGGGCTTCCTGCAAGGACTCGGCCTCGTCTGGGACGAGCTGAGCGGCCACCTCCGGCAATTACTCGAGGCGGGCGACCCGTCGCGCGGCCTCTGGTTCACGGGCCACAGTCTGGGGGCCGCCCTCGCCACGCTCGCCGCCGAGCGCGCGGCGCGCGAGCTTGGGCCGCGCGTCCGCGGCCTCTACACTTTCGGCTCGCCGCGCGTCGGCAACCAGGGCTTCAAGAACCGTCTCGCCGCGCACGGCCTCGACCGCAACGCCTTCCGCGTCGTCAACGACCTCGACGTCATCACACGCGTCCCGCCCGGCGTGCTCTACCGGCACGTCGGCCGGCTCAAGTTCATTGACGCCGGCGGCACGCTGCGCCAGGCCGACGACGGGGAGTCGGGGCCGGCCCCGCGGGCGCGGCTCACGGGCCGCGTGCGCGAGGTCTTCAACGCCGCCCCCTTCTTCGCCTCGTCGCTCGGCCGCCTCAAGATTCCCGTCCCGAAGGTCTTCGCCGACCACGCGCCCATCTTCTACCCCGTGCACCTCTGGAACAGCTTCAACCCGTAGGAGGCCGCGCTTGCCCGCCGCCGGAACGATTGACGAAGTCCTCGCGCGGCTCGACGAGCACGTCGCGCGCTCGCGCCGCGAGCAGAGCCGCCTCGGCTACTTCGCCGCCCTCTACCGCGGCGTCACGGCCCGCGTCAAAGAAGGCATCAACGCGGGCCGGTTCGAGGACGGCGGCCGGATGGAACGGCTCGACGTGGTCTTCGCCAACCGCTACCTCGACGCGCTGGAGCGCCACCGTCGCGGCGAGCCGACGAGCCGCTCGTGGGCCGCCGCCTTCGACGCCGCCCGCAGCCCCTTCCCCATCGTCCTCCAGCACCTCCTGCTCGGAATCAACGCGCACATCAACCTCGACCTCGGCGTGGCCGCCGCCGAGGCCGCCCCCGGCGACCGCCTCGCCCCGATGCGCAGAGACTTCGACGCCGTCAACGACATCCTCTGCTCGATGGTAGACGGCGCGCAGGACAGGCTGGCCCGCGTCTCGAAGTGGATGACCGTGCTCGACCGCACGGGCTGCCGCACCGACGAGGAGGTGATGAACTTCAGCATCGGCAAGGCCCGCGCGTGTGCCTGGGCCGCGGCCGAGTGCCTCTCCCGCCTCGGCGGCGAAGACGAACGGCGGCGCGAGATCGAAGCCCTCGACCGCCGCGCCACCTTCCGCGCCCGCCTCGTCCGGCACCCCGGCGTCACCTACAGCGCCGCCAACCTCGTCGTCCGCCTCTCCGAACGCGGCACCGTGGCCGAGATCATAGACGCCCTCACTTAATCACATTTTTCGGTCGAATCAGCCGCCCGCTGACGCCACACGACCCATACGCGGGAAATGATGTTGATGAATTACACGCCGGGGGTAGTCGGGTCGGACGGGTCGTCATGCCGCCTGTCGGAGAAATATATCAGCCCTCCTATTCCTTCCTGACTATTTCCGCGACGACGAAGACTTCCTCGCCAAATTCCTCTTCATCGAGAATCTTGACCGACGTGGGGGTGAAACTATAAAAGCGTAAATGAGAAAGCCTCTCTGCGAACTGCGCATACGCCGGGAAGCGGATGGAATAAAGCTCATGCGCCTCATTCTCCCCTTCACCTCCCGCGAGGGCGGAGTTGCCGAACAGCTGCAACCCTCGATGCGGCGTGCCCCAGAGTTGGCGGCTATCAAAGATGGCAACCGCCGCCTGCGGCGAACGGCTGATATTCTGGCAATGGACTGAGGCAGGATTTGAAAGGAAATAAAAATCCAGGTCATCACTAAAGCAGAAGAACGCAGTATTGATGTGCACCCTTCCTTTCTCCCCATAGGTCGCCATAGAACAGAGCATGTTGGACGCCAGAATACGGACTACCGAATTGTAGAGTCGCTCACTCATATAATCGGGACTGAGCAACGTTACGCTCACAGCTCGCCACCTCAGCTTAAATTAACTCCTGTACACCTTCAGCATGATACAACTTTGTCGCAATAGGATTCTTCCCGGCGGCGTAGAGCGGATTACTGTTGAGTATACCGGGAGGCGGTTTCAACACGGAGGGCACGGAGGTCTCACAGAGTCCAAAGAGAAAACCATTCCTTCTCTGCGCCCCTGTGGAACCTCCGTGCCCTCCGTGTTGGAAATGAGCCGCGGCCCACTCAACGGATAACTCTCGTTTGGCGACGGGCTATACCCGCCTTCTCGAGTTACGTCGGAATTCGAACAGGCGGTCGGCTCTCAACGGTAGCCGGTAAACTCAAATGAAAACCGCCCTCTAGGATTCGAGGCGGACTTTGCGCAGGCCGAAGGCGATGATGCGCGCGGGGAGGTCGCGGAGGCCGGGGACGCGCAGGAGGAGGCGGAAGGCGAGCGGGAGGCGGAGGGGCCGGTTGCCGGAGAGCGCGCCGGCGATGACGCGCTTCTGGATGAACGCCTGGACAGCCTGGATGAAGCGCGTCGGCCACTCGCGTTGGCGCTGCACGCGGCGCAGGTGGTTCTCGTTCACCGCGCCGGCCTTGAGCGGCCCGGCGAGGACGTTGGCCGCGACGACCGCGTCCTGAATCGCGTAGTTGATGCCGACGCCGCCGACCGGCGACATGACGTGCGCCGCGTCGCCGATGAGCAGGAGGCCCGGCCTGTACCAGCGCTTGACGCGCGACGACTCGACCGAGAGCATCGAGACCTGTTTCCAGCTTTCGAGACGCCCGACGCGTTCGGCGAACTCCGGCACGACCTCGGCGATGTTGCGCCGCAGCGCCTCGATGCCTTCCTCGCGCACCTGCCGGTAAGTGCCTTTGAGGATGAGATAAGCGATCTGCCACTCGTCCCCGCGGTCAAGGAAGGCGAAGGCGCGCCTGCTGCCGAAGCGCCCGAACGCGCCCTCGGGGTCGGTCTCCAGCCGCGGCAGGCGGAACCAGAGGATGTCCATCGGCGGCGAGGTCCTGACCGACTCGAACCCGCCGAGGTGGCGGACGCGCGACGAGCGCCCGTCGGCCCCGACCGTCAGGTCCGCCCGCACCTCGTGCTCGCCGTCGTCCGACTCGTAGCGGACGCCGCGCACCGCGCCGCCCTCCTCGATCAACTCCACGACCCGCGCCCCCATCGTGATGCGGAACCCCTCGAAGCGCTTCGCCTCCTCGACGACGAAGGCGAGGAAGTCCCTCTGCGGGAGCATCATGATGTAGGGGAAGCGGGTCTTGAGGCGGCGGAAGTCTACGAGCGTGACGGGGCCGGCCGGCGTCATCACCGTTCCGGTGTGAATCTTCGTGTGGCGCAGGCGGTGGAGGCGTTCGGCCAGGCCCAGTTGATCCATCAGCTCGAGGACGGAAGGGTGTATGGTGTCGCCGCGGAAGTCCCGGTCGAAGTCGTCGTGGGCTTCGAGCAGATGAACATTGACCCCGCGCCGCGCGAGCAGCAGCGCCAGCACCACGCCGCCCGGCCCGCCGCCGACGACGCAGCAGGTCGTCCGGCCCGCGCTCGCGCGGCCCCCTTCAACCTCCGGGCTCGGGCTTTCGACTTGGGACGCGTTCATAACTCTCCTTTCAGGCGGGCGGCCGCGGCAGGTCGGAGGGGAAATACTCGCGCCAGCGGCGGTCTACGAGGTCGGAGACGTCGGGGCGGACGATGAGTTCGTCGGGGTAGCCGGGCTTCATGCGGGCGTCTATGACGACGGGCGCGCGGTAGGCAAGGTGGTGGCGGCGGACGGTCGTCGCGGCGGCGTGGATGTCGGAGGCCGGCTCGAAGCGCGTCCAGGTCGCCCAGAGGAAGTCCGGGGCCGAGCGCGCGACCCGCGCGTCGTCGTGGAGGACGACGAGGGGCCAGGCGGAGAGCGCGTCTTCGCGCGCGAGGCGCGGGGCGAGCTCCGGGTCTTCGGCGTAGGCCGCGCCTTCGAGGACGAGGCAGCCGCCGCAGAAGACTTCGGCGCGCGAGACGCCCGCGGGCAAGTCCCCGCGGAACTCGCGCGGCAGTTCCCTCGCCTCGCGGCCTATGCCGAGCATGACGGCCTTGCTGCCCTCGTTGACCTTGCCGCTCGTGTAGTCGAGCGTGTCCATCGAGACGTTCGAGAAGACGAACAGATCCGTCTCGGGGCGGAAGCGCGCGAGGACGTGCTCGAAGAGTTTCCGGAAGTCGCGGAGGTCTTGCGGCGTGTCGGTCAGCAGCAGGAACTTGGTGAGCGAGAGCTGGCCCTCGCCGAGGATGCGGAAGGCCGAGACGAGCGCCTCGCGCGCGTAGCGCTCGCGGACGACGGCCGCGGCCAGCGAGTGGAAGCCGGTCTCGCCGTAAGACCAGAGGTCGCGCACGCTCGGCATCACCACGGGGAAGAGCGGCGAGAGGAGTTTTTGCAGGTAGTCGCCGATGAAGAAGTCCTCCTGCCGCGGCTTGCCGACGACGGTCGCCGGGTAGATCGCGTCGCGGCGGTGGAAGACGGCCTCGACGTGGAAGACCGGGTAGTCGTGCCTCAGCGAGTAATAACCGTAGTGGTCTCCGAAAGGGCCTTCGGGGCGGCGCTCGCGCGGCGGCACGCGGCCGACCAAAGCGAACTCGGCCTCGGCGACGAGCCGGTGCTCGAAGCCTTCGAGCGGGTTCTCGGCGACCCGAACCTTCTCGCCCGCGAGCACCGAGGCGAGGACGAGTTCGGGCACGTCTTCGGGCAGGGGGGCGACGGCGGCGAGGATGAGCGCGGGCGGGCCGCCGAGGAAGACGGTGACGGGGAGCGGGCGGCCCAGCCTTTCGGCCTCGTGGTAGTGGAACCCGCCGCCCTTGTGTATCTGCCAGTGCATGCCGGTGGTGCGCCCGTCGTGGCGCTGCATGCGGTACACGCCGAGGTTGTGCTTGCCGGTCGAGGGGTGCTCGGTGTAGACGAGCGGGAGCGTCAGGAAGGGGCCGCCGTCCTCCTGCCACGTCGTCAGCACGGGCAGCTCGCCGAGCCGCGCCGGCCGGTCGCAGACTTCGAGGACGGGCGCGCGCCGCACCTTCCTCGTTCCGAGGCGGAGGGCTTCGAGGGCGAGGCGGCGGCTCTGCCAGAGCGCGGCGGGCCGCGGCGGGAGGAGCGATTCGGCGACGCGGACGGCCTCGCGGACCAGGGCCTCGGGCTTCGGCCCGAAGGCCATCTCGATGCGCCGCTCCGTCCCGAAGAGGTTGGTGACGACCGGGTAGCGGCCGCCCTTCACGTTCTTGAAAAAGAGGGCCGGGCCGCCCCGCTCGATGACGCGGCGGTGGACTTCGGCGAGTTCGAGGTTCGGGTCAACTTCCGCTTCGACGGCGACGAGGTCGTTTTCCCGCCGGAGCAGTTCGAGAAAGGATCGGAGGTTCCGGTGCATGCGCACACAGTATAAAGTTTCGAGTTTCGAGTTTCGAGTTATAAATCGGCCGCAGATTAACGCGGATCGCCGCAGATTTCAGAATCTTTTCTGATCCGCGCCCATCCGCGTTCATCTGCGGCCGCCTTTAGGTCTCGCCT
>DASZKF010000315.1:0-4201 GCA_035947355.1 Pyrinomonadaceae bacterium | reverse complement strand
CCGACCGTCAGGGAGGGCGTGCCAAGTTCCATCACGCGCGACGTCGGGGAGACTTGAGACGCCCTCCCTGACGGTCGGGCTTCTGACCCGCCCCTCTACCGGCTGCCGAATTTTTCGATGAATGAATTGGTCACTCTGAATGACGTGGCGCGTGCGGTCGGCGGCCGGCTGACGGGGGACGGCTCCCTGCCGGTCGTTGACGTGACGCACGACTCGCGGCAGGCGCGGGAGGGGTGGCTCTTCGTCGCCGTGCGCGGCGAGAAGGTTGACGCGCACCGCTTCGTCCCCGAAGTGGTGCGGGCGGGCGCGGCCGGCGTCGTCTCCGAGCTTGAGAGGCCGGAAGGCTTCGGGGGCGCGTGGATTCGGGTCGCGGACGCGCGGCGCGCGCTGGCGCTGGCGGCGGCCGAAGTACACCGTCACCCTTCGCGCGAGCTGAGCCTCGTCGGCATTACGGGGACGAACGGGAAGACGACGACCGCGTACCTGGTCGCCGCGCTGGCCGAGGCCGCCGGCGAGCGCACGGCCCTCGTCAGCACGGTCGAGTACCGGGTCGCGGGCGAGCGTTTCCCCGCGGCGCACACGACGCCCGAGGCGAGCGACGTGCAGAGGCTTTTGCGGCGGGCCGTTGACGCCGGCTGCCGCGTGGCCGTGATGGAGTCTTCGTCGCAGGCCCTCGACCTGCGGCGCTGCGACGCGCTCCGCTACGCCGTCGCCGCCTTCACGAACCTCACGCGCGACCACCTCGACTACCACGGCACGATGGAGGACTACTTCGACGCCAAGCGGCGACTCTTCGACGGCCGCCTGGGCGAGCGCCCGCGCGTGTCGGTCGTCAACGCCGACGACGAGTACGGCGCGCGGCTCGCCTCCGGGCTTGAGCGCGAAGGCTTGCGCGTCATCCGCTTCGGGCTGGACGCGGCGGCCGACGTGACGGCGCGCGGCGTCGAGTTCTCGATGGCCGGGGCGCGCTTCCGTCTCGTGACGCCGGCGGGGGAGCGCGAGGTCGAGTCGCCGCTCGTCGGCCGCCCGCACGTCTCGAACATCCTCTGCGCCGCCGCGTGCGGCCACGCGCTCGGCTTCGACCTCGGAGCGACTGCGCGGGCGATTCAGAGTTGCGCGGGCGCGCCGGGCCGCTTCGAGCGCGTGCCGGGCGCGGCGGATTTCGCCGTCGTCGTGGATTACGCGCATACGGACGACGCGCTCCGAAACGTCCTGCGCACGGCCCGCGAGGTGGCCGCGGGGCGGGTCATCACCGTCTTCGGCTGCGGCGGCGACCGCGACCGCACCAAGCGCGCGCCGATGGGCGAGGCCGCCGCGCGCCTGAGCGACGTGGTCATCGCCACCTCCGACAACCCGCGCACCGAAGACCCTCTGAAGATTCTGGCCGACATCGAGGTCGGCCTGCGCGCGGCCGGAAAGCCTTACCAAAAGATCGTTGACCGCCGCGCCGCCATCCGCCGCGCCGTCGCCGAGGCGCGGCCCGGCGACCTCGTCCTCATCGCCGGCAAGGGCCACGAGGATTACCAGATCATCGGCACCGAGAAGATTCACTTCGACGACCGGGAAGCCGCGCGCGAAGCCCTCAAGAACCGATAGTTTCGAGTTTCGAGTTTCGAGTTTCGAGTTCGCGGCTTTAAGCTTGAGAGTTCCGGCGGAAGATGTCTTTAACTCGAAACTCGTAACTCGAAACTCGAAACTTATTTCAAAGGAGTCTCATTTTGAGAATCATCGTTACCGGGGCCACGGGCCTCATCGGGAGCGCGCTGGTGCGTTCGCTCCTCGCCGACGGGCACGCGGTGACGCGGCTGGGGCGGGGCGCGGCGAAGGGCTCGGCCCCGCCGGGCGTGTCGGACGCGCGCTGGGACCCGGAGCGAGGGGTCATCCCAGCCGAGGGCCTCGAAGGGCACGACGCGGCGGTGCACCTGGCGGGCGAGCCGGTCGCCGAGGGGCGCTGGACGGAGGAGAAGAAGCGGCGCATCCGCGAGAGCCGCGTGAAGGGGACGCGGCTCGTCAGCGAGACCCTCGCCGGCCTCGCCGGCAAGCCGCGCGTGCTCGTCTCGGCCTCGGCCGTCGGCTACTACGGCGACCGCGGCGCGGAGGTGCTGACGGAAGAGAGCGCGCCGGGCGGTGATTTCCTGAGCGGCGTCTGCCGGGAGTGGGAGGCGGCGGCGCGGCCGGCCGCCGCGGCGGGGATTCGCGTCGCGCACCCGCGCATCGGCGTCGTCCTCGACGCGGAGGGCGGGGCGCTTCCGAAGATGCTCACGCCCTTCAAGCTCGGCGTCGGCGGCCGCCTCGGCGACGGCCGCCAGTACATGAGCTGGATCACGCTCGCGGATGTGGTCAGGGTCATCCGCCGCCTGTTGGACGACGAAGCTCTGAGCGGCCCCGTCAACGCCGTCGCGCCGAACCCCGTCACCAACGCGGAGTTCACGAAGGCGCTCGGGCGCGTGCTCGGGCGCCCGACCCTCTTCGCCGTCCCGAAGTTCGCCGCGCGGCTCGCCTTCGGCGAGACGGCCGACGCGCTCCTGCTCGCCAGCCAGCGCGTCGAGCCGGCGCGGCTGAAGGCGACCGACTTCCGCTTCTCCGACCCCGAACTCGAAGCGGCGCTCCGCCGCGTCCTGAAGAAATAAGCAGCCGCGGCCCTGTCCCGCCCTCAGCTAAGTTCTCCCTCCGCGGGCGCGGCCTTGATCGTGTGGCGGTGGCGGAAGAAGAAGTAGTAGACGGGCAGGCCGAGGGCGATGAGGGCGAGGCCGATGAGGGCCTGCGTGGGCGTCGTCAGGAGCGTGTTGACGAGCAGGAACGCGGTGACGAGCAGGAAGAGGACTGGCACGAAGGGATAGCCCCAGGCGCGGTAGGGGCGCTCGGCGAGTGGCTGGCGGCGGCGGAAGAGGAAGATCGAAGCAGTCACCAGCCCGTAGAAAATCCACGAGCCGAAGATGACGTAGTCGGTCAGCGTGTCGAACGAGCCCGACAGCGCGAGGAGGCAGGCCCAGAGGCCCTGCACGGCGAGCGCGCCGACGGGGACGCGCGTCTTCGGGCTGAGGCGCGCGAGGTTCTGGAAGAAGAGGCCGTCGCGCGCCATCGCGTAGGGCACGCGCGCGCCCGTCAGGATTGAGGTGTGGAGCGTCCCGACGGACGACGCCAACAGGCCCGCCGCCATCAGCGTCACGGCCGCCGGCCCGAGGAATCGGACCGCGACCTCGCGCGCCACCGAGGACTTCGCCGGCACGGAGGCGACCGCGGTCGGGTCGAGCACGTAGAAGTAGGCGAGGTTGATGAAGACGTAGAGCAGGATGATGACGGCCGTCCCGCCGACGAGCGCCAGCGGGATGTTGCGCTGCGGGTTCTTGACCTCTCCGGCGACGAGCGTCAGGTTGTTCCAGCCGTCGTAGCCCCACAGCGCGCCGAGCATCGCCGCGCCGAAGCCCGCCACGCCGAGCCGCGCCGCCGCGTCCACGCCCTCGCACGCCCCGCCCGCGTTCGCCATCGAGTAGTTGCCCCAGCCCCCGTCGGCGAGCAGGAACGCGCCGAGGCCGACGCCTAAGACCAGCGCGATCTTCACGCACGTCAGCGCCGTCGCGACCCACCCGCTGACGACCACGGCCGCGCAGTTGACGACCGTGAGGATGACGATGGCCGAGAGGGCGACGACCTGCAAGGCGCCGAAGGGGAGTTTGAACCCGAAGAGGTCGGCGGTGAAGTAGTTCGCGCCGAGCGCGCCGCCCGAGAGGTCGTTGAGGAAGATGGCGAGGGCCACGGCGACCGACGCCTGCGAGCCGGTCTTGGCGATGAAGATCTGCATCCACCCGTAGAGGAAGCCGGCGCCCGCGCCGTAAGCCTCGCGCATGAAGACGTACTCGCCCCCGGCGCGCGGCATCATCGCCGCCAGCTCCGCGTAGGTGAGCGCGCCGGCCAGGCTCAGCAGCCCGGCCACGACCCACACCGTCACGACCATGCCGGGCGTCCCGACGTTGCACGTCATCACCCGCGCCTTCAAAAAGACGCCCGTCCCGACGACGTTGCCGATGATGATCGAGGCCGCGGCGACCAGCGCCAGGCCGCGGACGAGTGTGATGTTGCTCGGGAGCGTGTTCGACATAAGAAGCAGTAGTCAGTAGGAGAGCGAGTCAGAAGCCCGACCGTCAGGGAGGGCGTCTTAAGTTCCATCGCGCGCGACGCATGGAAGACTTGAGACGCCCTC
>DASZKF010000314.1:0-3973 GCA_035947355.1 Pyrinomonadaceae bacterium | reverse complement strand
GAGGGCGTTGAGGCTCGCGTAAAGCTCAACGCCCTCCCTCACGGTCGGGCTTCTGACTGCTGCCTTTAACTCAACCCCCGAAAAAGCCCTGCCCCGACAGCCTCCTCGAACGTTCTACACCCATCTGAAAATCGCTCTAATTGAGCGGCGGACGTGACCCGATTCGCCCGCCCTTTGCGCGTTACCTCTAGGCGGCGTCTGCGGCGCCGGCCGGTTTTTTACCGTACGAGGGCGCGCCCTCCGGCGCGCGGCCATAAAGGAGGACGGCATGTCTACACAGTTCTCAGAGCAGGTTGGAGCGTCCAAGGCCGAGGTCTTCGCCGCGAAGATGCTCGGCGCGATCAACGGCGCCGGGGTGGCTTTGATGGCGAGCATCGGCCACCGCACCGGCCTCTTCGACGCGATGGCGGCGCTGCCGCCGTCTTCATCGGCGCGGATCGCCGAGGCCGCGGGGCTCAACGAGCGCTACGTCCGCGAGTGGCTCGGCGCGATGACGACGGGCGGCGTCGTCGAGCACGACCCCGCCGGCAACACCTTCTACCTCCCGCCCGAGCACGCGGCCTTCCTGACCCGGGCGGCCTCGCCGAACAACCTCGCCGTGACGACGCAGTTCGTCTCGGTGCTCGGCAGCGTCGAGGATCAGATCGTCGAGTGCTTCCGCCGCGGGGGCGGCCTCCCTTATTCCGCGTTCGGCCGCTTCCACGAGGTGATGGCCGAGGAGAGCGAGCAGACGGTCGTCGCGGGCCTGCGCGACTCGATACTGCCGCTCGCGCCGGGGCTGACCGACTCGCTCCGCGAAGGCATCGAGGTGCTCGACGTGGGCTGCGGCAGCGGCCGCGCGCTCAACACCCTGGCGGCCGACTTCCCCGCGAGCCGCTTCACGGGCTACGACCTCTCGGAGGAGGCCGTCGGCAGCGCGCGGCGCGAGGCCGAGCGGCGCGGCCTCTCGAACGTGCGCTTCGAGGTGCGCGACGTGACCCGACTCGGCGAGGGCGGCCGCTACGACCTCGTCACGGCCTTCGACGCCATCCACGACCAGGCGCGGCCGGCCCTGGTGCTGCGCGGCGTCTTCGCCGGGCTCCGCCCCGGCGGCACCTTCCTGATGCAGGACATCCGCGGGTCGCGGCACGTCGAGAAGAACCTCGACCACCCCGTCGCGCCCTTCCTCTATACGATCTCCGCCATGCACTGCATGACGGTCTCTCTGGCGGCCGGCGGCGACGGCCTCGGCACGATGTGGGGCGAGGAGACGGCCGTCGAGATGCTCGCGGAGGCGGGCTTCGGCGACATAGAGGTGCGGCAGCTCCCGCACGACTTCATGAACAACTTTTACATCGCGCGGAAGAAGTGACCGCCGGTGTCGGGTTTCACAGGCCGTCCCTCCCGCCCATCCGAGGCAGGAGGGACGGCAGGAAGGAGTACGAGTGATGTTGAACGTCGTCAGCGCGCCGCCGCGCTTCGCCTTCGCGAGCTTACCGACGGGCGTGCGTCTGCGTTACGCCGAGCAGGGAGACCCCGCCGGCCGCCCCGTCATTTTTCTCCACGGCTACACGGACTCCTCTTTCTCGTTCAGCCGCGTGCTGCCGCTCCTCGACCCGGCCTACCGCGCCTTCGCCCTCGACCAGCGCGGCCACGGCGACTCGGAGAGGCCGGCCGGAGGTTACGCCCTGCGCGATTTCGCCGCCGACGTGGTCGCGTTCATGGACGAACTGGGGCTTGAGCGCGCCGCCCTTGTCGGCCACTGCATGGGGAGCCTCGTGGCGCAGCGCGTGGCCCTCGACGCGCCGCGCCGCGTGTCGGGCCTCGTCCTCGTCAGCTCGATGACCTCGGCGCGTCGCATCGAGGGCGTCGAAGAGCTGCGGCAGGGGATTGAGGAGTTCGACGGGGCCGTGTCCGCGGAGTTCGCGCGGGAGTTCCAGGCGGGCACCGTCCACCGGCCGGTGCCGGAAGAGTTCATGGACGGCGTGGTCGCCGAGAGCCTGAAGGTGCCGGCGCGGGTCTGGCGCGCGACGATGGACGGGCTCCTCGCCGACGATCACGCCCCGCGCCTCGGCCGCATACGGACGCCGGCCCTGCTCCTCTGGGGCGACCGCGACGCCTTACTCGGCCGCGCCGAGCAGGACGCACTCGCGGCCACGCTCGGAGGCCCCGAACTCGTCGTCTACCCGGAGACCGGCCACTCGCCCCACTGGGAGCAACCCGAACGCTTCGCCCGCGACCTCGAAGCGTTCCTGGGCACACTGTAAAAGAAGGGCGCCGGGTGCCAGGTGTCGGGTGCCGGGTAAAAAGCGACTTGCCTTTATCCCAGCACCCGACACCTAGCACCCGGCACCCTTTCCTCCGTCTTCACTCTCGACACGCAGCGTGGCGACGGTCGCGCCCCAGCCGCCGGCCTCGGGCGGGGCGTCGGAGAAGTGTTCGACGAAGGGCGTGCGGGCGAGAATCTTTCGCACCGCCTCGCGCTGCACGCCGACGCCCTTGCCGTGGATGATGCGTACGCTGCGGAAGCCCGCGAGGCGCGCCTGGTAAAGGTACTCCTCGACGACGGCGCGCACCTCCCGCGGCGCGACCGCGTGCAGGTCGAACACGTCCGTAATCTCAAGCCGGACGGGTTCCGGGAACGGGTCGAACGGGTCTAGCTCCGCGTCCGGGGCGGCCTCGACTGCGCGGCCGCCCGCGGGCGACCGGCCCGGCCGGAACAGTTCACGTAAGCGCCTGAAGAACGTCATCGCGCCGGCCCCGTCGCGCCCGCCGCGCCACCCCCTTCCTTGACACCCAACACCACGCAACTTACACTCGCGCATCTCCAAAATCTTACACGCGCACTCCCGGAGCGGACTACCCTCGCCCGTCAAGGCGAGGGCTGCGAGGGCGGCGCGATGAGTCTTAATCAACAATCCGAGGAGAGGAATTGAAGCGATGGGCAGACGAAACAAGATCACCGTGGTCGGGGCGGGCAACGTCGGCGCGACGGCCGCGCACTGGCTGGCGAGCAAGGAGCTGGGCGACGTCGTGCTCGTGGACATCATGGAGGGCGTCCCGCAGGGCAAGGCTCTGGACCTCGCGCAGGCCGCGCCCGTCGAGGGCTTCGACGCGCGGATGATCGGCTCGACGAACGACTACGCGGTGACGAAGGACTCGGACGTCGTCATCATCACGGCCGGGCTGCCGCGCAAGCCCGGCATGAGCCGCGACGACCTCCTCAAGACCAACGCCGAGATCGTCTCGACGGTCGTCGAACAGGTCGTCCGGCACTCGCCCGACTCGGTTCTCATCATCGTCTCGAACCCGCTCGACGCGATGTGCCAGGTGGCGCTCCGGCGCTCGGGCTTCCCCAAGCACCGCGTCATCGGAATGGCCGGCGTGCTGGATTCGGCGCGGATGCGCTGCTTCCTGGCCGAGGCCCTGGACGTCTCGGTCGAGAACGTGACGGCCTTCGTCCTCGGCGGGCACGGGGACACGATGGTGCCGCTGCCGCGCTACTCGACCTGCGCCGGCATCCCCGTCACGGAACTCCTGCCGAAGGAGCAGCTCGACGCCATCGTCAAGCGGACGGCCAACGGCGGGGCGGAGATCGTCGGGTTGCTGAAGACCGGCTCGGCCTACTACGCGCCGTCGGCCGCGGCGGTCGAGATGGCCGAGGCGATCCTCAAGGACAAGAAGAAAATCCTGCCCTGCGCCGCCTACCTCGAAGGCGAGTACGGCATCCAGAACCTCTACGTCGGCGTGCCCTGCAAGCTCGGCGCGCGCGGCCTCGAGCAGATCATCGAGATCAACCTCACGGCCGAGGAGCGCATCGCCCTCCAGAAGAGCGCCGCCTCCGTGCAGGAGCTGGTCAACGTCCTCGGCATCTGACGCCGAACAGTTTCGGGTTGAAAACCCGGTTCAGAAGCCCGGCCGTGAGGGAGGGCGGCGCAGGCGTCGCGAGGAGTCTCGCACCGCCGCTTGACCTGCCCGCCTTCGGTCACGCCGC
>DASZKF010000313.1:0-2475 GCA_035947355.1 Pyrinomonadaceae bacterium | reverse complement strand
GTAACCCGAAACTGCTTTTATCCGCGGAACAGGAGCAGGCCGCGGCGGCGCTCGACGCGGGCGCCGCCGGGCAGCTCGGCGACGCGCCCGCCGCGCTCGCCGGCCAGCAGTCGCTCGACGGCCTTGACGTGCTGAAGCCCGACGCGCCGCAGGTCGCCGCGGCCGCGGGCCAGCCACAGGCGCAGCGCGCGCCGCCGCAGCGCGGGCATCGCGGCGGAGAGGGCTTCGACGCGCAGGGGCCGCGCCGCCGTCGCTTCCCCGGCCGAGGGCGCCTGCCCGGACTCCTCCCCTCCCGCCGCCGCCTCTTCGAGCAGCGCGGCCGCGAGGGCTTCGAGCGCCGAGGCGTCTTCGTGCAGAAGGTCTGCGGCGCGCGCGATGGCTTCGACGGCGCGCGGGTTGAACGTCTTCAGGAGCGGCAGGACGCGGCGGCGCAGTCGCACGCGCGCGAAGCTTTCGTCCTCGTTCATCTCGTCGCGGCGGAACGCCACGCCGCGCCCGCGGCAGTACTCTTCGGTCTGCGCGCGCCGCGCCCAGGCGACGAGCGGGCGGCGCAGGCTCACATTGCCGGCCGCGTCGAGCGCCCGTTCGGGGCGGATGGCCGCGAGGCCCTCGGCCCCGCTCCCGCGCAGCAGGCGGAGCAGGACGGTCTCGGCCTGGTCGTCGAGCGTGTGCGCGGCGAGCACCGCCCGCGCCCCGGACGCGCGGGCCGCGCCGGACAGGAACTCGTAGCGCGCGCGCCGCGCCGCCTGCTCCAGGTTGTCGCGCGCTTCCACCTCGGCCCGCCCCGTCAAGACCTCGTAGCCGAGCGAGCGCGCCCACCCTTCCACCCAGCGCGCGTCCTCCGCGCCCCGCGCCCCGCGCAGCCCGTGGTCGAGGTGCGCCGCCGTCAGCTCGACCCCGAGCAGCCCCGCGCGCCGCAGCTCGTCGAGCGCCAAAAGCAGCGCCGACGAATCAGCCCCGCCCGACGCGGCAACCAACAGGCGCTCGCCCCCCTTCGGCCACCCGCGCCGCCGCCACTCGGCCAGCACCCGCCGCGCGAACCCGCTCACCCCGCCCCGATTTTCCTCCCGCCCGCTCATACTCCTACTGTCCACTGCTTCCAATCGCAAATCAAAAATCCTGAAACCCGCCGCCGCATTCTGTCACAAACGTGACGCCGGCGGTGTTTCACTTTCAAAAGCTATAGGCGTGGGCGTGCGCCCGGCCGCCGACCCCTCGGACTTGATTCTACCTTTCGGACAGGAGAAGCGAATATGAAGCGTTTCAGCCAACGCGCCTTCGGGCGGGCGCTCGCCGCCGCGGCCGTCTCGGCGCTCGCCGCCGTCGGCCTCTCGGCCGCGCGCCCGGCCGCGCAGGAGAGCTTTCAGGGCCAGTGGCTCGTCGAGTACAGGGCGGAGGAGGGCCGGGGCGAGCGGACGTACCTGACGCTGCGCTACCGCGAGGAGAAGGCGGGCAAAGACGGCCGCACGCACACCAGCAACTGGGACAGCGGCGGCCCCGTAGACCCCGTCCAGTTCCAGGGGCTCACGCGCGAGCAGGCGTTCTCGGCCGCCGGCACCGCCGTCCGCTTCCAGATTCGCCGCGACGCCGGCACCTTCGACTGCGAGGGCTGGTTCCGGGCCGGCCGCGGCTCCGGCCATTTCACCTTCGCGCCGAGCGCGCAGTTCGCCGCCGAACTCCAGCGCCGCGGCGTCGGCACGCCCGACGCGCGCCAGCTCTTCTCGCTCGCCCTCGCCGACACCGGCCTCGCGCTCCTCGACGAGCTGCGCGAGCAGGGCTACGAGCGGCCCGACGTCGAACAGCTCGTCCGCCTCGGCGACCACGGCGTCCGCCTCGACTACGTGCGCGGCCTGCGCGAGCTGGGCTACCGGCTGGGGGCGCTCGACGCGCTCGTCCGCCTGCGCGACCACGGCGTGAGCCTCGAATTCATCCGCGAGCTGCGCGGGGCCGGGTTCCGCGACCTCTCGGCCGAGGAACTGGTCAGGACGCGCGACCACGGCGTCAGCGTCTCGTTCATCCGCGAGTTGGAGGCGGCGGGCTACACCGCGCCGGCCTCGCTCGAAGGACTCATCCGGCTGCGCGACCACGGCGTCTCGGCCTCCTTCATCCGCGAGCTGAGCGCCGAGGGCTACACGTCGCTCCCGCTCGAAACCCTCGTCAAGCTGAGAGACCACGGCGTCAGCGTCTCCTTCGTCCGAGAGCTGAAGCAACTCGGCTACGCGAACCTCCCGCCCGAGCACCTCGTCCGCCTCCGCGACCACGGCGTCTCCGCCGCCTTCATCCGCCGCGTCAAGTCGCAGCGCAACGACACGCCCACCGTCGAAGAACTCATCCGCCTCAAGAACCACGGCGACTGGGAGTGAGAAGTCAGAAGCCCGACCGTGAGGGAGGGCGTCTAGCTAGGGGCTAGGGGCTAGTTAAGAACAAAACCTAGCCTCTAGTCTCCAGCCCCTAGCCTCTAACCCGGACGCCCTC
>DASZKF010000312.1:0-7750 GCA_035947355.1 Pyrinomonadaceae bacterium | reverse complement strand
TGCCGACCGACTTCGGCGAGTTCCGCATCATCGGCTACCGATCACTCAACTCGGGCGAGGAGTTCGTCGCGCTCGTGCGGGGCGAGCCGCGCGGCGGGCGCCCGGCCCTCGTCCGCATCCACTCGCAGTGTCTGACGGGCGACGTCTTCGGCTCCGTCAAGTGCGACTGCGGGCGACAGCTCCGCGCCGCGTTGGAACTGATCGGGCGTGACGGGCGCGGCGCGGTCGTCTACCAGCTGCAGGAGGGCCGGGGCATCGGAATCATCAACAAGATTCGCGCCTACGCCTTGCAGGACGAGGGCGCGGACACCGTCGAGGCCAACGCGCGCTTAGGGCTCGGGGTTGACTTGCGCCGGTACGGGCAGTGCGCCGAGGTGCTGCTCGACCTCGGCCTGCGTCGGGTGCGCGTGATGTCGGACAACCCGGCGAAGATTCGCGCGCTCAGGCGCGCCGGCCTGGAAGTCGTCGAGCGCGTGCCGCTCCGCGTCGAGCCGCACGAGGGTTTCGCGCGATACCTCAGGACGAAGAAGGAAAAGATGGGCCACCTCATCGGGGCGGCGTGAGGATTTTATGAACTACATGGACGTGGCCGTCGCGGCGAGCGACGAGCTGGAAGACGGCGAGATGAAAGAGGTCGCGGCCGGCGAGACGAGGGTCCTGCTCGCGCGCGTCGGGGGAAATTATCACGCGGTCGGCGCCGCGTGCCCGCACTACGGCGCGCCGCTCGCGGAGGGCGCTCTCTGCGGCGACCGCGTCGTCTGCCCGTGGCACCACGCCTGCTTCAACGTCGTGACCGGCGACCTCGAAGAGCCGCCGGCGTTGGACGCGCTGCCGCGCTACGACGCGCGCGTGGCCGACGGTCGCGTCTGGGTCCGCGTCCCCTCCGAGGCGCGGGACAGGCGGACGCCGGCCATGTCGCGCCCCGACCCCCGAGCAGACGAACGTCTGTTCGTCATCCTCGGCGGCGGGGCCGCCGGCTACGCCGCGGCGCAGACGCTGCGCGAGGAGGACTTCCGCGGGCGCGTCCTGATGATCACGCGCGAGGACCGTCTGCCTTACGACCGCCCCAACCTGAGCAAAGACTACCTGCAAGGGCACGCCGAGCCGGAGTGGATGCCGCTGCGCCCCGAAGAGTTCTTCGGCGAGAACGGCATCGAGGTCATGCGCGGCAGGGAGGTCGTCCGGGCCTGCGCCGCCTCGAGCACGCTGACGTTCGGCGACGGGGACTCGCTTCGGTATGACGCGCTGCTCGTGGCGACCGGCGGCGCGCCGCGCAAGCTTTCAGCCCCCGGCGCAGACCTGTCGAACGTCTTCCTGCTCCGCAGCCACGCCGACGCCGACGCGCTCGTCGAAGCCGCCGTCCCCGCCTCGCGCGCGGTCGTCGTCGGCGCGAGTTTCATCGGGATGGAGGCGGCGAGCAGCCTGCGGGCGCGCGGGTGTTCGGTCACGGTCGTCGCGCCCGACTCCGTCCCGTTCGAGAAGACCCTCGGCGGGGAGATCGGCTCGCTCTTCCGACGCCTGCACGAGAGCCGCGGCGTGCGGTTCAGGCTCGGGGCGGGCGTGGCGCGCTTCGAGGGCTCGGACAAAGTCGCGGCGGTCATACTCGAAAGCGGCGAGCGGCTGGAGGCGGACTTCGTCGTCGTCGGCGTCGGCGTGCGCCCCGCGACCGACTTCCTCGAAGGGGTCAAGCTGCACGAGGACGGCGGCGTCATCGTGGACGGGCGCCTGCGCGCCGCCGACGGCGTGTACGCCGCGGGCGACATCGCCTACTTCCCTTCCGCGCTCACGGGCGCGCGCCAACGCATCGAGCACTGGCGCACGGCCATGCAGCAGGGCCGCGTCGCGGCGCGCAACATGGCGGGCCGGGATGTCGTCTACGGCGGCGTGCCGTTCTTCTGGACGCGGCAGTTCGACGCGGGACTCTTGTACGTCGGCCACGCCGCGGGCTGGGACGAGATCATCTTTCGGGGCGACGTGTCGGCGAACGATTTCCTCGCCTTCTACGTGAAAGGCGGGCGCGTCGCGGCCGTGGCGGGGATGAACCGCGAGCGCGAGATGGCCGCGGCCGAAGAGTTGATGCGGCTCGGACGGATGCCGGCCCCCGACCGGCTCAGAGGCAGTACCCTGAACCTCCCCGAATTGCTCCGTGAGCCGGACGGCCTGCGAGAGGCGCTCACGGCGTCGCTCCCCCGGTGAGTGGAACGGATGTCCCCGCAACACGCGGCGCGACCTCCCCTGTTCGAATCGGATCAGAGACGCCCCCTAGGGACTGGCAACGATTCCTGAAAGGAGCAGCCGAGAGATGCAAGACGAGAGTGAACAAGTGCAGCCGCCGGCGCGGCTTGGTGCGCGCGGGGTCACGCGACGGGAAATTCTAATTGCGGGCGGGGCCGGGTTGGCCGGGGCGACCCTCCTGGGTGCTTTGTCCGACGTGGCTTGGGCGCAGGCGGGACAGACGGGCGTGACGGCCAGGAACGGCGGGATGAAGCCGGTCTACGTGCCGGAGGGCGACAGCACGGACGCGGTCGCCCACTCGCTCGCCGACAACCTCTTCTGGACCGACATCATGATGGAGCACGCGAAGTTCTTCGCGATGCTGATGCCGGGCCCGGAGCTGGCCGGGCCGCGCGCCCGCGCCGAAAAGTTTCAGGCGACCTTCGCCGGCCAGTTCGCTAAGGCTCAGGGCGCCCGCCTCGACCGCGGGAACTACGCGGCCTTCAACCGCTCGACCGTCGAGCTGGTCAAGCCCTTCGTCGCCTTCAAGCACGAGATGCGCGACGCGCAGGAGTCGGGCAAGCTGCAAAGCCTGGTGTGGCCGCTCTTCTTCGAGCACACGGCCCGCGAGGCGGAGCGGTTCACGCGGCGTCTGGAGAGCCTCTCGCGCGGGGAGGCGGCGCTCGACCGCGACGAGGTGGTCGCCTTCTGGTCGCAGATCATGGCCGAGCACGCGGAGTTCATCGCGCACCTGCTCGACCCCGAGGAGCGCGCGCTCGTCCAGAAGGCCCTGCAGACGAGCGCGGCGTTCCACACGCTGCACGACCAGAGGCCGGCCCAGAAGGGCGCGGCCGAGCAGGCGGCGGACGACATCATCGACTTCAAGACCGCCGCCGGGAAGGGCATCCAGACCGGCAAGATCAAGAGCATCATCCACCCGGCGCTGGCAGACCACGTCCGGCGCGAGGCCGTCAAGTTCGCCGACGAGTTGAAGCGGGCGGCGTAAACGGCGGAGAATGCGGGAAGGGGACGCGGCTCCGGAGCCGCGTCCTCCCCTCGTTCGAACCGTCGGTCTTACGCCGGGGGGGCGGCGCGGCCTTATGGAGACGGAAGTTTTAGGCTGGGCGGGGACGGCGCTGGTCGTCGTCGCCTACTACCCGCAGATACGCCACCTGTACGTCGAGAGGTGCGCGTGGGGCATCAGCGTCTCGACCTGGCTGATCTGGCTCGCCGCCAGCGCACTGCTCTTGACCTACTGCGTTCTGCGCCGAGACTTCCTGCTGGGCCTCGTACAGGGCGTCAACGCCGCGGCCATCGTCACGACCCTCATCCTCGTGCGGAGGAGCGACCGCCTCTGCCCCCATCACGCGAAGGCCGCGGAGACGGCCTCGCGGCTGTAGTAAGGAGGAACCGGAAGGGCCGTCGCAGTGTCTCCGTCAGAGGATGACGCGCGGGTACAGGTAAGCGCCGACGGCGACCAGCACGGCCGTCACGGCCAGCAGCACGGCGTAGTCCGTCGTGAGCCCGAAGGCGCTGACCCCGTCCCGGAGCATCAGGGCGCGCAGGGCGTCCACCTCGTAGCTCAGCGGGTTGATGCGTGAGATGACGCGCAGCCAGCCGGGCATCAGGTCAATCGGGTAGATCGCGTTGCTCGCGAAGAAGAGCGGCATCGTCAGCAGCTGGCCGATGCCCATGAAGCGTTCGCGCGTCTTGACCAGGCACGCGACGATGAGCGAGAAGGTCGCGAACAGCGCCGCGCCGAGCGCGACCGCGAGCAGCACGCCCGCGAGCGCCGCCGGGTTCCAGTCCAGCCTCACGCCGAGCGCCAGCGCGACCGCGTAGATGATGACGGCCTGCGAGAGCGCGCGGACGCCGGCCGACAGCGCCTTGCCGAGCACGAGCGCCGAGCGCGGGGTGGGGCTGACCAGGAACTTGTTGGTGATGCCCAGGTCGCGCTCCCAGAGGATTCCGACGCCGTAAAAGATGGAGACGAAGAGCGCGCTCTGGCCCAGGATGCCGGGCGTGATGAAGTCCAGGTAGGGCAGGCCGCCGGTCGGGATGAGCTGCGCCCGGGACAGCACGCCGCCGAACAGCACGAGCCACAGGATCGGCTGGACGGCGCGCGTCAGGAGTTCGGAGAAGTCGTGCCGCAGCTTCCGCACTTCGAGCTCGGCTATCGCCAGCGTCTTGACGAAGAACCCTCCGGCCCCCGCCAGCACGCCGGCCCCGGCGAAGGCGGCGGGCTCAGCCGAGCCGCCTCGCCGCGCGTCTTCCTCTTGAAGTCTCACGATAGCCGCCTCCCGATTCGAGCGTGTCGCCCGCGTAGTGCATGAAGACGTCGCCGAGCGTCGCCTGCGGGTTGCCGATGGATGTCTTGAGCCGCGCGGGCGAGCCGTCCGCGACTATCTTACCGCGGTGGATGATCGCGACGCGGCCGCACAGGCTCTCGGCCTCTTCCATGTAGTGGGTCGTGAGGAAGATGGTCGTCCCGAAATCTTCGCGCAGGCGGACGATGTGTTCCCAGACGGCCTTGCGCGCGACGGGGTCCAGGCCGACGGTCGGCTCGTCCAGGAGCAGCAGCGGCGGGCGGTGCAAGGTTGACTGCGCGATCTCCAGACGCCGAATCATCCCGCCCGAGTACTGGCGCACGAGCCGGCCCGCGTCGTCGCCGAGGCCGACGAGCGCGAGGGCCTCGCGCACGCGCGACTCGCGCCCGCCGCGGGGGATGTCGTACAGCTTGGCGAAGATGAGCAGGTTCTCGTAGCCGGTGAGGGAGCCGTCAACCGAGAGGAGCTGCGGCACGTAGCCGATGCGGCGCCGCACGCCGCCGGGCTGGCGCGCGACGTCGTAGCCCGCGACGCGCGCGACGCCCGAGGTCGGCGGCAGCAGCGTCGTGAGCATCTTAACGAGCGTGGTCTTGCCCGCGCCGTTCGGCCCCAGCAGCCCGAAGACCTCTCCGCGCCCGACCGAGAGGGTCAACGCGTCCACGGCCGTCAGTCTCCCGAACCTGCGCGTCAGAGCTTCAGTCTCCAGAATCGTCATCACTCTTTATCGGCGAAAACTCAATCATTGCCCCGCACGTCCGGCATACTGTATCCTGTCGCCTCGGCTCGTTGCACTGACGGACATAATACCAGCCATCGTTCCACCTCTCGACAAGTTCGCGCAAGCCCTGAAGGGAAGTCTTTAGACGGAACCGAGCGACATGCGCAAAGACCCCGGAATCTCTCGCGCGGATTCCCACGACGCCAGCCCGGAACTGTTCGACGGCCAGGCGAGATTTTTCGACCGGCGGACGGGGCTCCCCGAAGACTGTTGCCGCGCCGTGGCGGAAAAGATTCTTGAGGTCGGCGAGGTGCGGGCGGGCGACTTAGTCGTCGAGGTCGGCTGCGGCACGGGTCAGATCGGGCAGTGGGTCGCGGCGCAGGCCCGCTACGTCGGGTTCGATCTCTCCGCGGGCATGTTGGGAGAGTTCCGGCGGCGGCTCGGCGCGGGGCGGGGCCGACTCCCGCTGGTGCGGGCCGACGCCAACGCGACGTGGCCGTTCGCGGCCGGGGCGGCCGGCGTCATCTTCAGCTCGCGGGCCATGCACCTGCTTGAGCAAGGGCACGTCGCCGCCGAAGTGTTTCGACTGGCGTCGCCGGCCGGCGCGACGCTCGTCGTCGGAAGGGTCGAGCGGACGCCGGGCAGCGTGAAAGAGCTGATGGCGCAGGAGATGAACGAGCGCCTGCGCCGCCGCGGACTCAAGGGGCGGCGCGGCGAGCGGCGGAACCGGAAACTCTTCGACGCGTGCGCGCGGCTCGGCGCGGAAATCCTCGAGCCCGTGCCCGTGGCGACGTGGGGCGCATCGGCCAGCCCGCGGCAGTCGCTCGACTCCTGGCGGCGACTGGCGGGGCTCGGCGGCGTCCCCGTCTCCGCGGAGACTCGTGCCGAGGTCGTGGGGGAGCTGGAAGTCTGGGCGGCGGAGGTGTTCGGCGGGCTCGACCGCGCGTTCGAGTTCGAGGAGACGTACGTGCTCAGCCCCTTACGCGTGCCGCCGGCCCGCAAACCCTGAGGCGCACTTCAACCCGGGCGAGCGACGGAAGATGGAGAACAACCTACTCACCGAACTCGGAAAGTCGCTGTTAACAGGCTCTCTGGAGGACGCGCGCCTGATGGCGCAGACCGGCGAGCCGGCGGCCGTGCAGATCCTCCCGGAGGCCAACGTCGTCAAGATCGGCGGCCAGAGTTTCATAGACCGCGGGCGCGCGGCCGTCTTCCCCCTGATCGAGGAGATCGTCGAGAACCTGCGCCGGCACAAGATGATCATCGGCACGGGCGCGGGCACGCGCGCGCGCCACGCCTACAGCGTCGGGCTCGACCTCGGGCTCCCGACCGGCGTGCTGAGCGTGCTCGGCACCTTCGTCAGCATGCAGAACGCGCGGATGCTCAACTACCTGCTGGCGAAGCACGGCATCCCCTTCATCGAGCCCGCGCAGTTCGCGCAGCTGCCGCACTACCTGGCCGAGCGCGGCGCCGTCATCTTCTTCGGGATGCCGCCCTACATCTACTGGCACACGAACCCTTCGGTCGGCCGCATCCCCCCGCACCGGACGGACACCGGCAGCTACCTCGTGAGCGAGGTCTTCGGCGCGCGCTCGATGATCTTCGTCAAGGACGAGAAGGGGCTCTACACGGCCGACCCGAAGAAGGAGCGCAACGCCAGGTTCATCCCGAAGATCACGGTCGCGGAGCTGGAGGAGCTCGACCTGCAGGACGTGGTCGTCGAGCGCAGCGTCATCGAGCTGATGAAGAACGCGACGCACCGCCGCTCCATCCAGGTTATCAACGGCCTTGAGCGCGGCAACCTGACCCGCGCCCTCGACGGCGAGCACGTCGGCACCGTCATCACCTCCGACTGAAAGGGGAACGCGCAATCTTGAGCGACACGCCGAAAGAGACGGACGGCCGCCACCACGTCGAGTCTATGCTCATGCGGGAGAGCCTCGTGGACAGGGAGGTGCAGCGTTCGACTGAGACCCCCGTCTTCCGGATGCTCCCCGAGGCGCACGTCATCAAGGTAGGCGGCCGCTCCGTTTTGGACGCCGGGCGCGCCGTCGTCTACCCAGTGGTCGAGGCGCTGGCCGAGTGCCTCAAGACGAAGAAGCTCATCATCGGAACGGGCGGGGGCGTCCGGAGCAGGCACGTCTTCTCCATCGGGATAGACCTGGGGCTGCCGACCGGCGTGCTGGCGCAGTTGGCCGTGGCCGACTCGCTCGGCAACGCGCACATCCTGGGCACGCTGCTCGCGCCCCACGGCGTCGTCGCCATCCCGCCCGAAATCTTCGGCCACCTCCTGCCGCTCTTCATCGCGAGCGCGCCCGGCGTGGTCTTCAACGGCGACCCGCCGTACTCCCTCTGGGAGCACCTGCCGGAGAGCGGGCGCATCCCGCCGCACCGCTCCGACGCCGGCTCGTTCCTGCTCGCCGAGTGCTTCGGCTGCAAGACCTTCACGCTGGTCAAGGACGTGGACGGGCTCTACGACCGCGACCCGCGC
>DASZKF010000311.1:0-7794 GCA_035947355.1 Pyrinomonadaceae bacterium | reverse complement strand
ACAAAGCCGTGCGCCGGTTCTCCAATCAAAAATCGCAAATCAAAAATCAAAAATCGTCTTAACTCGCAACTCGAAACTTTTATTTGGCGTAGAATAGGGCGCGGGGAAAGGACGCGACCGAGAGATTATGGACAGCAGATTTTATCCGGGCGTCGAGGCCGACGTCACGCGGCTCCTGGCGGAATTGCGCGCGCTGTTCGACGCCGACGGGGCCTTCGAGGTGCAGACCATGATGGTCTCCTCGACGGCCGTCCTCCAGGCGCGGAAGTCTTCGACGCTGCGCGACCTGACGGGCCTGTCGGCCGCGCTCACCATCAAGATCACGCCCGAGCACGGCGGCACGCGCGTCGAGATCGGGATGCAGAAGTGGTTCGACAAGGTGGCGGTCGCGGCCGTGGCCTTCGCGCTCTCGGCGGGCCTCCTGATGGCGCTGCCGGCGCTCGGGGCCTACTGGCAGCACAAGCTGACCGAGGACGCCTGGAAGATCATCGAGGCGCACGTCGCGCAGAAGGCCGGCGGCTACGTCCCGCCGATGCCGGGGCGCTGCGGCACCTGCGGGACGGTCGTCGTCTCCGGCTCGGCCTTCTGCTCGAAGTGCGGCGCGAACCTGCGCGTCGCCGCCTCCTGCCCCTCCTGCGGGGCCGAGCAGCGCGACCCCTCCGCGCGCTTCTGCAACCGCTGCGGCAAGCCGCTCAACGCATCATAGTTTCAAGTTCCAGGTTCCAAGTTCAAAGTTAATACAAACGACTTGTCTTTAACTTTGAACTTGGAACCTGGAACTTGAAACTTTTTTCAGTTCTCGCGGATTCCGATCTCAGCGGCGCAGTCGCGGCAGAGCCAGACGAGGACGTGCGCGGCGTCGGCCCAGAAGAAGGACGTGACCTTGCCGGCGAAGCTCACGGCCGCGGCGCTGCGCAGCCTCTGGAGGTAGCGGACGTAGGCGGCTCCGTTGTAGAAATCGCCCGCGGCCCCGCGGGCGCGGTGGACGCACTCGCGGACGCGGTATTCCTGTTCGGTCATCAACTCTTCTCGACCTCGACTTGCAAGGGTGTGCGGCCGGCGTCGGCCGTGAGGCGGGGCGCCTCACTTCGGAGAGCCGAACCTGTTTACCACGGCCGACGCGCGCCGGACGTTGCATTGTCATTGCGAAGCGATTATTTTGTGCTCCCCGGAAGGAAACGTTCCCCCGATGGCCGAGCGAGAGCCCGAAGACATCACCATCCTGGTCGTCGAAGATTACGACGACGTGAGCCTCGCCATGCGGCTCGCGCTCGAACGCCAGGGCTACCGCATCCTCGAAGCCCCGGACGGCGAGCAGGCCGTCGAGGTCGCCGCCCGCGAGCGCCCCGACATCGTCCTCATGGACTTGCAGCTCCCCGTCCTCGACGGCCTCGCGGCCACCCGCCGCATCCGCGCCAACCCGGAGCTGCGCGACACGGTCGTCGTCGCCGTCACCGCCCACAACGAAGGCGACTACCGCGCCCGCGCCCTCGCCGCCGGTTGCAACGCCTTCGTCTCCAAGCCCATAGACTACGCCTGGCTCAAAGACCTCCTCAACAACCTCGTCACCTGAAAGAAAAGCGGAAGCCCGGCCGTGAGGGAGGGCTTCCGCTCGTTCTTCGAACGCGCTACGGCGAGCCGGCGTAGTTCTGTCCGGTCTGGTTCGCGATGAGGTTGGTGTAAGATCTCGAAGCCGGCGTGAAGGTCTTGCCCGTGAGCGAGGGCCTCACCGTGTAGTTGTAGCCCGCGGTGATGCCCGTCAGCGAGTAGGTGCCGTCGGCCGCCGAGGTCGTCGTCTTGACGACGGCCCCCGAGCTGTTCCTCACCGTCAGGGTCACGCCGCCGAGCGCGGTCGTCGTCCCGGCCCGCGTCACCCTCCCGCTGATGGCGTAGGTCTTGCGCGAGGCGACCGAGAAGTTCTGCCCCGTCTGGTTGGCGGCCAGGGCCGTGTAGGAGCGGCTCGACGGCGTGAAGTTGTAGGTCGCGCTCGACACGCTCACCGTGTAGTTCTGGCCGCCGGGGACGTTCGTGAACGAGTAGCTGCCGTCGGCCGCGCTCGTCACCGTGCGCGGCGTGAAGCCGGCCGCCGTGCTTTTCAGCACCACCGACCTGCCCGAAAGCCCCGCCGTGCCCGAGAGCACCCTCCCGCTGATCGAGAACGCGCTGCGCGAGACGGCCGAGAAGTTCTGCCCCGTCTGGCTCGCCGTGATGGCCGAGAGCGTGCGGCTCGAAGGCGTGAAGCCGTAGCTGTTGCTCGAAGGCGTGACGACGTAGGTGCGGCCCGACGGCAGGCCCCCGAAGGAATACGTGCCGGTCGAGGAGCTGGTCGTGGTGCGGGCCGCGAAGCCGGCCGCGCTGCTCGTCAGCGTCAGGGTCACGCCGCCGAGTCCGGCCGTGCCCTTCAGCACCTTCCCGCTGACGGCGAGGCCGGGCGTGACGGAGAACGGGGCCGACTTCTGCGCGCCGCCGTAGGAGGCCGTGACCCCGCCGGTCTGCGAAGTCGTCACGGCGGTCGAGGTGATCGTGAAGCTCTGGCTCGTCTTCCCGCCGGGGACCGTGACCGAGGCCGGCAGCGTCGTGGCCGAGAGGTTGTCGGAGAGCGTCACGACCGCGCCGTTGGCCGGGGCGGCCGCGCTCAGCGTGACCGTCCCGGTGACGGGCGCGCCGCCCGCCGTCGAAGAGTAGGCGAGGCTGACGGAGCTGAGCCCGGCGGGCGCGCTGGTGACGCTGCGCAGGCACGAGCCGTACGTGCTCGTGTGCGACTGAATCTGCGTGCGCGAGTAGCCGCAGAAGGAGAGCGTTTCGCTCACCGTCGCGCTCATGATCGTGCTGGCGCAGCCGGTCTGCCCGTCCGAGTGCGAGGCGCTGAAGTTGTGGCCCATCTCGTGCGCCGTGAGCGCCTGCTTGACGGCCGTGTTCGTCAGGCGCTGCGAGACGCCGTAGGAGTGCGCGGGGCTGTCGCACACGACGCCGACCCAGGCGATGCCGGCCAGCCCGCTGTTGCCGTTGTTGGCGATGTCCTTCCCCGTCCAGAGGTGCGCCACGTCGCGCACCACGTTGGCGAAGTTCGCGTTCCAGTGGTTCGCGAACTCGTTGAGCAGGGTCGCCCCTTCGAGCGTCGAGCTGTAGGGGTAGCCCGCGGGCTTCGAGGCCCAGGTGTGCTGGTAGACGACCTTGAGGCTGATGCCGAGCTGCTGCTCGTAGATGCCGTCTATGAGGTTCATGATCGAGAGGATTTCGGCGTTGGCCACTGAAGACCCGCCGAGCGCCGTGACGTACTCGTAGTCGGCCTCGGTCGCCACGTCGGCCTCCAGGAGCGTCGCCGCCGCCATCTCGACCGCGGCCGCGACCTGCGGGGCCACGGCCGCTTCGCCGTCGCTCACCTCGCCGCCGAGCGTGACGCCGCAGTGGCCGGCCGCGTCCTCCAAAACGTCCGAGCCCCTGTAGAAGATGAACTCGTCTTCGGAGGCCGCCTCTTCGTACTTGCCCAGCCGCTCGAAGTAGAAGCGCTCGCCCGGCGTCACGATCATCCCCTCGAAGGAGTCGCCGCTGAGGTTAAAACGCGCCTCGGCACCTTCGAGCCCCTCGACCCTGCCGCGGTACGTGCGGACTTCCCTGCCCGGCGCGAGCCGCCGCTTCGAGCCGTTCGCGCCCGTCTCCTCGGCGCGGTAGCCGGCGGCGAGCAGGTCGCTCGGCTCAAGCTCGACCTCCAGAGCCCCTTCGGAAGTGACGAACGAGAGGCGCTGGCCGCGCCTGATCTTCTCGACCGCCTCCGGCGCGTTCACGCGCAGACGCTCGTAGCGGCGGAGGATGCGGCCGAGGTCTTTCTCCGACGCTTCGGACTCCAGAAGGGGGCGCGGCAGACTCCTCTGCGCGCTGGCGTGAGGGCCGGAGAGGGCCGCCGCGGCGCAGAAAAGGAGCAGCAGGGTGACAAACTTCCGCATGAAAAGGGACTCCTTGATTTCCGTGATTGTTCGCAGGAGAGTCTGAGCACCGGGGAGCAATTAGATGCCGCCCGACGCCGCGCAGGTGCCGGCCCGGCTCCAAATAAGTGGCTCCGGAAGGGGCCTCGATGCGACTCTCTGGGTGGGAGTTAAACCAAGACGGGGCCTCGTCTTAGCGTTCCCGAAGGGTGTGCGGGGAGGACTTTGTGGGGCCGCTGCCGGAGGGCCTTCTGCCGGAGGCTATGGGCGGCGGTGCCGGGCGAACACCCGCGCCCGGTACAACATCTTTTATACCATTTCGGCTTTGACCGGGGGAAGCGTAATTATTTCATACGGGGCGTCGAGCGAAATATTTTTTCGTTTCACCCTTGAAACAGTGTTCCATTCCCGCGTGAAACGTGCTATAGTGCGCGGCGTTCGGGGAAAGCCTGCCACCTGTAGCGTTTGGGGGCGGGGGGTTAAAGTGGGCAGTGAGGCTGCGCTCGGGAGACACGAATTGCCGGAGACGGCTGAAGAGGAGAGAAAGAGATGACGAACGCCACGAAACCGAGAGTTAATCCTTTGAGCCGCCGTCCGCGGCAGCAGCGTCTGGTGATGGCCGTGCGCGGCGGCGCGGGCACCGGCAAGAGCTGGTTCCTCCGCTCGATGGCCGACGCGGGGCTCGGCCGCCTCTGCGTCTTCGACGTGGAGCGCAAGACGCGCCTTCTGCCGGGCGTCGGCCGCGTCTTCGACGGCCTCGAAGTCGAGCACCCGGACGAGCTGCCGGAGTTCATAGACTGGGCCTTGTCCGGCGAGGGGCGCGAGCTGGACTACGGCTGCTTCGGCCTCGACTCGTGGGCCGCCTACTTCAGCGCCAAGCACTCGGAGACGATCAAGGCCGTTCGCGAGCGCACGGGCGACCCGCTGGCGCAGCCCTCGGCCGAGGAGCTGGCCGCCGACCAGATGATCTTGCAGGGCGTCCTGCGCCGCCTCTGCATGGAGTCGGGCAGGTCGGTCGTCATCGTTGACCAGATTCCGGCGAAGGGCAAGGAGTCGAAGGAAGACAACGAGGTCGGGCGGGTGCTGCCGATGACGGCCTCGGGGCTGGAGTACTTCGTGGACGTGATGGTCGAGGTCTCCTTGCAGGAGCGCGACGGCGAGATCGTCCGCGTCTTCCAGGTCGTGAAGTCGAACAGCCCGGCCTTCGAGGTCGGCTTCGAGCTGACCGGCAGCGTCACCTTCAAAGACTTCCTCGCGCACATGGTCAGGGAGCACGGCGAGGAGCTGCCGGTCGGGAAGCCGAAGCCGTCGGCCGTGCCGGAGACCATCGAGGAGAAGCAGCCGCTGACGCTCGTCCAGCCGCAGATGACCGTGCAGGAGTTGGTGGCGAAGGCCGAGCGGCTCGGCTTCAAGCAGGCCGACGTGGTGACGGGCGCGCGCGTCTACCACAACCAGCCGAACATCTACCGCCTCACGCCCGAGCAGGTCGCCGACCTCGACCGCCGCATGACGGCCCGCGCCGAGCGCATGAAGATGGCACAGCCCGAAACGGAGAGGCCGGCCGCCGACGCCGCGCCCCGCCAGGCCCGCAACCTCAAGCGCGCGTAAAGCAACACACAGTCAGAAGCCCGTCATGCGCTGGCGTCCTCACGCTCGCTTGCCTATAATTGACGGCGGTTAAAACCCCCTTTTCAGACTTCCCCCGAAAACTTGCGCGCCACTGCGCCCCGCGGCGCCGGGCGGCGCGTCTTCTCTTCCTATTTTTTTACCGAAGGAGGGGCAGGAGATGACGAGCAGGGATGGTTTGTTGTTACTCGGCGGCGCGGCCCTCGGCGCGGGCGTGATGTACATGCTCGACCCGGACAGGGGCAACCGGCGGCGCGCGCTCTGCCGCGACCAGTTGGTGAGCGCCGGCAACAGGACGAGCATGTACGCCGGCAAGCTCTCGCGCGACCTGCGCAACCGCGCGCAGGGGTTGGTGGCCGAGACCCGCGCCCGCCTCCGCCATGACGAGGTCCCCGACGAGGTGCTGGTCAGCCGCGTGAAGGCCGAACTCGGCCGCCACGCCGTTCACCACCGGGCGCTCGAAATCACGGCCGACGGCGGGCGCGTCACGGTGCGCGGGCCGGCGCTCGCGGGCGAGGTTGACGAACTCCTGCGCGCCGTCTCGTCCGTACGCGGCGTGGCGGGCGTCGAGAACCAGCTCGAAGTCCACGAGTCGGCGGCGGGCATCTCGAACTTGCAGGGCCAGGTCTCCGCGCCGGCTTCGGCTTAAGCGCGGCACTCTTGATCTCGCGGGGCGGGCGGCGGAAGCGCCCGGACGGAAACGCGCGGCGGCCGGCGCCGGGCGGCGGGCTGAAGTCAGGTTCTTTTCAGTCGCCGCCCGTCGCTTGAGCGCCTCGCACGGTGAGTCTCTACCTTTTGACCGGGGGTTTGATGGCTAACAAGGCGGGAAAGAAAAGTTCGGCCGCGAAGGGCGGCAAGCGGTCTGCGGGCAGGAAGGGTTCGGGCGGCGGGCGCAGGTCTGCGAAGTCCGGGCCGCTCCAGCGCGAGCCCAAGTCGCCGATGCCGGCGCAGCACCAGGAGAAGCCGGGCGTCGAGGCGGAGCTTGCGCCGCGGCCCCGCTACAAGGCCCCGCTCTACCGCGGCGCGGACAAGCTCAAGGGCAAGGCGGCGCTCGTCACGGGCGGCGACTCGGGCATCGGCCGAGCCGTCGCCGTCCTCTACGCCCGCGAGGGCGCCGACGTGGCCGTCGTCTACCTGCCCGAAGAGCAGCGCGACGCCGAGGAGACAAAGCGCGCCGTCGAGCGAGAGGGCCGCCGCGCGCTGCTCCTGCCCGGCGACGTGCGCGACCCGCTCTTCTGCCGCGACGCCGTCGAGCAGACGGTCGGGGAGTTCGGCCGGCTCGACATCCTCGTCAACAACGCGGCCTACCAGCAGCACCAGAAGTCGCTCGAAGACGTGACGCTGGAGCAGTGGGATCGCACCTTCAAGACGAACATCTACGGCTACTTCTACATGACGAAGGCCGCGCTGCCGCACCTGAAGGAGGGCGCGGCGATCGTCAACTGCGGCTCGATCACGGGCCTCGAAGGCAGCAAGGAGCTGCTCGACTACTCGGCGACGAAGGGCGCGATTCACGCCTTCACCAAGTCGCTCGCGCAGAACCTCGTCGAGAGGCGGGTCCGCGTCAACTGCGTCGCGCCCGGCCCCGTCTGGACGCCGCTCAACCCCTCGGACAAGGAGGCCGGGGACGTGGCCGAGTTCGGCGCGGACACGCCGTTCGGGCGGCCCGCGCAGCCCGAAGAGATCGCGCCCGCCTTCGTCTTCTTCGCCTCGGAGGCCGACTCCAGCTACGTGACCGGCGAGGTCATCACGCTGCTCGGCGGCGAGACCTCGGCGGGCTGAACTTACTCTTACACGCAGGGAGGAATCATGTCGGAGAAGAAACGCCAGAAGAAGGACGGCCGGCGCGTGGACAAGAAGAACCAGGCGCGGCGCGAGCGCGAGAACGAGGTCGTGCAGGATTCGAGCCCGCCGCTCAAGGGCCGCGACCAGTCGAACTTCACCGAGACGCAGCCCGGCGCGGCCGACGTGTCGGGCCGCAACAAGGGGCGCTGAGCGGGAGGCGAAGGACGAGATGACAGACCCGGTGAGAACCGACGAGAAGAAGTGCGCGCACCAGCAGTGCCAGTGCCTCGTGGCGGGAGAGAAACGCTACTGCAGCCACTACTGCGAGGACGCGGCCGACACCGACCCGACTTCCGTCTGCACCTGCGGCCACCCGGGCTGCGGATAAAAGTTCCGGGCGGCCGGCGGCGGGTCGAAGACAACCTTCTCGACTCGGAACCCGCCGCCCGAAACTTACCGC
>DASZKF010000310.1:0-7666 GCA_035947355.1 Pyrinomonadaceae bacterium | reverse complement strand
GTTTCGAGTTAAAAGACAAGCTGCCTGTATGGCTACTTGTCTTTTAACTCGAAACTCGAAACTCGTAACCCGAAACTTTTGTTCTTACTGGCCCGCGGCCTTCGATGACGCCAGCACGCGTTCGAGCGCGGGGCCGATCATGTTGAGGCCGCGCTCGCCGGCCGCGAAGCAGCGGAGCTTGCCCTCGGCGTCGAACAGGTAGTAGGCGGGGACGAACCCCTGCTCGTTCTGGAATGCGTCGCGCAGGGCGTGCTGGTTGTCGACGGCGCACGGCTCGGTGATGTTGTTCGTGGTGACGGCGTCGCGCACGGCCTCCACGTCGGTGTCGGCCTCGTAGCGCGGCATGTGCACGGCGACGACCCGCAGGCCCTCGGCGGCGCGCGTGTCGCGCAGCTCGGCCACGCGCGGCATGTTCTCCTTGCACGTCCCGCAGCTCACCGACCAGAAGTGGACGAGCAGGGGGTGCCCCTTCGCCTCCTCGGCCGCGCGCGCGGCGGTCGCGTTGAACCACTCGGTCGCCCCCTCGAACGGAGGCAGCGCCGTCCCGATCCTCATCGGCATGATGACACCTCGGTAGTGGGTAATGGGTGATAGGTGAAAGCAATTTTTCTTTACCTATCACCCATCACCTATCACCTATCAACGTCTTCAGACCTTGAGCGTCTCCTGCCCCGGGCGCCACTCGGCCTGGCAGAGGCCGCCGGTCTGGAGCGCCTGGATGACGCGGATGGTCTCCTCGGCCGAGCGGCCGACGTTCAGGTCGTGGACGACGGCGTAGCGCAGGATGCCCTCGGGGTCTATGACGAAGAGGCCGCGCAGCGCGACGCCCTTGTCCTCGATGAGGACGCCGTAGTCGCGCGAGACCTGCTTGGTGATGTCGGAGGCGAGCGGGTAGCGCAGCCCCTCGACGCCGTTCTGCTCGCGCGGCGTGCGCAGCCACGCGCGGTGCGAGTGCACCGAGTCGGTCGAGACGCCGATGACCTCGGCCCCGATGGCCTCGAAGTCGTCGAGCCGCTCGCTGAACGTGGTCAGCTCGGTCGGGCAGACGAAGGTGAAGTCGAGCGGGTAGAACAGGAGCACGAGCCACTTGCCACGGTAGTCCGAGAGCTTCACGTTCTCGTTCAGCTTCTCGATGTTCTTGGTCGACGGCATCTCGAAGTCCGGTGCCGGCTGACCGACCTTTGCGGTTGCCATGTCTGATGATTCCTCCGTTGGTCTGGAAATAGCTTTAAATCATGAGGGGCGGCCCCCGAGGCGCGCCCCCGACGAAACCCTCCCGGCCCGCCCCTCAGCCTTTCGCCTGGCAGTCGGGGCAGACCCCGACGAGCGTCAGGTGGATGGACTCGGGCTTGAAACGCGAGCGGCGCGCGGCCGCCCTGAGCATCTGCGGCGTCTCGGGCAGGTCGAAGTCCACGAGGCGGCCGCAGCGCGAGCAGACGGCGTGGTCGTGGCGGGCGGTCTCGCGGTCGTAGCGGCTCGAAGCCTTCCCGAAGTTGATCTCGCGGAGCAGGCCCGCCTCCTTCAGGTACTTGAGGGAGTTGTAGACGGTGGCGAAGCTGAGCGTGGGCAGGCGCCGCCGCGCGGCCTCGTAAATCTCGTTGGCCGTGAGGTGCTCGGCCGACTCCAGCACCACGTCGAGCACGGCCCGCCGCTGCGGGGTCAGCGCCCGGCCCCCGCCGCCCTGATCTCCTCTTCCTGCCATGAAGTTGTCCTGCCGTTTAAGCTGGAATTAGAATAATTCTAAATCGCCCGGCTGTCAAGCGGGGATTAGCCACAGGGACACAGAGAAATGATGAATGCGGAATGATGAATCTGACGAGGCCGGCCCGGTCACATTCATCATTCATCATTCCGCATTCATCATTTCCCTTCTTCTTCGTGGCTAATCAAAGCCTCGGGTGGCGCTCGACGAAGGCGATGAGGGCCGGGACGTAGTCGGGGAAGCGCGGGCAGCGGACGCCGAGGGGTTCGAGGAGCTGGCGGGCGCGGGTCGTGTCGTAGGTCTGCTTGAGGAAGAAGTAGGGGACGCCGGCGCGGGGCAGCCCCGAGATTTTTTCCGAGAGCGGGAGGTTGAGCGTCGTCTGCACGAAGGGGGCCGGGGCCGTCAGGCGCGAGGGGCGGCCCGCGAGGTGGCGCGCGATCACGTCGAAGAGTTCGCGGGTGGTCAGCGGCGCGGGGTCTGCGAGCTGGAGGGTGGCCCCGGCCGCCGCGCCGCCGCGCGCGAGCGCCGCCATCGCCTCGACGACGAAGTCCACGGGGACGATGTTGAGGCGCACCTCGCTGTTTCCGATGTTGACCAGCGAGAGCGGCCCCGGCCACATCCGGAGGTAGTTGATGAGGTAGTAGACGCCGTCGTACTTCGCCGTCTCGCCCGTGCGCGAGTCGCCGCAGACGACCGAAGGGCGGTGGATCGTCACGGGCAGCTCCGACTTGAGGGCCTCGACTTCGAGCTCGGCCAGGTACTTCGTCTCCTCGTAGTGATTGCGGAAGCCGGCGTCGTGGCGCAGCTCGCCCTCGAGGATGAGGCCCGTGCGGCGGCCCGCCACGTAGCAGGTCGAGACGTAGTGGTAGCCGCGAAGGCGCGCGAGCGTGCGCGCGAAGCGGTTGACGTTCCGCGTGCCCTCGACGTTGACGCGCTGTGCCAGGTCGCGCGCGACGGCCAGGTCGTAGACGGCGGCGAGGTGGAAGAGCAGCGCCGCCTCGCCCCGCGCCGCCCCCGCGTCCGCGGCCGACAGCCCCAGGTCTTCGCGCGTGATGTCGCCCTCCATCAGGCGGAAGTTCCCGGCGGCCGCGCCCGTCGCCTCGACGATGCGCTCGACGTCCTGCCGCGCGCGCCCGGCCAGCGCCGGCTGGACGAGCAACTGGAACCGCGCCCCCTCGCGCGCCAACCGCTCGACGAGCCGCCCGGCGATGAAGCCGGGGAAGCCGGTCAGGAAGATCGTCTCGTCGCGCGGCATAATGGGAAAGTAGTCAGTAGTCAGTAGACAGTAGATAGTAGGAAGACCTTCGGTAGCGAATCGTCCGGGTGTCAGCGTCAGCAGTCGTAGTGCGAGCCTACTGACTACTGTCTACTGACTACTGTCTACTGTCATCGCAGACGAGTTCGACGAGGGTGCGGACGCCGACGCCGGTCGAGCCTTTGGGGGCGTGCGGCTGCGGGTCTTCGTGCCGGGAGGTGCCGGCGATGTCGAGGTGCGCCCAGGGGGTCTCGCCGGCGAACTTGCTCAGGAGGAGCGCGGCGGCCACGGCGTCGGGCTTGCCGCCGTAGTTCTTGAAGTCGGCGATGGGGCTCTCGATGCGCTTCTTGTAGTCGTCCGAGACCGGCATCCGCCAGACCGGCTCGCCCGCCCGCTCGGCCGCGCGCGTGACCTCGGCGGCCCAGGCGTCGTCGTTCGAGAAGAGGCCGGTGCGGTGCGCTCCGAGGGCGACGACGATGGAGCCGGTCAGCGTCGCGAGGTCAACGATGCGTGTCGCGCCGAGGTGCCTGGCGTAGGCGATGCCGTCGGCCAGCACGAGTCGGCCCTCGGCGTCCGTGTCCACGACTTCAATCGTGTAACCGGCGAAGGTGCGGACGATGTCGCCGGGCTTGATGGAGCGGCCCGAGGGCATGTTCTCGGCCGCCGGGACGACGGCCGCGAGGCGCCGCCGCGGCCGTAACTGCGCGACGGCGCGCAGGGCACCGAGGGCCGCCGCGCCGCCCGCCATGTCGGACTTCATCTCGTACATGTCGAGGCCGTGCTTGATCGAGATGCCGCCCGTGTCGAACGTGATGCCCTTGCCGACGAAGGCCCAGAGGTCTTGGTCTTCGTCGTCGAGCAGGTCTTCCGGCTCGTAGCGGACAACGATGAGCGCCGGCTCCTCCTCCGACCCCTGCCCGACGCCGGCCAGCCCGCCCATCCCGCGCGCGCGTATCTCGTCCGCGCCCAGAGACTCGACCTTGAGGCCGAACTCGGCGGCCATCTCGGCGGCGCGGCGCGCGAACTCGCGCGGCGGCAAAGAAGCGCCCGGCTCGTCGGCCAGGGAGCGCGCCCAGTTGACCGACTCGGCGACGGCGCGCGCCCGCCCGACGACGGCGCGCGCGTCGTACCAGTCCTGCTCCTCGGCGACGACCGTCACCTGTTCGAGCGCGGGCGACTCCTCTTCGTTCTGGTAGAAACCGTTGTCGTAGCAGCCGAGGACGGCGCCTTCGGCCAGCGCGCGCACGGGCCTGTCCTGGCTGTAGCAGAGCGGCACGACGAGGCTCAGGCGGCGCGCGCGGGCGGCCCGCGCCTGCCGTGCGGCCGTCGCGCCGGCGCGCCTGAACGCTTCGGGGTCGTCGTCACGGATGCGGCCCATGCCGATGAGCAGGAGGCGGCGCGGCCCGGCCTCGGTCGGCGCGTGGACGAGGAGGATGGAGTCCTCCTTGCCGTCGAAGTCGCCTTCGGCGAGGGACACCTCGACGGCGCGGAGGATGCCGCCCCAGCCTTCCGACAGCCGCCCGGAATCGCCGCCCTCGTGGTAGACGCAGAAGTTCGCGCCGTCCTGGTAGACGCAGAGGGCGACGACCTCTTGCGGCGACGGCGGCGGCAGCTCGGCGGCGACTTCGATCTTCGCCGTGTACGTTCGGCTCATGGATTACCTGCTCGTCGGGGGCGTGTTTGGAATGCGTTGACGGTGACGAGTATAATTCAACCTCAAGCGCCGGCCCAACTTGGAAGGCCGCCCGGCGGGCCAGGAGCCCGGCCCGCGACCGAACACTCCCGAACTTTTTCAAGGAAGGAATTTTTCGATGGCACCCACACGCCGCGCCGCGCGCCGCCTCGCGCTCGCCCTCGTCTTCGCGCTCGTCGCCGCGCCGGCCGCGGCCGCGCAGGCGCAGCCGGCGGCCTCTTGCCCCGTCCGCGTCACGCTCCTCCAGGTCAACGACGTGTACCAGTTCATGCCCGTCGAGCGCGGCGCGTGGGGCGGCGTGGGGCGGCTGATGACGCTGCGAAAGCGGATCATGCAGGAGTCTCCGCACACGCTCTTCCTGCTCGCCGGCGACACCATCTCGCCCTCGGTCGAGTCCATCGCCTACGAGGGCCGGCAGATGATCGAGGCGTGGAACGCCGCCGGGCTCGACTACTCGGTCTTCGGCAACCACGAGTTCGACTTCGGCCCGAAGGTGCTCCTCCAGCGCGTCGCCGAGTCGAAGTTCAAGTGGCTCGGCGCGAACGTGGTTGACAAGAAGACCGGCAAGACCTTCGGCGACACGCCGCCCTTCGAGGTGCGCGAGTTAGGCGGCGTGAAGGTCGGGCTCTTCGGGCTCGTCCTGCCCGAGACGAAGACGACCTCGCGCCCCGGCGAGGACGTGGAGTTCCGCGACTTCTGCGAGACCGCCAAACAGATCATCCCGCAGATCCGCGCGGCGGGCGCGAACACGGTCGTGGCGCTGACGCACCTCGCGATGGCCGAGGACAAGCAGCTCGCCCAGTGCGCGCCCGGCATAGACCTCATCATCGGCGGCCACGAGCACACGCTCTTGCAGTCTTCGGCGGCCGGCGTGCCCATCTTCAAGATGACGGCCGACGGGCGCGAGCTGGGCCGCTTCGACCTCCACATAGACTCGAAGACGGGCCGCGTCCGGTCCATAGACTGGCAGGTCATCCCGGTCAACTCCGACGTGGCCGAAGACCCCGAGTTCGCCTCGGCGATGTCGAAATACAAGGACGAGATCGCCAAGATGGCCGTGCCGGTCGGGAGCACGTCGGTGCCGCTCGAAGCGCGCAGCGCGACGAACCGCACCGTCGAGACGAACATCGCCGACTTCATCGCCGACGCCGTCCGGCGCGCGACCGGGGCGGACGTGGCGCTCATCAACGGCGGCTCGATACGGGCCGACACGGTCATCTCGGCCGGCGAGCTGACGCTGCGCGACGTGCTCTCGCTGCTCCCTTTCAACAGCGAGCTGGTGAAGATCGAAGTGACGGGCGAGGTGCTCCGGCAGGCGCTGGAGAACGGCCTCTCCCTGAGCGGCCCGCGGGCCGAGCCGGGCCGCTTCCCGCAGGTCTCGGGGGTGGCCTACGCCTACGACCTCTCGCGGCCCGCGGGCGACCGCGTCCGCGAGGTGACGGTCGGCGGCCGGCCGCTCGACCCGAAGAAGACTTACACGCTCGCCACCAGCAACTACGTCGCGGGGGGCGGCGACGGCTACGCCGTGCTGGCGGGCCGCCAGAACCTCCTGAAGGAAAAACTTGTAGACTCCGAGGTGCTGCGGCGCGCCATCGCCGAGGCCAAGACCATCGCGCCGCAGACGGACGGGCGCATCCGCCGGCTCGACAAGCCGGCCGAAGCGCCGTGCCCCGTGGCCGCGCCGCCCGCCGTCGGCAGGTGAATCGTATGTTCGAAGAAGAGGAGTCCGCGGCCGGGTCGCGGGCCGAGGCGGTGGAGCTTTTCCGGCTGGCCTACCAGGCGCAGGTGGACAATGACTACGGGCGGGCCGTCGAGCTCTACCGCCGCTCCATCGAGACCTACCCGACGGCCGAGGCCCACACCTTCCTCGGCTGGGTCTACAGCTTCGAGGGGCGCTACGCCGAGGCCATAGACGAGTGCCTGAAGGCCATCCGCGTGGACTCGACCTTCGGCAACCCTTACAACGACATCGGCAGCTACCTCATCGCGCAGGGCGACCTCTGGACGTGCGTCCGCTGGTTCCGCCGCGCGCTCGCGGCCCCGCGCTACGAGTCCTACGCCTTCCCGCACTTCAACCTCGGCCGCGTCTACGAGGAGCGCCGCCGCCCCCTCGACGCCGCGCGCCACTACGGCCTCGCCCTCGAAGAGCGCCCCGACTTCGCGCAGGCCGCCCGCGCGCTCCGGCGCGTGCAGGCGCGCCTGAACTGAGCGGCGCGCGTTCGGGCCGCCCCTTCGGCTACTCGGGTGGAACCTTCGCACGAAGAGTACTTCGTCCGCTGGCGCGCCGACCCGCGCGAGATGGACGCGCTGTGGGCCGAGGGTTGGCGCCACTTCGGCCCCGTCTTCTTCCGCTACCGGCGGGCCGAGTACGGCGGGCGCGGCTGCACGGTGATGCCTCTGAGGGTAGACCTCGCGCGGTTCGCGCCCTCGCGCAGCCAGCGGCGCGTCCTGGCGAAGAACCGCGACGCCGAGGTCAGCGTCGGGCCGACGGTCGTCACCCCCGAGATGGAGCTGATGTTCGAGCGCCACCGGGAGCGCTTCACGTTCGCCGTCCCCGACTCGCTCGACAGCTTCCTCTCGTTCGAGCCGTCTTCGGTCCCGTGCCCGAACGTCTCGATACTCGTCCGCCTCGGGGGCCGCCTCGCCGCCGCCAGCTTCCTCGACGTGGGCCGGCGCGCGACCTCGGCCGTCTACGCCATGTTCGACCCCGCCGAGTCGCGCCGCAGCCTCGGCATCTTCACCATGCTCGAAGCCATCCGCTACTCGCGCGCACGGGGCCGCCGACACTACTACCCCGGCTACGCCTGCCTGGAGCCCTCCGTCTACGACTACAAGAAGAACTTCGCCGGCCTCGAACACTTCGACTGGCGCGGCACCTGGCACCCGCTCGACGGAAGATAAAAACAGTTTCGAGTTAAAGGCCCCGCTCAGAAGCCCGACCGAGAGGGAGGGCGTTCGGGCTTTACGCCAGCGCGGGCGCCCTCCCTCACGGCCGGGCTTCCGTCCCGAAACCCGC
>DASZKF010000309.1:0-4731 GCA_035947355.1 Pyrinomonadaceae bacterium | reverse complement strand
GTTTCGAGTTAAAGAGCCTGTCTTTAACTCGAAACTCGAAACTCGTAACCCGAAACTTTTTTGTCTGGACTTGCTTGCCGGGCCGCTTCTCCTGTAACTTTCCCCCGTAATCGTGACCCTGCGACGGAGAGGTGCCCACCCCCGCGCATTCTCCGGCCCGCTCCCGAGTTAAAACGTCATGGCCTACCCGAGCGTCGAGCGCATCGAGCTGCCTATCCTACAGGAGTTGGCCGCTACGGGCGGCGTCGAGGACGTGCGCTTCCTCTACGACCGCCTCGTCGCCTACTTCCCGCAGCTCTCCGAGGGCGACGTGCGCGCGCTCGCCAACGGCCACCGGCGCGCCTGGCGCAGGCTCGTCCAGCGGGCCGGCCGCGCGCTCGATGAGCGGCGCGAGATCGGCCGCGTGCGCGGCCTCTGGACGATCACCGAGAGGGGGCGGCGGCGCGTCGCCGAGGAAGGGCAGAGCTTCCAGCCGCCGGAGGCGACCCCGCCCGCGGAGCGCGAGGCGCTCACGCACCTGGACGTGCAGCAGATGCTGGTCGAGATCGCGGGCGTCCTCGGCCTCCACGCCGAGGTCGAGTTCGACTACTACGACGTGGTCTGGCGCGAGGGCGAGAAGAGCCCGCGCCTGAGCCACGTCTTCGAGGTGCAGCACAAGGGCAACGTTGACGCGGCGCTCGCCAAGCTCAAGCGCGCCTACGACGCGCAGCGCTCGAAGCCCTTCCTCGTCGTCGCCACCGAGCGCGACACGAACCGCGCCGAGCGGCAGCTGAGCCTCGCCCGCACCGGCCCCTTCCACGAGATCGGCCGCGTCACGACCATCCTCAGCTTTGAGCAGCTCCGCCGCCTCCACCGCGCCCTCGCGTCGGTCGCCGACACGCTCGGCCAACTCTTCGACCGATGACCGCCGCCCCGCCCCTCCGCAAGCAGTACCTCGACATCAAGCGGCGGCACCGCGACGCCATCCTGCTCTTCCGCATCGGCGACTTCTACGAAGCCTTCGACGACGACGCCCGCCTCCTCGCCCGCGAGCTCGACATCGTCCTGACCTCGAAGCCGATGGGGCGCAACGTCCGCGTCCCGCTGGCCGGCGTCCCGCACCACAGCCTCGAACGGCACCTCGCCACCCTCATCGCGCGCGGCCACCGCGTCGCCATCTGCGAGCAGATTTCGGCCTCGCCCGTGAAAGGCGAATCCGCGGGCCGCGGCCTCATCGAGCGCGACGTGGTGCGCGTCGTCACGCCCGGCACCGTGCTCGAACCGGGCCTGCTCCAGAGCAAGGTCAACAACTACCTCGCCGCCTACACGACCGACGGCCGCCGGGCCGGCGTCGCCTTCGCCGACGTGACGACCGGCGACTTCTCGGCGACCGAGCTGCAGGCCGGCGCGGCGGCGGCCGAGCTTCAGCGCATAAGCCCCTCGGAGTTGCTCGTTCCGGCCGCGCTCGCCGAGGGGGAGTCGCACCTGCCCGGCTTCGTCACGCGCCGCCCCGAGGCGGACTTCGAGCCGCAGAGAGCGCGCCGCGTCCTGCAAAAACATTTCGGCGCGCGGACGCTCGCCCCCTTCGGACTCGCCCGCTGGCCGCTCGCGGCCGCGGCCGCCGCCGCCATCATCAGTTATCTCTCGGAGACGCAGTCCGAAGTCGCCGGCCAACTGACGCGTCTTTCCAGCTACCGCGCCGACGCCTTCATGGTCCTGGACGAGCAGACCGTGCGGAGCCTCGAAATCTTCGAGAGCGCGGGCGGCGCGCCTTCGCTCCTCGCCACGCTCGACGAGACGCGCACGGCGATGGGCGGCCGCCTCCTGCGCCGCTGGCTCAGACAGCCCCTGCTCGACGCCGCAGAGATCGCGCGCCGGCAGGAGCACGTCGCCTGGCTCGCCGCCCGCGACAAGGAGCGGGCCGAGCTGGCGGCCGCCTTAGAAACGGTTCACGACCTCGAAAGACTTTCGGGCCGCGCCCGCGCCCGCCTCGCCACGCCGCACGAAATCCTCGCCCTGCGCCAGAGCCTCGAGACCATCCCGCGCGTGCGGGCCGTCATCCAGCGCGACCCCGGCCGCTTCGGCGCGACGCTGGCCGCGCTGCCCGCGTGCGAGGGCGTCCTGAACCTTATCCGCACGGCCGTGAGCGACGAGCTGCCGGCGCGCCACGAGGCCGGCGGCGTTATCCGCGAAGGCTTCTCGGAAGAGCTCGACTCGCTGCGCGCCCTGCTGCGAGACGGCAAGACCTTCCTCGCGGAGATGGAGCAGCGCGAGCGCGCGCGCACCGGCATCAAGAGCCTGCGCGTCGGCTACAACAAGGTCTTCGGCTACTTCATAGAGGTGACGCGGCCGAACCTCCGGCTCGTCCCCGACGGCTACACGCGCAAGCAGACGCTGGCGCAGTCCGAGCGCTTCATCACGCTCGAGCTGAAGGAGTACGAGGCGCTCGTCCTCAACGCCCAGGAGCGCATCGCCGAGCTGGAACTCAGCCTCTTCCGCCACGTCTGCTCCGAGGTCGGACGCGCGCGCGACGAAATCCTCGCCGCCGCCGCCACCGTCGCGCACCTCGACGTGGTCGCCTCCTTCGCGCAGGCGGCCGCGCGCTGGAACTACGTCCGCCCGGCCGTCACCGACGAGAAGCTCCTGCGCGTCCGTGCGGGCCGCCACCCCGTCCTCGAACGACTCTTCGAAGACCGGCCCTTCGTCGCCAACGACGTAGAGCTGGGCGGGCCGGCCGGCCCCGACATCGCGCTCATCACGGGGCCGAACATGTCCGGCAAGTCCACCTACCTGCGGCAGACGGCGCTCATCGTCCTGCTCGCGCAGGCCGGCAGCTTCGTGCCGGCGGCCGCCGCGACCGTCGGCCTCGCCGACCGCATCTACACACGCGTCGGCCTCTACGACCGCATCGGCAGCGGCGAGTCAACCTTCATGACCGAGATGGTCGAGACCTCGCACATCCTCCACCACGCCACGCCGCGCTCGCTCGTGCTGCTCGACGAACTCGGCCGGGGGACTTCCACCTACGACGGGCTGGCCGTCGCCCGCGCCGTCCTCGAATTCATCCACAACCACCCGCAGCTCCGACCGCGCACGCTCTTCGCCACCCACTACCACGAGCTGACCGAACTCTCCGAAGTCCTCCCGCGCCTCCGCAACCTCCACGTCGAGATCGCCGAGGAGGGCGGGGAACTCGCCTTCCTCTACCGCGTCTCGCCCGGCGTCGCCGAAAAAAGCTACGGCGTCTACGCCGCCAAGCTCGCCGGCCTCCCACGCCCCGTCGTCACCCGCGCCGAAGAACTCCTCCGCGAATACGAATCCGGCCAGGGCTCGCGCACAGTCGAGGACGATATCGAACCGCTCGGAGACTTCGACGCCGCCGCCTGGGGCCGAGGCGCGCAGCTCGTGCAGGAACTCCTCCAGACCGACCTCAACTCACTCTCGCCGGTCGAGGCCCTGATGAAGCTCTTCGAGTTGCGGCGAATGGCAGAAGGCGGCGAGGACAAGAACCTTAAAGCCCTCAAGACTGCATGACACCGAGAGCGGGGCAAGCCCTTCCCGACTGCGCTGCCCAAACTTGAGCCGTCCGACCCGCGCCGCCTCCAGGTCGGGAAGGGGGCCTTGCCCCCGCCGCCGCCCCAAGCTCAACCTTACCCTGTCTTGCTACCTCATATAACCTTTCGTATGGAGGCGGGTAAAGGAAGTATTTCAGCCGGCCGGGTCGGTGTGTATCTGGACGCGGGAGCGGGGGATTTCGCGTTCGAGGGCGCGCAGCACGCGGACGGAGAGGTCGTGGGCGGCCTCGAAGGTGAGGTCGCGGCGGACGGAGAGGTGGAGGTCTATGAACTTGATCGAGCCGGAGCGGCGCGTCCGAAGGTCGTGGAAGTCTATCACGCCCTCGTCGAGGAAGTTGGCGACGACGCGGCCGACCGTCTCGTCTATCTCGGGCGGGAGGCGGCGATCCATCAGCACGTCTACCGAGTCGCGGCCGACCGAGAGGGCCGACCAGACGATGTAGGCCGAGATGGCGATGGAGACGATCGGGTCTACGGGCCGCCAGCCCGTCAAGGCCACGGCCAGGAGCGCCAGGAGCGCCGCGCCGTTCGTGTAAACGTCCGAGGCGTAGTGGACGGCGTCGGCCGAGAGGGCCGGCGAGTCGGTCTGGCGGGCGGCGCGGTTGAGGCGCGTGACGAGGAAGACGCTGACCAGTGCCGCGACGGACATCGTCGCCACGCCGAGCCACTCGAGGCTCGTCTCGTGCGGCCGCATGAGGCGGCGGACCGCCTCGCGGATGAGCAGGATGCCGGAGGCGCAGATGACCGCGGCCTGGAAGAGTCCCGCGAGCGACTCGGCCTTGCCGTGGCCGTAGTGGTGGTCGTGGTCGGGCGGGCGCGACGAGGCGAGCACGGCGAAGTAGTTGATGGTCGAGGCGAAGACGTCCATCGCCGAGTCGAGCAAAGAGGCCCAGACGCTGATCGAGCCGGTCAGCCAGCCCGTCGCCGTCTTGATGACAATGAGCGAGGCGGCGGCCGCAATCGAGAGGCGCGCCGCGGCCCTCTTCAGCCGCGCCTCCGCCTCGTCGTGCGGCGGCGCGTGCGCGTGCGTGGCGTCTGTCACAGACATAAGGTGATTAAAGACGTGAACCGTAGTTATCAGTTATCAGTCGTCAGTCATCAGTAAAGGCAAAAAACTGATGACTGATTACTGAAGACTGACGACTGATTCATCATTCATCGTTCCGCACTCATCATT
>DASZKF010000308.1:0-9110 GCA_035947355.1 Pyrinomonadaceae bacterium | reverse complement strand
GTTTCGAGTTAAGGAATGATCTTTAACTCGAAACTCGAAACTCGAAACTCGAAACTTTTTTACAGAGTGGCGTGTTCGTCCTCGCCCGTGCCCTGTTCGATGAGGGCCTGGCACTCGGCGTCGTAGCGGGCGGTGGGGAGGGCTTCGAGGCGGCGCTCGGGGATTTCCCGGCCGCAGCGGGCACAGACGCCGTAGGTGCCCTCGTCCATGCGCAGAAGGGCCTGGTCTATGTCGGCGACCATCTGCGACTCGCGCTCGCTGAGGCGGTACTCGATTTCCTGGCTCACGTCCTGGACGGACATGTCGGCCACGTCCTTGACGCCGTCGTCGTTTAAGGCGAACTCCAGCGCGTCGTTCTGGTTGGCCCGCGCGTTCTGCGTGTGCTGCCTGAGCTGTTCGAGCAGCAGGGCGCGGAAGCGATCCAGTTTCTCTTGATCCATCACGTCCTCTCAGTCCACCGATGATTCTAAAGGTGGCGGATTATAACCCACCTGAAGAGAACATGCGCAACCGGGGCAAATACACGACGGCCGCGGGCGGCGCGCGCACCCGCCGGCTCAGTCGGAGCGCGCGCCGGAGAGGAGTCCCGGTGCCGGCGCGGTCGGCGCGGGCGTGGCGGCCGGGCGCCGCGCCGCCCAGGCGCGGAAGCGCCGCCAGGCGAGCGCCAGCCCCGTCAGGACGAGCGCCGCGCCGCCGAGGCTGGCGAGCCCCGCGACGCTCTGTCCCGCGATGCCCAACACCTCGCCGGTGTGCGCGAAGCGCAGGTACGAGCGGAGCCGCCGGCCCGCCGAAAGGCTCTCGAAAGGCTCCCAGCGCACGACCCCGCCAGTCGCGCGGTCGAGCGTGAGCTGCGCGCGCCTCTGCGGCTGGCCGCCGTCGCCCGTGTCAATCGTGAAGGTCACGGGCGCGGCGGGCTCGGTCGGGAGTTGGAGACTGATGCTCCGCCAGCCCTTGACCTGCCCCGCGGCGCGCGCGAGCAGGGGGTCTAGGCCGTCGAGCGGTAAGGCGGCGGGCGGCCGTCCGCCGGGCGTCTGTGCGCCGCCGGGGGCGGGGCCGCCGCGCGGCGCAGGCGGCGTCTCGCCGGCGAGGCGGTAGACGAGGTGGCCGGCCCACGTGTAGGAGAGGGGCACGGCCGAGAGCACGACGAAGAAGAGCGGGACAACAGACCACAGGCCGACGACGTTGTGCCAGTTGAAGTCGCGCGCGCGGCCCGACAGCCCGCGCCTGAACCACGACACGTTACGGAACTGCTTCCGCGTCCGGCTGCGCGGGAGCCAGAGGTAGAGGCCGCTCGTGACGAGGAACAGGAAGGCGAGGTTGCACGCGCCCGTGACGGCGCGCGCGGCGGCCCTCCCTTCGCCGCCCGCGCCGAGCCAGCGGTGCCAGTCCGTGACGGCGCGGAAGAACCCGCGCGCCCCGCGCGAGCCTTCGCCCAGCGCCTCGCCCGTGTAAGGGTTGACGAGGACGACGCCCTCGCGCCCGAAGCCGACGACGGCGGGCGCGGCCGGGTCGGCGCGCACCGTCAGGGTGGACGGCGTCGCACCCGGCTTCACCGCGCGCGCCGCGGCGGCGAGCGTTCCCAGGGGGAGACGCGCGGCACCCGGCGCGGGCGGCGCGATTTGCAAACCGCGCGCGTCGGCCCACGCGACCACCTGCCGCTCGTAAGCGAGCAGCACGCCCGTCAACGACATGACGAGGACGACTAGGCCGGCGAACGAGCCGGCCGCGAGGTGGCACCAGAAAATGACTTTACGAAACCGCTTCATGCGCAAGAATCTCTCAACAAAAGTCTGGCGGCGGGTCACGCGTCGGCCCAGCGGCGCAAAAGGTTGTGGTAGACCGAAGTCAGTTGCACGACCGAAGGGTGGTCGGGTGCGTCGGCGTCGAGTCGTTGAATCGCCGTATCGAGGTCGAAGAGCAGCGTCCGCTCGCCGTCGTCGCGCACCATGCTCTGAATCCAGAAGAAGGAGGCGAGCCGCGCGCCGCGCGTCACGGGCCGGACGCGGTGGAGGCTGCTCGCCGGGTACAGAATCAAATGCCCGGCGGGCAGCTTGACGCTGTGCAGGCCGTAGGTGTCCTCCACGAGCAGTTCGCCGCCCTCGTACTCTTCGGGCGCGGCGAGGAAGAGCGTCGCCGCGAGGTCTGTGCGGACGCGGTGGGGGGTGCCCGCGACCTGCCGGATGGCGTTGTCCACATGGTTGCCGAACGACTGCCCGCCCTCGTAGCGGTTGAAGAGCGGCGGGAAGACTTTCAGCGGGAGCGCCGCCGACATGAACAGGGGGCTGCGCTCCAGCGCCGACAGGATCAGGTCGCCCAGCTGCCGCGCCGCCGGGTGGCCTTCGGGCAGCTGCATGTTGTCTTTCGCGCGAGCCGATTGACGCCCGGCCGTGACCCGCCCGTCCACCCACTCGGCCTGCCCCAGCACCCGCCGGCACTCGGCCACCTGCCCCGCAGTCAAAACGTCAGGGATGTGCAACAGCATCTGCGCCCGACTCCCGGCCCCGCGGCCTTAGAATTTGAAACCGGCGCCCAGCGTCGCCGAGCGCCCGGGGCCCGGAACCACGTGCCCGCCGCCGAGGCGGTCGAAGTAGTAGGCGTCGGTCAGGTTGTAGAGGTTGAAGCGGAGGTCTACGTGCTCGCTGAGCGGGTACGAGGCCATCAGGTCGGCCGTCCAGAAGCCGTCCACGAACCGCGTGTTGATCGTGTTGCCGTAGCGCCGCCCGACGAAACGCAGCCCGCCGCCGAGCGTGAGCCGCCGCGGCAACTCGTAAGTCGTCCAGAGGTTGAAGGAGTGGCGCGGCGTGTTGACCAGCTCCTTGCCGACTTCCGACACCCCGCCCGGCGCGGCGTTCGACTCGACCGTCTCGCTGTCGAGGAAAGTGTAGGCGGAGAAGATTTGCCACCCGCGCGCGAAGCTGCCCGACGCGCTCAACTCCGCGCCGTCCACGCGCTGCCTGCCCTCGAGCACCTGCACGGGGTCGGTGGGCAAAAGCCCCGGCGTCCGCGCGTTAGTCTTCTCGACGCGGAAGCCCGCGCCGGTCAGCAACAGACGCCCCCGCAGCAGTTCCCACTTGGCGCCCGCCTCGAAGGTGTAAGTCTTTTCGGGGGCGATGGCGGTGTTGGCGGTGTTGTAGGAGAGACCTTCGAGCGAAGGGTTGAGCGACGTGCCGTAGGAGGCGTAAATGCTGCCTTCGTCGGCCGGTTTGAAGACCGCGCCCGCGCGGAAGCTGAGCATCCGATCCACGCGCGCGACCGGCGACCCGGCGGTGGTCACGCCCGCGGCGTCGAAACGATCCCAGCGCAGGCCGCCCTGCAACTCCCACCTCCGGCCGAGCCGCGCCGTGTCGAAGACGTAGAGCCCCTGCGAATTCGCGGTGATGTCGCCGACGATGGGGCTCGTGGTGATGACGCCCGTGTAGAGGTCGTCCGGGTCGGGGTCGAGCAGCGTGGTCGGCGAGTTGGGGGCGGTGCGCGTGCGGCGGACGTTGCTCTCGCGCGTGAGCGTGAGGCCCGCGACTAAGTCGTGCGCGACGCCGCCCGTCGAGAAATCAACCCGCACGTCGGACTGGTTGTCCCAGACCACGTCTTCCGTGAGCCACGAGCGCAGCTCGCGGTTGATGGCGGTCGAGTTGTTGTTGGCGAAGCGGGGCGGGGTAGCGAACGAGTCGCGCGTCGAGCGCCCGTAGCGGAACTGGTCGCGCAGCGACAGCCGGTCGCCGAAGTCGTGCTCGAACCGGACGGTCGCGAGGTCGGAACGCAGCCTCTCGTGGTCGCGGTCGCGGAAGCCGTAGAAGGTGTTGCGCGGCACGGGCGCGGGCCGGTCGCGGAAGGCCGCGAGCGCGTTGTTGGCGGCCGGGACCCAAGGGATGCCGTAGTCGGAGATGTTGTCTTGCTGGAGGTGAAAGTAGCTGAGGACTAACCGCGTCGGCCCGCCGAGGCCGAAGGAGACGGACGGCGCGACGCCCCAACGCCCGTTCTCCACCACGTCGCGCCCGGCGACGCCGGCGTCGTGCGCGAGGAGGTTGAGGCGCAGCGCCGCGTGGTCGCCCAGCCCTAAGCGCGCGAGCGGGAAATTGAGGTCGGCGGTCGCGCGCCTCGTCTCGTCCGTGCCGAAGTCGAGCGTGAAGCCGTAAGCGGGCCTGAGGGACGGCACCTTGCTCACGAGGTTGATGGAACCGCCCGTCGAGCCGCGCCCCGTGTAGACCGACCCCGGCCCCTTCACCACTTCGACCTGCTCGAGGTTGAACGGGTCGCGCGACTGCGGGCCGAGGTCGCGCACGCCGTCGACGAACACGTCGTTGCGCGCGCTAAAACCCCGCAGCGTCAGGTTGTCGCCGGCCGGGACGCCGCCTTCGCCCGCCGTGATGGTCAGGCCGGGGACGTTGCGCAGCACGTCGCGCAGTGTCGTCGCCCCCTGCTCCTCGATCACCTCTCTGGTGATGACCGTGATGGTCTGCGGGGTGTCGAGCAGGGGCTCGGTGTACTTGGGCGACGAGAGCGGCGACGCGCGCTCCGTCACCTCCACGGACTCGGCGAGCCCGCCGACTTCCAGCGTCACGGCCCGCGGCGCGGTGAAGCGGTAGGTGATGTTCGTGCCGTCCAGCAGTTGTCCGAGCGCCTGCTCGGGCGTGTACAGGCCCGACACGCCGGGCGAGGGGACACCGCGCATCGCGTCGAGCGACGCCGTCACGCGCAGGCCGGTGACTTCCTCGAACGCTTTCAGCACGACGTCCAGAGGGCCGGGCGCGATGTCGAAGCGCGTCGGCGCAGGGGCCTGCGCTTGCTGGCGGGCGGCGGTAGCCACGCCGCCGGCGTCGCGCACGTACGCGAGCGCCACGGCCCTGCTGTGGCCGACGGTGTAGGCCACGAGCGCGCCCATCGCGCCAACGGTCACGACCCAGTACCGCGGGCCGCGCCGCCTCGCCCCGCCCCTGCGGCGTTTCCTGTCCTGTTTGGCGTTCACTTTCATCTCGCTCCTCCGAAAAGTACGCACGGGCCCGGCCGCCTTCACGCTGCGCGGGCGGTCTGAAATAGGCGCGGCGCGGCGCGGCGCGGCGTTTACCGCCCCGCACGGAACGGGGCCGTTGATGCCCCTGAGCTGCGTTTGGGATTTAAGGGTCGGGGCGGCGCATGGAGGTGCCGCCGGGGTCGGAGGATATGCTACGATGCATCTCAAGACACTCCTTTCGGTGACGTTTCGCAAAGGGCGGAGCCGGGTGGCTGTGTCGAAGAGGCCGCGGGCGTTGGCGCGTCCGCGGCCTCGGCGTTTTCAAGAACCTCAGAAGTTAAGCTTCAGGCCGCTCTGCACCAGCCGGGGCGGGCCGGGGAGGATGCCGCGCGAGCGGTCGGCGATGTAGAGGCGGTCGAAGACGTTCTTGACGGTGACGAAGAAGGTCGTGCGCAGGCGCTCGACGCGGTAATTGCCCGTCGCGTTCCAGATCGTGTAGGAGGGGACGAGGCCCTGCTGGCCGTTGGGCGTCGGGTTGACGGTGTTGAGGTCGTCCGAGAACTGGGAGCCGACGTAGACCGACTCCAACAGGCCGTCGAAGCCCTTCGGGTGCGAGTAGCCGAGCGTCGCCGTCAAAAGGTGTTCGGGCGCGTAAGGGAGGCGGTTGCCGGTGATGACGACCGCGCTGTTGATGCCGCTGCGGCGCAGGCCGCGGAACTCGGCGACGGGCAGGAAGGTGTAAGCCGCGCGCAGGTAGAGGTTGTGCGGCGACTTGCGGAGCGCGCCCGTGTCTACGCGCGCCGAAAGCTCGAAGCCCTGGTGCAGCGTCTCGCCCGCGTTCGTCAGGGCCGAGCCGACGCCGCCCGCGAGGCTCGCCGCGACGATCTGGTTCTCGTAGTCCATGCGGAAGAAGGTCGCCTCGGCCCGCACGCCGTCGGCCGGCGCGGCGCGCACGCCCAGCTCGTAGTTCCAGCTCAGCTCCGGGTCGAGCTCGACGACGCCGCCCGTCGTGTTGTTAATCACGTCCTCGGTGCGCGGCGGGGCGAAGCCGCGGTGGGCGCCGGCGAAGACCGTGAGCCGCGCCGAGGGCGCGTAGGAGACGCCGAGGCCGGGCACGACCTTCGTCAGGTCGCTGCGGCCCGAGACGGAGAGGAGCCGGTTGGTGCGCTGGTACTCGATGTGCTCGACGCGGACGCCCGGCGTCACCGCCCAGTCGCCGAAGCTGAAGCGATTCTGGGCGAACGCGGCGTAAGCCTGGTTGCGGCGCACGTTGTGCTCGACGAGCGTGCCGGTGCGCGAGGTCGGGAGGTCGCCGTTCTCCTGCCGGCGGTTCTGATCCTCGAAGTGCGCGCGGAAGCCGAAGTCGGCCTCGCTGCGGACGCCGAAGAGGCGGTGCGCGGCGTGCAGGCGCGGCTCGACGCCGAAGAAGTAGTACTGGCGGAGCCGGCCCTGGTTGCCGCAGGTCGTCAGGAGGTCCTGCATGCCGCGGCAGTCCGGGTCTGAGCCGCGCCGGTTCGGCCGCTCGTTCGAGTTCGAGGACTGCCGCCACCAGTGGCGCTTGAAGAACTGGCCGTAGACGTTGGTGGTGAGCACGACGTCGCCCGTGATGACGAAGGCGTGGGTGAGTGACGCGCCGAAGCGGTCGCCGTAGAAGTAGTCGTTGCGGAAAGGGTTCGCCCGCGGGTCCTCGCGGAACTCGGCCTCGGTGAGGCCCGAGTAGGTGACGTTCGAGTCCTCGCCGTAGTAGTTGAAGCGGGCCGTCAGCGCGTGGCGCGTGCCGAAGGTCGAGACCGACTTGAAGTTGAAGTCGTTGAGGCCCGAGCGGAGGTTCTCCCTCGCGCCCTCGCCCTGCTTGCGCGTGTAGTCGAAGAGGAGCCCGGTCGAGCCCCAGGTGCCACCGTAGCTCACGTGGCCGTTGAAGTAGTCGCGGTTGCCGCCCACGAGCGTGAGCGTGCCGGACGGCTCCTCGGGCGGGTTGCGCGTGATGTAGTTGACGACGCCGCCCACGGTCTGCGGGCCGTAGACGATCTGCCCCGAACCCTTCAAGACCTCGACGGTCTCGAAGCGGTCTATGGGCGGGTGGTAGTAGGAGGCGTTGTCGCCGTAGGGCGCGTAGGTGAAGGGGATTCCGTCTTCGAGCAGCAAGACCTTCGTCGAGCGCGTCGGGTTGAGGCCGCGGATGCCGATGTTCGGCCGCAGGCCGAAGCCCTCCTCGTCGCGGACGTTGACGCCGGCCGCCTTCCGGAGCGCCTCGGTCGTGCTGAAGACGCGGCTCGTCTCAAGCATCCTCCGGTCGAGGATTTCGACCGAGCCGGGAATCTGCTCCAAGACCTCGGGCGTGCCCGCGATGCGCGAGGCCGAGACGAGCATCTCCTCGGCGAGCGCCCCGGCGCGTAGCACGAGGTTCACGTTCTGGTTCTGGCCCGCCGCGAGCGACAACTCCTGGACGGCCGTCGCGAAGCCCTCGCCCGAGGCGCTCAGGCTGTACTGGCCGGGCGCGAGGGCGTTGAAGGAGAAAGCGCCCTCGGCGTCGGTCGTCGTCACGAAGTCGACCTGCGTGCCCTCCTGCTGCAAGGTCACGCGCGCGTCGGGCACGGCCGCGTTGTGCTCGTCCGTGACGTGGCCCGACAGCGCGGGCCGCGGCGTCTGCGCGGGGGCGTCGGGGCTGAAGGCGAAGAGAGAAAGCGCGAGGGAGAAGAAGGCGAGCGCGCGTCGCGCGAAGGACGAAGGGGTTTCCATTCGAGACCTGCCGGGTAAGCTCTGGTCGTAAAAGCGGATGAGGCCGAAGGGACGAAAGGCCCTCGGCCGAAAGCTCTCGGAGCTGGCTTTCAAAGGGCGAAAATGAAATTAGATTTCATTTTCAACTGCATGATACACCCGCTCGCCGCCGATGTCTACACCCAATACTGCCTCCCGCTACGCTCGACAGTAATTTCTTCTGGATGTTGAAGGTTACGCCTCGTCGCGGCCGCAGAGGAGTTCGGCGGCGAGGAGCGGGATGGTCAGCTCGTGGTGGCCGGTGACGCTGAAGCCGCGGCCCGCGCCGCCGCTCACGGGGCGGCGGACGACGTTCGTCAGCGGGCGGTAGGACTGTATGAAGTCGAAGTTGGCGGTCGTGAAATCGGCGAGCGGGTGGCCGAGGTTGCGCACCAGCGTCACGCACTTCAAAAACACTTCCGGCAGGACGACGGCCGAGCCGACGTTGAGGTAGACGCCGCCGCCGTCCAGACGCCTGACCAGCTCGGCCAGCAGCCGGAAGTCTGTGTGCGTCGTCGCGCCGAGGGCCGCGCCGTCGGCCGTCGGGTGAAAGTGCGCGATGTCCGTGCCGACGGCGACGTGCGCCGTGAAGGGCACGCGCGCGGAGTAGGCCGCGCAGAGCAGCGACAGCCCGGCGTGCGGCGGGTTCAGGGCCGAAAGAGCGCGCCCCAGCGCCTCGCCGAGGCCGATACGGTCGCGCGCCCCCTCGCGCGCGGCGTCGTTCAGCAGACGGCCCGTCTCCTCCGCCGCGCCGAACGCGCCCGCGCCGAGGCTCGCGTCCACGTCCTCCGAGGTCGAGCCGACGAGGGCGATCTCCGCGTCGTGCACGAGCACCGAGCCGTTGGCCGCGAAGGCCGAGACGAACCCGCGCTTCATCAGATCAATGAGGAGCGGCGCGAGGCCGGTCTTGACGACGTGGCCGCCGAGGCCCCAGACGACCGGCTTCCCCAGCCGCCGCGCGCGCCGCACCTGCGCGGCGACCTGCCTGAGCGACTGCACGGCGAGGATGTTCGGCAGCGAGGCGAGGAACTCGCGCAGCGAAATATCTTCACCCAGCGGGCGCGCGAAGTCCCCGGCCCCGACCTTGCTCGGCCGCCCCGCGAGCGGGTAGGTGCTCACCCCCTCCAGGTCAATCGGCCTGACGCCTTCGTCGTCGTAGATGGACATAAGAAAGATGGGTGCTGGGTTCTAGGTGCCGGGGGCTGGGGTAAAGACAGGTTGCTTTCCCAGCACCCGGCACCTAGAACCCAGCACCCATCTCTCTTATGTCTATCTACGACGACGAAGGCTTCAGGCCGCTCGACCTGGAGGGGGTCAGCACATACCCGCTCGCCGGAAGGCCGAGCAAGGTCGGGGCCGGGGACTTCGCGCGCCCGCTGGGTGAAGATATTTCGCTGCGCGAGTT
>DASZKF010000307.1:0-16268 GCA_035947355.1 Pyrinomonadaceae bacterium | reverse complement strand
GCGTCTTAAGTCCCGTTAGAGAATCGTGTAAGGGGACTTGGGACGCCCTCCCTCACGGTCGGGCTTCTGACGCGCCGCTAGTCGTTGAAATCCGGCGGCTCTTCGCCCTGACCGTTTCGAACATAATCAATCGCCCTTTCGACCTGGCGTGAGTTCCAAAGGTAGCGCGTGCTGCCGTGCCGGGCCCACGGCTTAAGCGCCGCGGACAGCAGACGGAGTTCGCGGAGCCTCCGCGTCGCGTAGCTCTTGAAAGCGTTCATAACTACTTCCGGTCCGTCCCCGGCCGCCACGACCGCGTGAACGTGGTTCGTCCTGACGTTGACGGCATGTAGGTGAAACCCCCGATAGGAGCAGACCTCGCGGACGGCCTCCTCGACCGCCGCCCGCTGCTCGGCGTCGAGCGCCACGGGAGGGTGCGCTAGCTGCGTGCTGTCAGCTTTTTCGAGCCTCGTATTGGGCGCGACGCGCGGCATCCCGTAGACGTTATGACCGCGGCGGTCGACGGAACCGCGCGCGTCGCCGTGCAACCAAGTCCCGTAACAGCGAAAGGTGATGAGGTAAGCCAGAGGAGAGTCCACCGCAGTAATCCTCCTTCGCGAAGGTAGGCCTGTGGTGGGAATGTAGTGTCAGGGCGGAAGCCCGACCGTGAGGGAGGGCGTCTTAAGTCCCGTTAGAGAATCGTGTAAGGGGACTTGGGACGCCCCCCCTCACGGTCGGGCTTCTGACTCTTCGTATAGTTTATCAATCACATCGCGGTATTTCTCGTCTATGACGCGGCGTTTGACTTTGAGGGTGGGGGTGAGTTCGCCGCCGGCGATGGTCAGCTCGCGTTCGAGGAGGGCGACGCGCTTGACGCGCTCGAAGCGGGAGAGGTCTGAGGTCAGGGAGTCTATCTGGCGCTGGAGGAGGTCGAGGATGCGCGGGTGGCGGCAGAAGTCGGCGGGGGTTTTGAGGTCGAGGCCCTTCAGTTGTGCGTATGAGCGCAACATCTCCCAGTCGGGGACGATGAGGGCGGCGGGGAACTTGCGGCCGTGGCCGACGAGCACCACCTGGTTGACGAAGCGCGACTGCTTGATGCGCTGCTCGATGGGCTGCGGGGCGACGTACTTGCCGCCCGAGGTCTTGAACAACTCCTTCTTGCGGTCGGTGATGCGCAGGAACCCCTCGGCGTCGAGCGTTCCGATGTCGCCCGTGCGGAACCAGCCGTCGGTGGTGAAGACCTCGCGCGTCGCCTCCGGCTTGTTGTAGTAGCCGAGCATGACGTTGGGGCCGCGCGTCTCGATCTCGCCGTCCTCGTCACTGATCCGCACCTCGACGTTGCGGATCGGCGGCCCGACCGTGCCGATGCGGTTGTCGTCGGGGCCGTTGACGCAGATGACCGGCGAGGTCTCCGTCAGCCCGTACCCCTGCACGATGGGCAGGCCCGCGCCGTTGAAGATGTGGCCCAGCTCCTCGGGCAGGGCCGCGCCGCCCGAGCAGAAGATGCGGATGCGCCCGCCCGTCGCCTCGCGCCACTTCGAGAAGACGAGCCACGAGGCGACGCGGTGTTCGAGCGCGAGCGCCGCGGGCACCTTCCGCCTCGCCGAGACGAGGCGCGACCAGCGCCGGCCCACCCCGACCGACCACATCAGCAGCGCCGTCTTCAACCTCCCGCCCTCGGCCGCGCGCTCCTTGATGCGGGCGTAGATTTTCTCGAACAGCCGCGGCACGGCGATGACCACGGTCGGCCGCACCTCGCGCATGTTCTCGCCGATCTTCTCCATCGCTTCCGAGAAGAAGACCTTCGCCCCGTGGTGCAGGTACATGTACATCGCGCCGCGCTCGAAGATGTGCGAGAGCGGGAGCACCGAGAGCACCACGTCCTCGGGGCGGAAGGCGAGGCGGTCGGAGGTGTCTATCAGGTTCGAGACCACGTTCGCGTGCGAGAGCATCACGCCCTTCGGCTCGCCCGTCGTCCCCGACGTGTAGATGATCGTCGCCAGGTCGTCCGGCGTGACGGCCCGCGCCAGCGTCTCGGCCAGGTCGGGCTGTTCTTCGCCGAGCGCGCGGCCCCGCTCTTCGAGCCCGGCCAGCGTCATCACCTCGCGCCCGTCGCCGCCCTCCGCCTCGCCCGAGAGCAGCACGACGCGCCTGAGCGCCGCGCACTCGCCGAGGCCCTCGCGCACGCGCTCGTAGGCGGCCGCGTCCTGCACGAAGAGGACGGACGCGCCCGAGTCGTTGAGGATGTAGCAGACCTGCGCGGGGGCGAGCGTCGGGTAGAGCGGCACGTCCACGACGCCCGCCGAGAGGCAGCCGGCGTCGGTCAGGACCCACTCGGGCGAGCTTTCCGAGAGGATCGCGACGCGGTCGCCGCGGCGCGCGCCCAGAGAGTAGAGGCCGAGCGCGACGCGGCGCGCGCGGCGCAGGAAGTCCTCCGAGGAGACGGGCTGCCACGCGCCGCCGCGCTTGGCGTTGAGCGTGTCGGGGCGCGCGTGGCGCGCGAGCGCGCGCTCGAAGACCTCGACGAGCGTGCGCGGCTCGTCCTCGTGGAGCGGCACGCGCGGCGGGTGCGCGGCGCGCGCCGGGGCGCCGGTGTTGAGCTGCTCGGCGGTGTTCATGGGCGCGTGCTCACCCCGTCGAAGAAGATGCTTAAGACCTCGTCGGCCATCGGCGCGAGCCGGTAGCGGCGCTTCGAGAGAATCCAGTTGGTCGCCATCTCGTCCAGAGCGCCGAAGAGGATTTTCGAGACCAGCTTGGCGTTCAGCTCGCGCCGGAAGAGGCCGGCGGCCTGCCCCTCCTCGAAGACCTCGCGGATCAGGCTGAGGTACTCGGCGAGGCCGGCGGCCGAGAACTCCTCCATGAACTTCGTGGTGCCGCGCAGCTCGACCTGGAAGACGACCGCCAGGTCGCGGTCCGAGCCGAGCCGTTCGAGGTGGTGGCGGGCGATGCGGCGGAGCTTGTCGCGCGGGTCGGCGATCTTCGAGAGTTCCTCGCGCCCCTCGGCGATGGCCTCGGAGGTGTTGCGCTCGAAGACGGAGCGGAGGATTTCCTCCTTGCTCTTGAAGTAGAGGTAGACGGTGCCGTCGGCCACGCCGGCCTCGCGGGCGATGTCGGCGACCTTCGAGCTGAAGTAGCCGGAGCGCGCGAAGACGCGGGTGGCGGCGCGCAGGATGGCCTCGCGCTTGTCGCCCGCGGCGGGGCGCGCGCCGGGCAGTGAACGGGCGGAACGCATCAGGGGGACGGTCTCCGTGTCAGTCGGCGGCCCGAAGCTGAATGGCTGTTCACTCAGTAGGAAGACGCCACTAGCCTAAACCGCGGCGGGGACGCGAGTCAAACGGGAGCCCGGCTGTGAGGAAGGGCGTCTCAAGTCCCATCACACGATTCTCAGACGGGACTTGAGACGCCCTTCCTCACGGTCGGGCTTCTGATTCACCGCCCGACGCCGGCCTCTTGCTCTTCTTCCGCCGACGCCGGCTCTTCCGGGCCGCCGTCTCCGCCTGCGACGAGCAGCTTGTCGCGCGGGTCGAAGCGGAGCGCGCCGCCGCGCAGGTTGAGGTCGCGCTGCGGGAAGGGGATTTCGATCTTCTCTTCGAGGAAGAGGCGGCGGATGTTGTAGTTGATGGCGCTCCTGATCTGCGGGTAGCGGCGCGGCCGGTCGGTCCACACCAGCAGGCGGAAGTCCAAAGACGACTCGCCGAACTCCATGAATTGCACCGAGGGCTTCGGCTCATCCAGCACGAACTTGACGCCCTCGGCCGCGCGAAGCAGGGTCTGCGTGACCAGCTCCACGTCCGAGTCGTAAGAGACGCCGACGTTGATAGACAGTCGCGAGCGCTTGCCGCGGTAGGACCAGTTGATGAGGTTCTCGTTGGTGAGCTTCGAGTTCGGGACGATGACCGAGACGTTGTCGTTGTTCTGCACGACCGTCGTGCGCAGGTTGATGGAGATGACCTTGCCGTCAACGATCCGGCTGTCCGGGCCGGTGACGGTGACGAAGTCGCCGACCTTGACGGGGCGCTCGAAGAGGAGGAGGAAGCCGGCGGCGATGTCGCCGGCGATGAACTGGAGGCCGAAGCCGATGCCGACCGAGAGCGCCGTGAAGATGACGGCCAGCGAGGTGAAGTCGGCCCCGACCGCGATCCGCAGCGCCGCGATCACGCCGACCAGGACGACGATGTAGTTGACGAGCCGGAGGATGGTGTACTGGACACCGGGGTCGAGGTGCGGGTGCGCCTGCATGCGGCGCTCGAGGAACGTGCGCAGGTACCGCGAGAGGACGAACGAGAGCAGGAAGACGGCGAGGCCGAGCGCGAGGCTCGCAATCGAGAAGACGAAGTTGCCCAGCTCCCACTTGAAGTTGAGGTAGTCGCGCAGCGGCAGCGTCCAACGCCACAGCCGCTGCAAGACGTTCTCGCCCTCCTGCCAGAGCGCCCACATCCCAAACAGCAAAACACTCATCGCCTTCGCCTGCCTCCCCCTCAAAACGGCCGAAGCCGCCAGCGCCATTCGAAAGGGGGCGGGGCGGCTTCGTCAATAAAAACCTTCTGATTCTGGCGGAGGGGACAGGACTCGAACCTGCAAGGGATTTCTCCCGGTAGTTTTCAAGACTACTGCCTTAGCCGATTAGGCTACCCCTCCAAAAACTATTCTAGAACATTCCGTCAGCGTTACGCTCCGCCTGTTAACAAAGCAATGAGTCAGGAGATGTTCTTCCTGGATTTCCTGTCTCACATACAGAATGTACAACCAGTCGTAAGCGTCCTGCTTAGTTTTCTTCACCACGTATCCACTAGAGTTGCTGTGGATGTTTCGTAAGTCAATTTCTCTATCACTAGAATATTTAACCTGAACCCGCTTCAGGCCGTCCGGAGTATCAACCACGAGGTCATACGCCGCGGACTCGGTAATGGGAACTAAAACGTCGTAACCCAAACGAGTGAAAGTAGCAATGGCCTGGGCGGTCGCTAAATCGCCTTTGCGCTGCGTAAGTCTCATAAGCTTCGCGGTGGGAATATTGAAACAAAGACCTGTGTCAAGCCCACTGCTCAGCTCGCCGTAAATATTAACCCAGCATTCAAAAAGAAGGCAAAAGGCCGGAAATAGTCATCGAACGCGCCGCCGCTTGCCCGCGGGTTTGAACGCTTCAAGGCGCGGCGGCGCTCAACGCGTCTTCACGATTTACGATTCCCGGCCTTTAACAGCTTGCGGCGCGCGAGGAAGTCGGAGAGTTCGCGGTTGAACTCGTCGGGCTTGTCCATCATCAGGAAGTGGCTGACGCCCTCCCACATCCGGAAGTCGAGGTCGGGCGCGAGGCGGCGGAAGCGCTGCTCCGTGTCGGCGGGCCAGTAGGGCGTGCGCGCGAGCACGGCGAGGGCGGGCACGCCGATGACATCCTCCTTCCAGACCGCCTCTTCGACCATCCCCTCCATCGCGCCGACGGCGACGTGCGCGGGCGTTGCCAGCATCTTCGCCCTGACCTGCCGGCGCTGCTCGGCCGAGAGCATCGCCTGCGTGATGCCCTCGACCATCGGCGCGGCGGCCCGCGCGTAGTCGGCGCGCATGGAGGCGAGGATTTGCTCGGCGGCGGCGCGCGGCACGAACGGCCACAGCGCGCCGTCAACGAAGACGAGCGCGAGCGACTTGTCGGGGAAGAGGCGGTAGAACTGCCGCACGACGGGCGCCCCCATGCTGTGCCCGACGAGCACGGCCCGCTTGACCTTCGCGTCGCGCATGACGGCCTCGATGGCGCGCGCGAAAGAGTCCATCGTGTAGGCCGACTTCTCCGCGGGCCGGTCGCTCTCGCCGTGGCCGGGGAGGTCTACGGCGATGACGCGCACCCGCCCCGAGAAGGCCGGAACCTGCGCCCGCCAGAAAGTCCAGTCGCACGTCCAGCCGTGGACGAAGACCAACGCCTCTTCGCCCTTCCCGAAGCTGCGGTAATGTACACGCATCCGGTTGAGCTTGGCGAAGCGCCTGTCGCCCTCCGAGCCCTTCGACCTGTCGCGGGCGGCGGCGAACAAAGGGCAGAGCAGCAGCAGCGCGGCCGCGGCCGTCATGAGCGTGAAGCCGCCGGGGGAGGGAGTCTGTGGCATGATCCGTCCGACACACCTTTCATCAGGATTTCGCGGGCGCCGGCCTTAATACGACTACCGCGCGCGTCGGGTTGCCGCCGCGTAGCATCCCGACGCCCCCGCCGTCGCTCGGCTTGATGCTCCCGGCGGTTCTGAACAGGATCGTCAGGCCCGCGCAGCCGCGCTCCGCCAGGTCGAATTCCAACTCGCGCGCCCGCTCGAACGGGTCGCGGCCCGTGTGCAGCGCCGCGTAGAAGACGAGGTCGGCGGGGGCTCTGACTTCGACGCGGTAGCGGCCGGGAGGGAGGCCGGTGAATTCGTAGACCCCGTGCGCGTCGGTCGTCGTCTCGTAGACGCGGCCCCCGCCGAAGAGTCTCACGCGCACGCCGGGCAGGCGCGACGTCGCCTGCTCCTCGTCGGGCTCAGCGAAGTGCACGACCTCGCCCGAGACGCGCGTCCTCGCGGCGGACGCGGGCAGGGCGTCGAGGTAACGCAGGTCGTCCTGCGCGTAGTCTGCCATGCGCGTGCTGCCGCAGGGCCTGACCTCCCAGAGGCGCGCGGCGCGGTCGTAGTTGGCGTAGAAGAGGTAGCGCGAGTGCTGCACGAACTTCTGCGCGTCGCGCCGCCCGAGCTGGCGCAGGACGATGCGGGCGCGCCGCGCGCCCTTGTAGACCTTCTCGACGGCGACGTAGGCCGTCTGGTCGTAATCAGAGTCGGTCTGGTCGATGCGGAAGGTGGCCGGCACAATCCGCGTCACCGTCCCGACGAACACGGCGTCGGCCGCCGCGTAAGACTCGCAGATCGACATCCCGTACTCGCACGCCCGGCGCGGCTGGCCGGCCGCCGCCCGCGCCGGCAAAATCCCGACCGCCGCCATCAGTAAAAACCTCCACATCTCAAACCTCACAAAGGTTCGTTCAATAACCTCGCCGGGCCGGCCGGAGGCTCAGGTCGTCAGCCGCCGGTAGATCGCCGGCATCCTTTCGGGCAGGCTGAGCACGTCGTCAATGATGGTGTAGCCGACTTCGCCGTAGAGGTCGCGGAGTTCGGCCTCGGAGTCGCGGTCAATGGTGATGCAGAAGGGGGTGATGCCGTCGAGGCGGGCCTGGCGAAGGGCCTCGCGGGTGTCCTCGCGGGCGTAGCGGGCGTCGCCGTAGTCGTGGTCGTAGGGGCGGCCGTCGGAGAGGACGATGAGCAGGCGCGTGCGCGCCTCCTGGCGCGCGAGGCGGGCGGCGGCGTGGCGCACCGCCGCGCCGAGGCGGGTGTTGTTCTGGTAGTTGATGCCGCCGATGCGGCGCTCGACCTCGTCGGCGTAGGCGTCGCCGAAATCCTTAATCACATAAAACTTCACGTTGCGCCGGCCCTCGCTCGTAAAGCCGTAGATGCTGTAGGGGTCGCCGACGGCTTCGAGCGCCTCGCTCATCAAGACCAAGCCTTCCTTCTCGACCTCGATGATGCGGCGGCCGGGGTGCGTGTAGGGCTGCAAGGGGTGGCGGCCGATGGTGCGGGCCGTCGAACTCGACTGGTCGAGGAGGAACGAGACGGCCACGTCGCGCTCGCGCCGCAGCCGCTTCGTGTAGATGCGCTCGGACTGCTGGCCGTCGGCGCGGCGGTCTACGACGTAATCAATCAGCGCGTTGAGGTCGTAGTCGTCGCCGTCGAGCTCGTTCGGGACGCGCCGCAGGCTCTCGGGCCGCATCAGCTGGAACTGGTGGCGTATCGAGGAGATGACGCCGCGGTAGCGCGAGCGCGTCATCTCGACGAAGGAGCGCTCGCCGCGGCGGACGCGCTTCTCGACGACGCGGCACCAGCCGACGCGCGTGTCCGAGAGGTCGCGGTCCCACTCGTCGTATTCGAAAGCCTCCTCGCCCGCCTCCAGCTCCTGCTCCGGCATCCCGGAGGCCACCCAGCGCTCCGCGCCGGTCAAGGACTCCTCGCCGTCGGGGTCGCGCGCCTCGGCCGCGGCCCAGGCGTTGAAAAGCTCGCGCGCGTCCGTCTGCCGGCGGCGCGCCTCGTCCGAAGCCTCCTCGCGCTCGTCGCCGTCGCGCTCCATGTTCGACTGCGCGCCGGTCTGCTCGTCCGCCCCTTCCTCCTCGTCCTGCTGCTGCTGCCGCTCGGTCATCTCGGGGACGACCGACTGGAAGAGCGCGTAGACGCGGCTCGTCGCCACCAGCGTGTCGGCGACCGACGCGCGCGGCGAGCCGAGGTAGTCGGCGACGATGGATTCGAGTTCGGAGACGACCTGGCCGTAGAAGCCGCGCGCGTCGTCGAGCGCGCCGCCGCAGAGCGTGATCTGGAAGAGCAGCTCGAAGGGGACGACGCCCACGGGGACGGCGGCGATGCGGGGCCGGTTCTGGCGCAGGCGCGCGCGCACGAGGTCGAGGTCGCGCGCGAGGCCGCGGTAGGCGGCCCGGAGACGCCGGTCTATGCGGCCGTTCTCCAGCGTGCCGAAGATGCGCGCGGCGAGACCTCTTTGCGGGAAGAGGGCGAGCACGGCGCGGTAGTCGCCGCCCTCGGGGAGGGTGCGTCGGGCCTCGGCGGCGAGCCGCGCCTCTTCGCCGGGCGGGAGGGCGCGCTCGCCCCGCGCGGGGTCGTTGATGTAGCCGCCGAGGGAGAAGGCGTCGAGCGCGTCGCGGCTCTCGGGCGCGTAGAGTTCGGAGAGGGCCGAGTAGGCCGCGCGCAGGTCGTTAGTCCCGCGCTCGTGCGTGCCGAACTCGATCTGGCCGGCGGCGTGCGCGGCGAGGACTTTGTAGAGGCGGAAGTCGAGCCCGGCGTCGCCGAACTCGTTGACGGTCGAAGGGAGGTGGATGGTGCGCCCGTCGCCGATGCGCTGCTCTTCGGGGACGGAGGAGAGCGGCGAGACCTCCACGGCGCGGCCCGTCAGAGCCTCGACGTAGAGGCGGAGCGTCTGCGCGACCTCTTCGAGCGCGAGCCCCTGCCCGCCGCTCTGCAACTGCTCGTTGCTGCGGCGGGTTTCGAGCGCGTAGTAGCTGCGGCGCGCGCGCGGGCTGGCGCTCTCGATGTCGAGGCCCTCGCGCGCCCAGCGCTCGAACTGCTCGACGGTCGTCGCGCGCAGGGCCTGCGGGGCGGAGCGGAAGCAGGAGATGGCGGCCTCGGCGTCCACGCGCGCCACCTCGCGCGCGACCGCCAGGACGCGCCGCACGGCGTCGGGCGCGCCCGCGCGGGCTCGGGCCTCGGCCGTGGCGCGGAAGAAGCCGGGCGTCGAGCGCGCCAGCGCGACCAGCGCCGCGTTGCTGTGCTCGGCCACGGCGCGCAGCAGCCGCGACCACTCCTCGAAGGCTTCGGGCGCGACCCTCAGCACCTCGCCGCCGGCCGCGAGCGCGTGCTGCGCGGCCGCGCCGCCGCGGTCGAGGAAGCCCTCGGCGTGAAGGAAGAGGCGCAGCGCGGCCCCGGCGTCTAACCCCTCGACGGCTTCGGGAAGCGCCGCCCACACGTCCGAAGCGATGCCGCCCGCGCGCGTCGCGAACGAGTTCGCCAGAGCGACCGCCGCGCGCGCGACCGGCTCGGCGGGCGGCGGCGTGACGCCTGCGTCTTCGCCGGCGTCGCCCTCATCCTCCCGTCCGTCCTGACTGCGGAACGCTTCGAGCGCGGCGACGACGCGCGGCGTCGCGGCGACGAAGTCCGCGCTGTGCTTGGCCGAGCGGCGCGCGACTTCGAGCGCGACCTCGAAGATGCGGCGCAGCAGGTCGGGGTCGCCGACGGCGCGCGCCACCTCGGGGCCGAGGCGGAAGGTTTCGAGCGCGATCGAGGTCGAGAGCGTCAACTGCCGGCCGCAGACCTGGAAGAGGAGGAGCCGGGCGCCGCGCGGGACTCCCGAGAGGTCGCCGGCGCCGGCCGCGAAGAAGGCCGCGCCCGTCCCGGCGTCGGCCATCGTGAGCCGGCGGCCGAGGTCGCCCCACGCGCGCAGCTCCTCGGCGTCGAGCACGAGCGCCGCCTCGGGCACGACGCGCAGGAAGTCAACGCCCGCGCGCAGGGAGACGCCGGCCAGGCCCGCGCAGACCTCCAGGGCCGCCCGCGCCGACTCGGCCGGCAGCTTCCCCAGTTCGCGCGCCAGCCCCGCAATCGTCCGCCGCTCGGCGGGCGAGCGCACCGAGCGCAGGCGCTCGCGCAGAGTCTTCTCCAGCGGCTCCGCCCCGCCGATCTCGTCGCCCACCACCTTCGACTCGAAGCCTCGCCCCTGATCCCTTTCGCTCATCACGCCTCAGAAAGATGACGGCCGTACGATTTCTTGCACGGGCGTACGGCACGTCGTCCGGCGGAAAATTTTAAGCCCGGCCTCATTGTAACTCACGCGCTTCCGAGGCATCCAAGCCGCCCGGCCGGGGCATCTCTTCGTCACACGCCTCGCGAGCCTTTTGCCGTCCCCGAAACCCTTTCGAGGAGCGACCACAGCGATGAAACCATCAGTGCTCAAGCGCGCCGCCGCCGCCGCCGTGCTCGCCTGCGCGGCCGCCAGCCCGCTGCTCGCCGACACGCAGACCGCGCCTCCGCCCGCGCCGTGCAAGGCCCGGCCCGAGTACCGGCAGTTCGACTTCTGGGTGGGCGAGTGGGACGTGCAGAACCCGCAGGGGCAGCAGGTCGGGGTCAACGTCGTGCAGCTCATCCTCGGCGACTGCGTCGTCTTCGAGAACTGGACGGGCGCGCGCGGCGGCCAGGGCAAGAGCTTCAACCTCTACAACGCCGCGACCGGCAAGTGGCAGCAGACGTGGGTGGACAACTCCGGCAACATCCTCGAACTCTCGGGCGAGTACAAGGACGACCAGATGCGCTTCACCGGCGAGACCCCCGGCCGCGGCGGCGCGAAGACGCTCGAACGCCTCACCTTCACCAAACTCTCCGCCGACCGCGTCCGCCAGTTCTGGGAGCAGTCCGCCGACGGCGGCAAGACCTGGACGGTCGCCTTCGACGGCACGTACATCAGGAAGAAATGAAGTTTCGAGTTTCGAGTTTCGGGTTTCGAGTTTGTTCTGCGCGAGTTGAGGGGTTGGACGTGACCTGCCCGAACTCGAAACTCGAAACCCGAAACTCGGAACTTTATGTTGAGAGGGCGATGAGCCACTGCGCCGCGAAATACGTGCCGAGCACGAGGGCCTGCGCCGCAGGGAAGCCGCCTTTAAATCGGTTCCACGCCAGCAGCGAGTCCGAGGCGACGAAGAGCAGCGCCCCGGCCGCGGCCGGCCCCGCGCCCGCCCCGCCCCCGCCGAGCCACCTGTTCAAAGCCTGCCACGCCATCAACAAAATCACCGCCACGTAAGCCGCCACCGGCCACCTCAACCCGCCCAGCCGCGGCCACAACAGCCCGAGCATCAACGCCCCGTAACCCGCCAGCGCCGCCGCGGCCCACACCGACACCGCGCCCGGCCCGTCAGCCGTGAACGCCGCGACGTACAGGACGTGCGCCACGAGGAAACTTATCAACCCCTCCACGAAGCGGTCGCGCGGCAGCATCAGGAACACGTCCCCCGCCAGCGAGCACAGAAGCCCGGCGACGACCAGACTCCTGTACGCGCCCGGCGTCCCGAATCTCGTTTGCAAGGCGATGGCGATGATGAGAATGACGGTGAGCGGCTTGAAGAGATAGACGCCCCGCCGCGGCCCGCGGTACTCGGCCCGTATCGTGAGCAGCGCCGAAACCAGGGCGAGCAGTGACAGTGCGGCCGTCGGCATCATCCTTCACGCGGCGCGCCCGCCCCGCCTTTCAAATCACCGTCGTCACGATCTCGCGGATGCTGCGCTGGAGGTCGCGGTCGTCGGTGATGGGGGAGCAGAGGGCGACCTCGGCGGCGGCCGTCGGGGGGATGCCGCGGGCGGTGAGCTGCGCGGCGTAGATGAGCAGGCGCGTCGAGACGCCCTCTTCGAGGCCGTGGCCGCGGAGGTTCCTGACCTTCTGGCCGATGAGGACGAGGTCGCGCGCGGCCTGCAAAGAGACGCCTCCCTCGCGGGCGACGATCTCGGCTTCGAGCTCGGGCGGCGGGTAGTCGAACTCCAGCGCGACGAAGCGCTGGCGGGTGGACTGCTTGAGGTCTTTGAGGATGGACTGGTAGCCGGGGTTGTAGCTGACGACGAGCATGAAGTCGGGTGGCGCGTCGAGGATGGTGCCGCGCTTCTCGATGGGGAGGCGGCGGCGGTCGTCGGTCAGGGGGTGGATGATGACGACCGTGTCCTTGCGCGCCTCGACCACCTCGTCGAGGTAGCAGATGGCGCCGCCGCGCACCGCCGCCGTGAGCGGGCCGTCGTGCCAGACCGTCTCCTCGCCTTCGAGCAGGAAGCGGCCGACGAGGTCGGTGGCCGAGAGGTCTTCGTGGCAGGCGACGGTGATGAGCGGCCGCCCCAGCCGCCACGCCATGTGCTCGACGAAGCGCGTCTTGCCGCAGCCCGTCGGGCCTTTAAGCATCACGGGCAGCCGCGCGGCGTACGCCGCCTCGAACAACTCGACCTCGCGCCCGACCGCGAGGTAGAAAGGCTCCTCCGCGACGACGTACTCCTCAATCCGCCTCTCGGCCATGCTTTGCCCGCCTCGTCCTATGACTGCTCGGCGTCCGGTCGCCGGTCGTCCTTGATAAATTCGTCCAGCCGTCTATCTATCTCCGCCTGCGTATAAGTGTGCTCTCCGAGTTTCTCAGCGAGCCAAGCCCGCGCCTCCTCGACCGTAGTTATCTTCTTACGCTGTATGCCCTTCTGCGCGTCCCGTTCATCGTAGCGGCGTATCAGTTCGTCGAGTTTCGCGCGCGCGCTTCCTCGACGCGGCGCTCTCTTTCGTCAGCCGACATTTTGTCACTCACTTTCGTCTCAGGCGGCCGGCCGGTGGGCTGACGTTTCGCCGCGCATCGGTTATCCTGAGTAGGCGCGAAAAGCTGCTGAGAACGGCGGAGGGGCATCTTAGCACCTGCCGCGAAAGGGCGGCAAACGAGAGGAAAACCGTCAATGGTCAATGGTGAATAGTGAATAGAAACTGCTTTTCTCCATTCACCATTTACCGTTCACTATTCACCACCCATGAAGATTGCGGTTGCGATGAGCGGCGGCGTCGACAGTTCGGCGGCCGCGGCGATGTTGAAGGACGAGGGGCACGAGCTGGTCGGCTTCACGATGCAGTTGTGGAACCAGCGCCGGGGCCTCACGGTGGGCGAGGACGGCGAGCCGCTGCCGTCGCGCTGCTGCTCGCTCGACGACGTGTACGACGCGCGGCGCGTGGCCGGGGAGCTGGGCTTCCCCTTCTACGTCCTCAACCTGGAGCGCGAGTTCGAGCGCGACGTGGTCGAGCCTTTCGTCCGCAGCTACCTCGGGGGCGAGACGCCGATCCCGTGCGTCGCCTGCAACAGCCGCCTGAAGTTCGCCTCGCTCGACCGCCTCGCGCAGAGCCTGGGCTGCGACAAGGTGGCGACCGGCCATTACGCGCGCGTCCGTTTCGACGAGGCGGAGGGACGCTACCGGCTCTTGAAGGGCCGGGACTTGCGCAAGGATCAGACCTACTTCCTCTGGGAGCTGACGCAGGGGCAGCTCTCCCGCGCGCTCTTCCCGCTCGGCGAGCTGTCGAAGCCGGAGGCGCGCGAGGCCGCACGCCGCCACGGCCTCTCGGTCGCCGAGAAGGCCGAGTCGCAGGAGATTTGCTTCGTGCCCGACGGCGACTACGCGGGCTTCATAGACCGCTACCTCGAGGCCGAGGGGCGCGCGGCCGAGCGGCCCCCGGCCGGCGAGGTCGTGAACGCGCGCGGCGAGGTGCTCGGACGGCACGGCGGCGTCCACCGCTACACGGTCGGGCAGCGCCGGGGCCTCGGGCTGTCGCGGCCGCTCCCGCTCTACGTCGTGCGCGTCGAGGCCGAAGAGAACCGCGTCGTCGTCGGCCACGAGGACGAGCTGCTCGCCCGCGAGTTCACGGCCGCGGGCGTCAACTGGGTCGCCTTCGAGGAGCCGGCCGGGCCGGTGCGCGCCGCCGCGCGCGTCCGCTACCGGCACGCCGAGGCGGCGGCGACCGTCACGCCGCTCGGGCGTGGCCGCGCCGGCGTCCGCTTCGACGAGCCGCAGCGCGCCGTCACTCCCGGCCAGGCCGCCGTCTTCTACCGCGGCGAGGAGGTCGTCGGCGGGGGGTGGATTGTGAAAGAATAGTTTCGGGTTTCGAGTTCGGGAGGCGCACGTTGGAAGCCTCCGACTCGCGCAGAACAAACTCGAAACCCGAAACTCGCAACCCGAAACTGTTGTTCGAAACTCCCGCCCCGGCCCCCGCGTAATATCAACGCCCCCGCCTCCCCGGCCGGGGAATCAGAGACGCCGAGTTGTAAAAAATCATGGCAATGTCACGCGGACGCAAAATAGCTTTCATCATCGCGGGGGTGCTCCTCGCCATCGTCCTGGTCGTCGGCCTCTTCATCGCGCTGATCGTGATGGCGCTCGACGACACGCCGGACATCCGCGACAACAGCGTGCTCGTCCTGCGCGTCGAGGGCGCGCTGCCCGACTACTCGCCGGCCGACCCGCAGATGAGCCGCTTCCTCGGCGGCGAGACGAACACGCTCGCGAACCTGCTCCTGCAACTGCGCAAGGCGAAGGCCGACAAGCGCATCGGCGCGGTGCTCTTAGACGTCGGCCTCGTCGGCGCGGGCTGGGCCAAGTCGGGCGAGCTGCGCGAGGCCGTCGCCGACTTCCGCCGGTCGGGGAAGCCCATCTACGCCTACATGGAGTTCGGCGCCGACAAGGAACTCTACATCGCCTCGGCCGCCGAGCGCGTCTACGTCGCGCCCATCGGCGACCTCTTCGTCAACGGCCTCGCGGCCGAGGCGATGTTCTTCCGCGGCACCTTCGACAAGCTCGGCATCTACTGGGACTCGTACCAGATCGGCAAGTACAAGACGGCCCCCGAGCACTTCACGCGCAAGGAAATGTCGGAGGGCGAGCGCGAGACGATCAACTCGCTCCTGGACGAAATCTTCAAGACCTACGTCGGGGCCATCGCCGAGGCGCGGCGCAAGTCGGTGGAGGACGTGCTGGCCTTCATAGACGGAGCGCCGCACGGCGCGAGGGCGGCGGCCGCGGCCGGCCTCATAGACGGCGCGCTCTACCGCGAGGAGGTCGAGGGTGAGCTTAAGAAGAGGCTCGGCGGCTACAAGGACGACGAGAAGCTGCGCAAGGTCTCGATGTCCGACTACCGCCGCGTCACGCCCGAGAGCCTCGGCCTCAACGAGGGCGAGCGGATCGCCGTCATCTTCGCCGCCGGCCCGATCAACCCCGGCTCCTCGAACGACGGCAGCTTCGGCGGCGAGCAGACCATCGGCTCCGACACGGTCGTGCGCGCCATCAACGACGCGCGCGAGAACAAGTCGGTCAAGGCCATCGTGCTGCGCGTGGACAGCCCCGGCGGCTCGATCTACCCTTCGGACCTGATCTGGCGCGCCGTCGAGGAGGCGAAGAAGAAGAAGCCGGTCGTCATCTCGATGAGCGACCTGGCGGCCTCGGGCGGCTACTACGTCTCGGCGGGCGCGAACCGCATCGTCGCGCAGCCGCTGACGCTGACGGGCTCCATCGGCGTCTTCGCCTACAAGCCGGTGGTGAAGGGCTTCTACGACTGGGTCGGAATCTCCAGCGAGTACGTGATGCGCGGCAAGAACGCCGGCATCTTCCGCGAGACCGAGCCGTTCACGCCCGAGGAGCGCAAGACGTTCGAGGGGCTGATAAATCACTACTACTGGGACGAGTTCGTCCCGAAGGTGGCGCAGGGGCGCAAGTTCCCGAGCGTCGAGGCGGTGCACGAGATCGCGCAGGGCCGCGTCTGGACTGGCGCGCAGGCCAGGGAGCGCGGCCTCGTGGACGAGTTCGGCGGCCTCGACCGCGCCGTCGAGGTGGCGAAGGAGCTTGCGGGCATCCCGGCCGACAAGGGCGTCAGGCGGGTCGTCTACCCGGCCCCGAAACCCTTCCTCCAGCAAATCTTCGGCGGCGGCGACGAAGAGGAGGCGAGCATCAGGGCGGCGCGCGAGCGCGAGGCCTTCATCAACTCGCTGCCCAAAGACGTGCAGCGCACCTTCCGCCTCGCCGCCATGTTCGACCGCTTCGGCCGTGGCGAGGCGTTGGCGATCCTGCCCTTCGAGCTGAAGGTCGAATAAAGGAGTTTCGAGTTTCGGGTTTCGAGTTTCGAGTTAAAAGGCAGAGAGGATGCCGACCACGCTGGTCGGCATCCTCCTTTTGCTTTCTGCCTTAACTCGAAAC
>DASZKF010000306.1:0-8061 GCA_035947355.1 Pyrinomonadaceae bacterium | reverse complement strand
CCGTGAGGGAGGGCGTTGGCGCTACCACAAGCTCAACGCCCTCCCTCACGGTCGGGCTTCTGACTGTCTTTCTACTGTCTACTTTATTCCAGCCCGGCCTTGAGGTCTGCGTAAAGCAGTCTGTGGAAGAGGTGCTCGCCGGCTTCGCGGCGGACGGAGAGGCGGCCGGCCCGGTAGGCGCGCGAGCCCAGGCCGCGCTGCACCGACTTGCAGATCGCCGTGTCCTCGTCCTGTATCCGCTGGCCCACCTCGATGCTCGCGCGGTTGCGCCCGCGCGCCGCGTCGGACACGTCCGCGAAGTAAAAATCGAAAACGACTTCCGTCCGCTCCACCCCGCGTGGCAGCACCAGGTTCGTGTCCATCACGCCCTCGTACCAGTTGAACATGAAGTTCGGATAAATCCAGTAGTAGAGCGCGCGGCTCCCACCTCTCACCGCGCCCGTCTCGCGCTCGGCCCCCTCGCTCACCACGGGGCTCGATTGCAGGCAGAACCGCCCGCCGTTCTCAATCGTGTAGTTCGAGTAGTCGAGGACGCTGTCGAGGCCCTTGTGCAGGTGGGGGACGTGGTAGCCGCCGTCCAGGTAATTATCTACGAAGACCTTCCAGTTGCAGTCGAAGAGGTAGTGGCGCCGCTCCATCCAGTGCAGCCCCGCGAGGCTCAGCGGGCGCACCTGTTCGATCAACTCCCGGCCGAGGAACTCTTCCAGAGTCGGGCCGCCCGCTTCGAGCCTCACGAAGACCCAGTTCTCCCAGACGCCGCACTCGACGGGCACGAGGCCGCTGGCGGCCCGGTCGAAGTTGCAGACGCCGGCGAAGTCGGGCGTGCCGCGCAGAGCGCCTTCGAGCGTGTAAGTCCACCCGTGGTAAGGGCAGCGCAAGGATTTCGCCTGCCCCTCCGGCTCGGTCATCACGGCCGCCGCGTGGTGGCGGCAGACGTTGAAGAAGGCGCGCAACACGCCGTCGCCCCCGCGGACGACGACGACCGGCTCGCCGGCGATTTCCGCCGTGACGTACCGGCCCGGCGCGGCGACCTGCTCGGCGCGCCCGGCGAGTTGCCACGTGCGCGCGAAGACCGTCCGCCGCTCCAGCTCGTAGACGCGCGGGTCGAAGTACCAGGGGGCCGGTATCGTCCACGCCTCCGCGAGCGGCGCGCCGGCGTCGTAACTCTCGACGATTTCTCTGACGGATTGATTCACGACCAAAATAAGTTTCGAGTTTCGGGTTTCGAGTTTCGAGTTCGCGGCCCCGAACTTGAGCTTGACGAGAAAGAAGTTGTCTTTAACTCGAAACTCATAACTCGTAACTCGAAACTCCTTTCAGACGACTGGCGTCGCGGTCTTGCGCTTCGGGTTGAAGAAGGGCGTCTTGACGACGGTCGCGGCGGCGCGGTGGCGGACGGCCTCGACCGTCACCTCCAACTCCAGGCGCGTCCCCGGACGGGCGTGCTCGCGCCGGACGGTGGCGAGCGCGATCATCCGCTTGAGCGTCGGCGACCAGGTGGTCGAGGTCGCCTTGCCCGTCTGCTCGCCGCCGCGGTAGACGGGCACGGCCACGCGCGACGCGACGGGCGAGATGGCGGGCGGCAGCCCCGCCGCCTCGTACAGGCGCTCGACGCCCGTCCAGTCAACCTCCAGCCCGACGATCTCTCGCGCATGCCCGCGCCGCTGCTCCTCGGCGAGCGCCGCCTGCCCGACGAAGCGGTTCTTGTCTAACTGGACGAGCCGGCCGAGGCCCATCTCGAAGGGCGAGTACTTCTGCGACTCGATGAGCGCCTTCTTGCTGCTGTGGAAGTCAACGTCTATCAGGAGGAGGCCCGCCTCGATGCGCGCCACGTCGAGCGCGAGCATCCCGGCCGGGTGGATGTCGAAGGCGCGGCCTGCGTCCATCAGCGCGTCCCAGACGCGGACGGCCCCCTCCGCGGGAATCCAGATTTCGTAGCCGAGGTCGCCCGTGTAGCCCGTCCTCGAAACGTCAACGGTGACGCCCGCCAGCTCGCCCGACGCGACGCGGAAGTATTTCAGCCGCTCGATGTCGCAGCCCTTCACCAGGCTCTTGAGCAGGCGGCCCGAGGTCGGGCCTTGCAGGGCGAGCGCCGCCGTCTCCTCGGAGATGTCCTCGACCTCCACGTCCATCCCGGCGGCGTTCTGCGTGAACCAGCGCAGGGAGGGGTCGGCGGCCGTCCAGCGGTAGACCTGCTCGCCGAGGCGCGAGACCGTCCCGTCGTCAATCACCTTGCCGCGCTCGTCGCACCAGGGCGTGTAGATGACCTGCCCCACGGAGACCTTGCGCATGTCGCGCGTGATGACGCGGTCAACGAGCCGGGTCGCGTCCCGGCCCGTCAGCCGGTACTTGAAGAGCGGCGAGATGTCTATCAGCGCCGCCGCGTTCCGAATCGCGTTGTACTCGTGCTCGTGGTGCGGCTCGTAAGAACTGACGGCGTAGTATCCCGACCACTCGCGGTAGCTCAGGCTCTCGCAGAGCGGGAATGTTCTCTCGTGGAAGGCGGTTCCGATAGGCATGCGGGCTTCTCAACTGGTGTTTGTCACGGCGGGCGATTATAAGTATCATCGCAAGTCTTCCGTCAAGAACTAACCTGACACATGGCACAAAAATACGACTGCATCGTCATTGGCGGCGGGCACAACGGGCTGGTGAACGCCGCGTACCTGGCGCGCGCGGGCAGGAAGGTTCTGGTTTTGGAGCGGCGGCACGTCCTCGGCGGGGCGGCCGTCACCGAGGAGGTGTTTCCGGGGTTTAAGTTCTCGGTCGCGTCGTACGTCGTGTCGCTGCTCAGGCCCGAGATCATCCGCGAGCTTGATTTGCCGCGCCACGGACTGGAAATCCTCCCGCTCGACGGCACGTTCACGCCGATGCCGAACGGCGACTACCTGTGGCGCGTCAACGACCACGCGAAGACGCGGCGCGAGATCGCGCGCCATTCGAAGCTCGACGCCGAGGCCTACGACGAGTACGGCAAGGCGATGGTCGAGATGGGCCGCTTCGTCAAGCCGATCCTCTCGATGACGCCGCCCGACCCGACCTCGCTCAGCCCGAAGGGGCTGCTCGACCTCCTCTTCCTCGGCCGCCGCTTCCGTCGCCTCTCGACCGAAGACAAGTACAACCAGGTGCAGTTGATGACGATGAGCGCCGTTGACTTCCTCGACCGCTGGTTCGAGACCGACGTGCTCAAGGCGACGATGTCGGCCTCCGGCATCATCGGCACCTTCCTCGGCGTCCGCTCGCCGGGGACGGCCTACGTCCTCCTGCACCACTACATGGGCGAGATTGACGGGGCCTTCCGCTCGTGGGGGCTGGCCCGCGGCGGGACGGGCGCCATCTCGAACGCGATTGCCGACGCGGCCCGCGAGGCGGGCGCGGAGATTCGCACCGAGTCGCCGATTGCGAAGATCGTCGTCAAGGACGGCCGCGCGCGCGGGGTCGTCCTGGAGGACGGCGACGAGTTGGAGGCCGCGGTCGTCTCTTCGAGCGTTGACCCGCGCCTCACCTTCATGAAGATGGTCGGCGAGGAGCACCTGCCGGGCGAGTTCGTCGAAGACATCAGGCGCTACAAGTTCCGCGGCTCTTCGGGCAAGGTCAACCTCGCGCTCGACGGCCTGCCCGACTTCACCGCCCTGCCGGGGCCGGGCGCGCACCTGCGCGGGGCGGTCTCGATCTCGCCGAGCGTCGAGTACATGGAGCGCGCCTACGACGACGCCAAGTACGGCCGCTTCTCGCGCCGGCCCTACATAGACATCGTCATCCCGTCGCTCACAGACCCCTCGGTCGCCCCGCCCGGCAAGCACGTCATGTCCTGCTTCGTGCAGTACGCGCCCTACAACCTGAAGGAGGGCACCTGGGACGAGCGGCGCGAGGAGTTCGGCGACACGGTCGTAGACACCATCGCCGAGCACGCGCCGAACTTCCGCGAGCTGATCCGGGACCGGCAGGTGCTCACCCCGCTCGACCTCGAGCGCCAGTTCGGCCTCTCCGAGGGCAACATCTTCCAGGGCGAGCTGACGCTCGAACAGCTCTTCTTCCTGCGGCCCGCGCCGGGCTGGGCGCAGTACCGGACGCCGATCCGCGACCTCTACATGTGCGGCTCGGCCACGCACCCCGGCGGCGGCATCATGGGCGCGTCGGGCCGCAACGGCGCGGCGAAGATTATGAAGGATAAGGGCTGGGGAGGAATTAAATGACGAATGCGGAATGATGAATGATGAATAGGATGCCGCTCGGATGATGAGATTCAACGTGCGTCACATTCATCATTCATCATTCCGCATTCATCATTTCTCTCTCAATGTCAAATGTGAGCGACAGAGTCGTCATCATCGGGGGCGGGCATAACGGCCTCGTCGCCGCGTGCTATCTGGCGAGGGCGGGGCTTCGGCCGGTGGTGCTTGAGCGGCGCGGGGTCGTCGGGGGCGCGGCCGTCACCGAGGAGTTTCATCCGGGCTTCCGCGCCTCGACGCTCGCGCACGCGGCGGGGCCACTGTCGCCGCAGGTCGCGCGCGACCTCGACCTGGGGCGCCTCGGGCTGGAGTTCATCCGCCCCGAAGTTCAGGTCTTCGCCCCCGCGCCGGACGGTCGCTCGCTGCGAATCTACGAAGACCCGGCGCGCACGGCGCGCGAGCTGCAGGGCCTCTCCGGCGCGGACGCGCGGGCCTACCCTGAGTTCTGCGAGAGCTTCGCGCGCATCGGGCGCGTGCTCGCGCCGCTCCTCACGAGGACGCCGCCGTCGCTCGACCACCCGACGCCCGGCGACGTGTGGCACTTCGGCAAGCTCGGCAAAGACTTCCGCGGGCTCGGCAAAAAGGACGCCTACCGGCTCCTGCGCTGGGGGCCGATGGCGGTGGCCGACCTCGCCGCCGAGTGGTTCGAGACGGAACTGCTGCGCGCCGTGGTCGCCGCGCGCGGCATCACGGGCGCGTTCGCCGGGCCCTGGTCGGCGGGGACGAGCGTGCCGCTGCTGATGCAGGCGGCGCTCGGCGGAAGCCCCCTCGCGCCCGCCGTGTTCGTCCGCGGCGGGATGGGCGCGCTCACCGAGGCGCTCGCCGCGGCGGCCCGCGCGGGCGGCGCGGAAGTCCGCACCGGCGCCGGCGTCGAGCGCGTCCTGGTCGAGGGCGGCGCGGCCGCGGGCGTCGTGCTCGAAGGCGGCGAGGAGGTGCGCGCCCGCGCCGTCGTCTCGAACGCCGACCCGCGGCGCACCTTCCTCTCGCTCGTCGAGCCGACCGAACTCGACCCGGACTTCCTCGCGAAGGTGCGCGGCTACCGCGCGACGGGGACGGCCGCGAAGCTCAACCTCGCCCTCGACGGGCTGCCCGCCTTCAAGGCCCTCGGAGACTCCGGCGGGGCCGCGTCCCCGCTGGCGGGCCGCGTCCACATCGGCCCCGAGATTGATTACCTTGAGCGCGCCTTCGACGCCGCCAAGTACGGCGACTACTCGCCCGAGCCGTACCTGGACGTGACGACCCCGACCGTCACAGACCCCTCGCTCGCGCCCGAAGGCAAGCACGTCATGTCGGTCTACGCGCAGTTCGCGCCTTACCGACTCGGGGAGGGCGACTGGTCGTCGCGCGGCGGCGGCTTCGCCGATGCCGTCGTCAGAACCCTCTCGGCCTACGCGCCGAACCTCCCCGACTTAATCATCGGCGCGCAGCTCCTCACGCCGCACGACCTCGAACGGACTTACGGCCTTTCGGGCGGCCACCCCCTGCACGGCGAGATGTCGCTCGACCAGTTCTTCACCTTCCGCCCCTTCATCGGCTGGGCGCAGTACCGCACGCCGATTAAGAATCTGTACCTGTGCGGCGCCGGCACGCACCCCGGCGGCGGCGTCAGCGGCCTCCCCGGCCTGAACGCGGGCCGCGAGGTTCTCAAAGACCTCAAAAAGCATTGACCACCGGCTGTCCGGGCTCGACTCAAACATGTGCGCGGCTAGAATAGATTTCGACAGGCTGGCGTGGGAGGAGACCTCGCCGGGCGCGCGCTCGAAGGCGGCGGGGCGGGGCGGGCGGAGGCTGCGCCTCGTCGAGTTCACCGCAGCCTTCGTCGAGCGCGAATGGTGCACGAAGGCGCACGCCGGGTACGTCGTCGAGGGGGAGTTGGAAGTGGCCTTCGCCGACCGCGTCGAGCACTTCACGGCGGGCGACGGGATTTTCATCGGGGGCGGGGAGGGCGAGCGTCACCGGGCGAGGGCCGCGAGCCCGGTCGTGAGGCTGGTGCTCGTCGAGGACGCCTGAGCCGCGCCGCCTTCGGGAGGTCGAAAATTGAGCCTAACACTTCTCGCGCTCGGGTTCCTGCTGGTGCTCGTCGCGGCCTACCACCTGTACGGCGGGTGGGTGGCGCGGCAGTTCAGGCTCGACGACTCGCGGCCGACGCCCGCCAACGAGGTCAACGACGGCGTGGACTTCGTGCCGACGCGGCCCTTCTACCTCTTCGGGCAGCACTTCTCGGCCATCGCCGCCGCGGGGCCGATCGCCGGGCCGATCCTCGCCTGCCAGATGTTCGGGTGGCTGCCGTGCCTCCTCTGGATCGGACTGGGCGTGGTCTTCATCGGCGCGGTGCACGACTTCACGAGCCTCGCGGCCTCCGTCCGCCACGGCGCCACCTCCGTGGCCGAGATCACGCGCGAGCACCTCGGGGGCGGGGCGGGCCGGGCGATGATGGCCTTCATCTGGATCGCGCTCGTCTACGTCATCGTCGCCTTCGCCGACATCACGGCCGGCACCTTCGTCGGCGGCTCCGAGGAGCTGCGCGCGGCCGACGTCTCTTTCAACCCCGGCGGCGCGGTCGCGGCGGCGAGCGTCATGTACCTCGCGCTCTCGGTCGTGCTCGGCCTCGTGCAGAAGTATTTAGACCCGCCGCTCTGGCTCGTGACGATCATTTTCGTGCCGGCGGCCTTCGCCCTCTCCTGGGCCGGGACGGAAGTCTCGACCGCCTTCGTGCTCGACCATAAGACCTGGGGGCTGCTCATCCTCGCCTACTGCTGCGTGGCCTCGATGGTGCCGGTCTGGTCGCTGCTGCAGCCGCGCGGCTACCTCGGCGGCTTCATCCTCTACGCGGCCATCGCGCTCGGCGTCTTCGGCGTCTTCTTCGGCGGCTACGAAATCCGGCAGCCGGCCTTCAAGGGGTGGTCGGTGCCGGGGATGACGGGCGCGCTCTTCCCCTTCCTCTTCGTCACCATCGCGTGCGGCGCGTGCTCGGGCTTCCACGGGCTCGTCTGCTCGGGCACGACCTCGAAGCAGGTCGAGCGCGAGTCGCACATCCGCCCGGTCGGCTACGGCGCGATGCTGGCCGAGGGGTTCGTCGCTCTGATCGCGCTCGTCACGGTCATGATCGTCGCGCAGGAGACCCTGAAGGGGAAGACGCCCGGCATCATCTACGGCGAGGGCATCGGCGGCTTCCTGACGCTGCTGCCCTTCGTCGGCGAGGGGAACCGCGCGCTCGCCACCACCTTCGGGGCGATGGCCTTCTCGACCTTCGTCTTCGACACGCTCGACGTCTGCACCCGCCTCGGCCGCTACATCGTGCAGGAGCTGTTCGGCTGGCGTGGCCGGGCCGGGGCGCTCGCGGGGACGCTTTTGACGGTGGCGCTGCCCTTCTACTTCATCTCGTTCGCGCCGGCCAACTCCTGGTCGAAGTTCTGGACGCTCTTCGGCGCGTCGAACCAGCTGCTCGCGGCGCTGACGCTGTTGACGATCACGGCCTGGCTCTACCGCGCGCGCCAGCGCATCGGCTACACGCTCGTCCCGATGCTCTTCGTGCTCGCCATCACCCTCTGGGCGCTCGCCGGCCTCGTCGTCGGCAACCTGCGCGCGACGCGCGGCCTCGACATCGAGCTGGTCAACGCGCTGGCCTCGGCCGCGCTCGTCTGCCTCGCCGTCTACCTCGCCGTCCTCGCCCTCGTCCGCCTGCGCGGCGACAAGCAGAGAGACACGCTCCTGCCGGCCCACCCGGCGGCGAGCCTGGAATAGAAACAGTTTCGGGTTGCGGGTTTCGAGTTTCGAGTTCGTTCAGCGTCACTTGAATGGCGCGGCGTGCGCCGCCCGAACTCGAAAC
>DASZKF010000305.1:0-17022 GCA_035947355.1 Pyrinomonadaceae bacterium | reverse complement strand
GTTTCGAGTTTCGAGTTAAGAGATTGTCTTTAACTCGAAACTCGAAACCCGTAACTCGAAACTTCAGTTCTTCGGCCTGAGCACTTTGGCCGTGTCGCCGTGGCGGTTGGCGACGGCCCAGGTGAGGGCGTCGCGGCCCGTCCGGTCTTTGGCCGCGCGTTCGGCCCCGGCCCCGAGCAGGAGCCGGACGGTGTCGCGGTGGCCGTTGCGCGCGGCGTGGATGAGAGGCGTCTCGCCACGCTCGTTCGCCGCGTTGACCTCGGCGCGGGCGGCGAGCAGGAACCTGACGAAGTTTTTGTCGCCGCGCCCGGCCGCGACCATCAGGGCGGTGTCGCCGGCCGGGCCGCGCTCGTCCACGCGCGCGCCGGCCGCGAGCAGCGCCCCGAAGCTCTGCTCGCGGCCCCGCTCGGCGGCGGCGAACAGCGCGGCCGTGCCCTCCTCGTCGGTGGCGCTCAGGCCAGCCGTCAGAAGCTCGCGCACGACCCCGGCCTCGCCGTTCGCCGCGGCGAGCACGAGGGCCGTGTGCCCTCGCGTGTCGCGCGCGCGCAGGCCCGCGCCCGCGGCGACGAGCAGGCGGACGACCTCCGCGCGCCCCTGCTCGGCGGCGGCGAGCAGCGGCGTCATGCCGGAGAGGTCAGCCGCTTCCAACTCTGCGCCGTCGGCGAGCAGGTCGCGGACGGCGGCCGCGTGCCCGCCGGCGGCCGCGAGCAGCAAGGCCGTGCGGCCGTTCGCGTCGCGCGCGTCGCGCCGCGCGCCGGCCTCGGCGAGCAGGCGCAGGATGTCCGTGCGCCCCGCCTCCGCGGCGAGCAGATACGCGGTCTTGCCTTCGTGGTCGGCCGCGTCGAAGTCCGCGCCGGCGTCAACGAAGAGGCGGACGAGCGGCGCGGAGCCGGCGCGCGCGGCGAGCATGACGGCGGTGCGCCCCTCGCGGTCGGCGTTGTCAGCCCGCGCCCCGCCGCGCAGCAGCCGGCGCGCGACCTCTTCGAAACCTTTTTCGGCGGCGAGCATCAGTGGCGTGCGCCCCTCGTCGTCGGGCGTGCCGGGGCTCGCCCTCTCGTCGAGCAGGAGGCGCACGGCTTCGAGGTCGCCGCGCTCGGCCGCGAGCATGAGGGGCGTGCGGCCGCGCCGGTCGCCGAGGTTCGGGTCGGCCTCCGCGTTGAGCAGGGCGCGCGCGACGCGCAACGTCCCGCTTCCTACGGCGAGCAGCAGCGGCGTCCGGCCTTCGGCGTCTTGAGGGTTTCTGCGGGCGCGCGCGTTGAGCAACTCGCGGACGACCCCGAAGTGGTCGCCCGCGGCCGCGAGGTGGAGCGGCGTGCGCTCGGAGCGGTCGCGGGCGTCCGGCTGTGCGCCGGCTTTGAGGAGCGCGGCGGCGGCCTCCGTGTGGCCGCGCTCGGCGGCGAGCATGAGCGCCGTCATGCGGTCCGCGCCGCGCGCCTCGACGCGCGCGCCCGCTTCGAGCGCGGCGCTGATTTCGGCCGCGCCCCCGCGCCGCGCCGCTTCGAGCAGCGCGCGGTCTTGCTGGCTCAGCCCGCCCTCGCGCTGCGCGCCGGCCGAGACGGCCACCGGGAAGAGGATGAGGAGCAACGTGATGGTAAATGTCTGATTAAGTTTCATGGAATGTTAATCGAAGCCTGGCGCGCTCAGGCGACGGGGCAGTGTTCGGCGGCCCAGGGCGGTTTGTAGTCTTCTCTCAGAAACGCTTTGACGAGCCCGACCAGTTCCTCCGTCTTGAGGAGCGGGATCATGTGGCCCGCGCCCTCGAAGGTGCAGAGCAGGGCGCGGGGGAAGAGCGCGTGGAGGCGCCGGCGGTCTTCGGCCGAGACCATCGGGTCGTCGTCCGAGTCTATGATGAGCACGCGGCCCGGCCAGTCCTCGTAGTCGGCCGCGTCGTACGTCTCGCGCAGGTTGAAGTCGGCGGCCAGCGCGACGCGCGAGAGCAGAGTCTGCTTCGTCAGCCGTCGGTCGAAGTATTCGTCGAGCCGGCGGCGGAACTCCGCGAGCCGCTCGGCGTGCTCGGGCGGGGCGGGCGCGTTCAGGTACTTCGACAGCTCGGCCTTCATCAGCGCGCGCAGCAGCGCGAAGGGCAGCGGCCGCAGCAGCTTCAGCAGCCGCTCGCTGCGCGCGCCGACCTTGCGGTTGGGCGCGCCGGCGCTGAGGAGGACGAGGTGCTCGACCTGCCGCCGCCGCCTCTTCAGGAACGCCTGCGCGACCAGAGCGCCGAACGAGCCGCCGAAGACGACGGCGCGGCCGACGTGCTCGCGGTCGAGGATGGCGCTGGCCGCGTCGCACACCTCCGCGAGGCGGCGCACGTCGGCGACGGTCGGCGCGATGGTGCGGTACTCGTCGCCGAACCGCTCGGCGAGCCACTGCATCGTCTCGGCCCCGCCCACCGCGCCGTGGAACAGAAGGATGGTCTGCTCGCCCCGCCCGCCCGTCGTGTACTCCCACTCGACGCCGCCGACGGTCAGCTTCTTCAAAGGCATGATGAAAAAGTAGACAGTAGCCAGTAGACAGTAGACAGTAGGAAGACAGCCGCTATCGAACCTTCAGGGTGACAGCGTCAGCGGCCGTGGCGCGGAGCGCTACTGGCTACTGGCTACTGACTACTGTCTACTGCTTTCCCCCGCCAGATTATCACAGCGCCGGCGAGGAGCGCGCAGGGGAGCCAGACCCAGACGAGTTCGCTTTTGATGACGGCGAGGCCCCACTGGCTGAAGAAGCTCTCGACGCCGATGGGCGAGACCTGGACGGGGCGGAAGGGGAAGAAGTAACGGCGGTTGCTGAAAGGCGAGAAGAAGGCGACGCCGAGGCCGCCGTTCGTCAGCGCGTCGAGCAGGCCGTGCGAGGCCGTCGCCAGCGCGAAGAAGGCGGCGAGCGGGCCGCGGCGGCGCTCACCCCGGAAGAAGAGAACGACGACCGCACAGCCTACGACGAGCGCGAAGGCGAGCGAGTGCGTGAAGCCTCGGTGCCCGAACGTCGCGCCGTAAGGGACGCCGAAGAAGAAGGCCGCCACGTCCGCGTCCGGCAGAACGGCGCACGCCGCCGCCAGCACCCAGAAGCGCGCCGGCACCCCCTTCCGCCTAGAGCCTCAGCTTGAGGATGACGTGCTCGCGCAGCTTCCCGTGACGAACACTCGGGGCGCGATAAGAAATAGCCACAGAGGCACAGAGACACAGAGAAGAAGAAAGAGAGATTGTGTTCAAGGGAGAGTCGGACGGCACGAGTTAACGCGGCTTTCAGCCCGCGTCGGTCGTTCCCCTCTACTCTCCTCAAACATTCCTTTTCTCCTTTTTCTCTGTGTCTCTGTGCCTCTGTGGGTATTTCTTCTTCCGGGCGGATGGTGATAGGCTATGAGGTAAATTCCAGCCGAAAAATTCGGGGCCGTGCGTGAGGTGAAAGACTTGAGCGAAGAGCGTAACAGCGCGGACATCTCGCAGATCATCGCGGAAAATTTCGGGGCCAACGCGACTTACGTCGAGGGGCTTCTGGGGCGCTTCCGCAGCAACCCGGCGCTCGTGGACGAGGCCTGGCGCGCGTACTTCGCGGAGCTGCTCGGCGAGACGCCCGCGGCGCAGGCGGGCAACGGCGGCGGCGGCGCAACCGCGACGGCTGACGCGACTTCGGTCGCAGCCGGCGCGGCCTCCGTCGCGGACGCGGACGGGTGGCCGACCGGCGAGCAGCAGGTGATGGCCGCCCCGCCGCCCGCGGCCGCCGCCGCGCAGACGCCCGCGCCAAAGCCTCCGGCCGACGCGGCCGCGGCGCGGCAGCAGGCCCCGGCGCCGCGCGGCGAGGCCGCCCCGATCCGCGGCGGCGCGCTCAAGATCGTCGAGAACATGGAGACGAGCCTTTCGGTGCCGACGGCGACCTCGAACCGGCAGGTGCCCGTCAAGGTGCTCGAAGAGAACCGCCTCATCGTCAACCAGTTCCTCAGGGAGCGGAAGCGCGGCAAGACCTCCTACACGCACTTCATCGCCTACGCCGTGCTGCGCGCGCTGGAGAAGTTCCCGCAACTCAACGACGGGTTCGCCGTCGTCGAGGGGCAGCCCGCCCGCGTGCGCCGCAGCGAGGTCAACCTCGGCCTCGCCATTGACCTCGAAAAGAAGGACGGCTCGCGCACCCTCCTCGTGCCCAACATCAAGAACGCCGGCGCGCTGGGCTTCGCGGAGTTCCTCGCCGCCTACGACGACATCATCCAGCGCGCCCGCTCCGGCAAGCTCGCCGTCGCCGACTTCCAGGACACGACCGTCTCCCTGACGAACCCCGGCACGCTCGGGACCGTCTCCTCGAACCCGCGGCTGATGGCCGGGCAGTCGGTCATCATCGCCACCGGGGCCATCGAGTACCCGGCCGAGTACCACGCGATGACGCCGCAGGCGCTCTCGCTCCTCGGCGTCAGCAAGGTGGTGAACATCTCCTCGACCTACGACCACCGCGTGATACAGGGCGCGGAGTCGGGCGCCTTCCTCGCGCTCGTCCACGAGCTGCTCCTCGGCGAGCACGACTTCTACACGGGCATCTTCCGCGACCTCGGCATCCAGCACCAGGCGATGCGCTGGGCGCGCGACTTCAACCCGGCGCTCCTCGGCGGCGACCGCGTGCGCGAGCAGGTGGTCAAGCAGGCCCGCGTCCTGGAGTTGATTAACGCCTACCGCGTGCGCGGCCACCTCATCGCCGACATAGACCCGCTCGGCGCGCTCCCCGTCCAGTACCACCCCGAGCTCGACATAGAGACCTACGGGCTGACCATCTGGGACTTGGATCGCGAGTTCATCACCGGGGGACTGGCCGGCAAGGAGAGCGCGAGCTTGCGCGAAATCCTCGACGTGCTCCGGCGCGCGTACTGCGGCAAGGTCGGCACCGAGTACCGGCACATCCAGAGCAAGGAGCAGAAGGTCTGGATACGCGAGCGCATCCGGCAGGAGTTCGTCCACCCCGAGCCGCTCGCGGCCGAGACCCGCAAGGCGCTCCTGATGCGCCTGACGCGCGCCGAGACCTTCGAGCGCTTCCTGCACACGAAGTACCTCGGCCAGAAGCGCTTCTCCCTGGAAGGCTGCGAGACGATCATCCCGCTCCTCGACCAGCTCGTCGAGCGCGCGGCCGACCAGGGCGTCGAGCAGATCGTCCTCGGGATGGCGCACCGCGGCCGCCTGAACGTCCTCGCCAACGTCGTCGGCAACTTCTCCGAGCGCATCTTCACCGCCTTCGAGGGCAGCGTCCACCCGGACTTCCCGGCCGACGAGGGCGACGTCAAGTACCACCAGGGCGCGAAGGGCGAGCGCGAGACCGCCGCGGGCAGGCGCGTCCGCATCACGATCTCGCCCAACCCGAGCCACCTCGAATTCGTCGACCCGGTAGTCGAGGGCATGGTGCGCGCCGAGCAGGACGCTTTGCAGCTCGCGGGCGCGCCGCGCGCCGAGGTCATTGACCGCGTGCTCCCGGTGCTTTTGCACGGCGACGCGGCCTTCGCCGGGCAGGGCATCGTGATGGAGACCCTCCAGCTCGCAGACCTCAAGGGCTACCGGACGGGCGGCACCGTCCACATCATCATCAACAACCAGATCGGGTTCACCACCTCGCCCGAGCAGAGCCGCTCGTCCATCTACTCGACCGACGTGGCGAAGATGACGCAGCTCCCCATCTTCCACATCAACGGCGACGACCCCGAGGCGGCCTTCCGCTGCCTGCGCGTCGCGCTCGACTTCCGGCAGGAGTTCAACAAGGACGTCGTCCTCGACGTGGTCGGCTTCCGCAAGCTCGGCCACAACGAGGGCGACGAGCCGAGCTACACGCAGCCCCTGATGTACGCGCGCGTCAAGGCGCACCCCGGCGTGCGCGCCAAGTACGCGCAGAGGCTCTCGCAGGAGGGCGTCGTCACCGAGGATGAGGTCGAGGCGATGATCCGCGAGGCGACCGGGCGCTACGAGGCTTCGCTCGCCCGCGCCAAGGAGATCGTCAAGGGCAAGCCCGCGTTGAAGGAGCTGCCCGCCCCGGCGGCCGAGGAGGACGGCTCCGAGGTCGTCGAGACGCCGGTCGCGGCCGAGACCATCCGCGAGCTGGCGCGCCGCATCGCGGTGGTGCCCGAGGGCTTCAACGTCAACCCGAAGATGGTCAGCCAGCTCGCGCGGCGCGTGAAGATGGGCGAGGGCGAGACCCCGATGGACTGGGCCTTCGCCGAGCTGATGGCGCTCGGCTCGCTCGGCCTCGAAGGCGTCCGCGTCCGCCTCTCGGGGCAGGACTCGGGCCGGGGCACCTTCAGCCAGCGCCACGCCATCATGTACGACACGCAGACCGGCGCGGCCTGGTCGCCGCTCACCGACATGACCGCCAAGGCGGACGGGCGCGCGCTCGTCGAGGTCTTCGACAGCTCGCTCTCGGAGCAGGGCGTGATGGGTTTCGAGTACGGCTACTCGGTCGTGGCGCGCGACGCGCTCGTGGCTTGGGAGGCGCAGTTCGGCGACTTCTCGAACGGCGCGCAGGTCATCATAGACACCTTCGTCGCGCCCGGCGTCGACAAGTGGCAGCAGCCCTCGCGCCTCGTCCTGCTGCTCCCGCACGGCTACGAGGGGCAGGGGCCGGAGCACTCGAACGCGCGGCTCGAACGCTACCTGCAGCTCTGCGCCGAGAACAACATGCAGGTCTGCTACCCGACCACCCCGGCCCAGTACTTCCACCTCCTGCGGCGGCAGGTGAAGCAGACGGCGGCGCGCCCGCTCGTCGTGATGACGCCGAAGAGCCTGCTGCGGCTGCCGGCGGCCGTCTCCGCGGTCGGGGAGCTGACGGCGGGCGGCTTCCGGCCCGTCATTGACGACGCCGAGGTGCGCGACCGCGACGCGGTGCGCCGCATCGTCCTGTGCGGCGGCAAGGTCTTCTACGACCTCGCGGCGGCGCGCAGGAAGTCGGGCGACGAGTCGGCCGCCGTCGTCCGCCTCGAACAGTTCTACCCGTTCCCCGAGGCGGCCTTGCGCGAGACCTTCGCCGCCTACCCGCGGGCGACGCAGCTCGTCTGGGCGCAGGAGGAGCCGAAGAACTACGGCGGCTGGCACTTCGTCGAGCCGCGGCTCAGGAACCTCCTGCCGGCCTGCGAGCGGCCCTACTACGTCGGCCGCCCCGCCTCGGCCAGCCCCGCCACCGGCTCCTACGCCGTCCACGAGCTGGAGCAGCGCCAGCTCGTTGACGACGCGCTGACCGCCGACGCGCCCTTCATCTCCGGCGCCTCGACGGCCCGCTACGCCGGCCAGGCCGACTCGTAAAAAACAGTCCGGAGTCCGGAGTCTATAAGTCTGGAGTCAAGACAGAAGGCAAAAGCCCGACCGACGCGGCCGGGCTTTTGTTTTGGCTCCAGACTTATAGACTCCGGACTCCGGACTGTTTTTTTACGGCTTTTGCGGCGGCTCGTCCTCGATCACGTCGTCTTCGATGATGCGGATCTCGGTGCCGTACTTCTGGTAGTTGCGGAAGCGTATGTCGTTGCGGTGCTGTTCGAGGCGGCCGCCCTCGGCGACGGTCATCACGAGGACGGCGCGCGACGGCAGGAGGTACTCGCCCTGCCCCTCGATTCTGACCCACTCGTAGTCTATGTGGCGCGAGGAGGCGGTGATCGGGAAGTCTTCGGGGATTTCGGTCGAGTCGCTCTCGACCCGCAGCACGCGGGCCAGCTCGCGGTCTACCCAAAGCTTGCCGCGGTAGCCGGCGACCGTGCCCCGCTCGTTGTTGTAGGTGAGGACGCGGTTCGAGTTGGCGCGCTTGACCTCGTACTCGTAGACGACCGTGCGGCGGCCGCGCAGGGTGTCGGTGCCGAGCGGCTTGAACTCGGCCCGGCTCTCGGGGGCGAAGAGCGACCTGAGCGAGGTGACGAACTCGCCGGTCGAGCTCGTCCCGCCGATGTTGGCGTAGTCGCGCCGGCTCTCGGCCTGGGCCGGGGGGGTCGCCATGCCGTTGACGGTCAGCAGGCGGTACTGCTCGCCGCCCTCGACGCGGTAGCTGACGCCGACGGTGAGGCGGTCGGCCGTCCGCCAGTTCTGCGTCCGCCCCTGCGCGTAGGAGCGCGTGATGAGCTGGCGGACGACGAAGTCGGGCATCGCCTCGGCGGCTTCGAGCGTGGCGGCGCGCGTCTTCTCCAGGAGCGCGGCGGCCTCCTCGGGCGGGGCGGGCGCGGCAGATTCGGGGTTGAGGAAGCGGCGCTCGGCCTCTTCGAGCGCGCGGCGCAGCTCGGCGTCGTTGCCGCTCTTGGTGGCGACGAACGAGAGCAGCCCGTTCGTCAGGCGGAAGTTGATGCCGCGCCGCCGCACCTCCGAGATGATCTCCTGCCTGAGCGCCTGCCGCTTCGGCAGTTGCAGCAGCAGCGCCCGCAGCTCCTGGCTCGTCAGAGGCCCCTGCGCCGCCGGGGCCTCCTGCGCCGCCGCCGAGCCCGCCAGCAGCGCGAGGCAAAGCGTTAAAGCCGGGAGGAAAGAGGGAAGCACTCGCAGTTTCATAAAGACTGACAACCTGGCCGGATAAAAATAACAACCGCCAAGACTTTAAACTATTCCGATCCGCAATCCGAAATCCGCAATCCTCAATTCATTGATGTCCCGGCGCGCAAAAGCGTTCGATGACGCCGCGCAAAATCGAGGCGGCCGCGCGCAGCTCCGCGGCGGGGACGAACTCGCCCGTGCGGTGCGCGACGCGGATGTCGCCGGGGCCGAAGACGACCGCCTCGGCGCCCAGCTCGGCCATCTGCGGGGCCTCGGTGCCGAAAGAGATCGTCCCGGCCTCCTCCCCCGAAAGCTCTTCGAGCGCGCGCACGAGCGGGGCGTCCGCGGGCGTCTCCATCCCGCCGTCGAGGCGCACGACTTCGAGCGCGGCGTCGAAGTCTGCGTCCCCGGCCCGGAGGCTTTCCATCTCGCGGCCGACCAGCTCGGCCAGAAGCTCCGGCCGCTGGCCCGGCACGGGCCGCCATTCGAGCGTGAAGCGGCACTCGCCGGCGACGACGTTCTTGGCCGTCCCGCCCGAGACGAGCCCGACGTTGACGGTCGTGTGCGGCGGGTCGAAAGCCTCGTGCGCGTCTCGCCTCAGCTCTTCGGCGACGCGCTCGACGCGCGTGATGAGCCGCGCCGCGCGCGTGATGGCCGACGCGCCGAGGTGCGGGTAGGCACTGTGCGCCTCGCGGCCGCGGACGACCGCCTCAGCCAGGCAGTAGCCCTTGCCGGCGCGCATCGGCCTGAGCGAGGTCGGCTCGCCGACGACGGCGTGGCGCGCGCGGAAGGGGCGCGCGGCCGCGAGCCGCTTCGCGCCGAGGCACCCGACCTCCTCGTCCGCCGTCAGCACGAGCGCCAGCGGCCGCCCAAGCCCCACAAGGTCAACCTCCGCGAGCGCGGCCAGCGCCGCCGCGATGAACCCCTTCGTGTCGCACGCGCCGCGCCCGTAAAGATTCCCGTCGCGCCCTTCGAGCCTGAGCGCCCCGGCCCACGCCGGGTCGAACGGCACCGTGTCCGTATGCCCGACGAGGACGAGTTCAACGTTGTCCGCCTCGTCCGGCGCGAAGGCGACCAACTGCACCTTCTCGACGCCGCCCTCGTCCGCGTAAGGCAGCAACGAGACGCGCATCCCCAACGCCTCGACGCGCGCCGCGGCGTAATCAATCACCCCGCGGTTCGAGACCGACGACCGCGAATCAACGGCGACCAGCCCGGCCAGAATCTCTTCAACGTCCATAATAGAAAAGAAGAAATAATGAATGCGGAATGATGAATGATGAATATCGGGCAAGCTGACCCTTATCATTCAAGCTGCTTCTAATTCATCATTCCGCATTCCGCATTCATCACTATTTTACGCCCCCCAGAGTTTCCGTTGCAGCGCGGCGAAGCGCGTGACGATCTCTTCCTGCTCGCGGTGGCGGCCGGCCTCGACGACGGGGCGCGCGCCGACGTAGACCTCTCGGACGGCCGCGCGAGAGAGCGAGAAGACGATGGCGGGCAGGAGGTCTCGCTCGCCGGCGCCGGCGACCGACGGGTCGTTCAGGTCAACGGTGAAGAAGTCGGCCGCGAGGCCCGGCGCGAGTTCGCCTGCGGGCGCGCCGACGCTCTCGGCGCCGGCCGCGGTCGCGCAGCCGAAGAGGCGCGCGGCGAGTTCGGAGAGGTCGGGCGCGCCTCCGCCCGCGCGAACGCCCTCGGCCGCGGCCGGGCGCGCCAGGACGTTTCGTTCGAGGCGCTGGAGCCGGAGGTGGTATTCGAGTTCGCGCGCGTCTTCGAGCAGGTCTATCTGCGCGTGGCTGTCGGTGCCGAGGGCGACGCGGACGCCCGCTTCGAAAAGCCGGTCGGCCGGGACGACGCCGTCGCCGAGGTTCCGCTCGGTCGTCGGGCACGCGCACACCGTCGCGCGCGCGCGTCCGAGCAGTTGAACCTCTTCGAGCGTGACGTGCACGGCGTGGACGCCCGTGAAGCGCGGGCCGAGCAGGCCCAACTCGCCGAGCAGCGCGACGGGCGTGCGGCCCGTCTCGGCGAGGCAGGCGGAGACCTCGGCCGGCTGCTCGGCGACGTGGACGTGGAGCGGCAGCGCGCGCCCCTCCGCGAAAGCGCCGACGGCACGCAGGTACTCGGAAGGCACGGCCCGGATGCTGTGCGGCGCGACGCCGACCCACGCAGCCCTCGCGGCCCCGGCAGGCATCTCTTCGTCGCGCGCGAGGTCTTTGTCGAGGGCCTCCGTGTGGCGGAGGTAGGTTTCGGGGTCGGGTTCGATGAAGCGGCGCTGCCGCTCGTCGGGCGCGACGTTGTGGCCGGCTCGCGCGTAGGCGACGCGCAGCAGCGCGACGCGCAGCCCCGCCTCGCGCGCCGCGCGCACGACCTGACGGGCGAGCAGGTTCGGGTCTTCGTACTCCGCGCCGCCAGGCGCGCGGTGCAGATAGTGGAACTCGCCGACGGCGGTGATGCCGGCCAGCGCCATCTCCATGAAGGCCATGCGCGACGCGTCGTAGAGGTCTTCGGGCGTGAGCCGCGAGGCCGCCGCGTACATCATCTCGCGCCACGTCCAGAAGGAGTCGTGCGCGGCGGCGCGGTGCTCGGTGCGCCCGCGGATGACGCGCTGGAAGGCGTGCGAGTGCGCGTTGACCATCCCCGGCAGGAGCGCCCGACCGGGCAGCGGGACGACGCGCCCCGCCGGCCCTTCCGCCTCGCCGGCGACCCCGACGACGCGGCCCGTCCGCTCGTCGCACACCAGCGCCCGCCCGCGCTCGAAGCGCCCGCCCGCGTAGAGCAGCTCGGGCACGAACGCGACGGCAGAATCACGCGCGAGTTGGCTCGGAAGATTGCTCAAAGATTACAGCGGTCTCCAGACACCACCGATTATTAACCGGGGCGCGCAGGATGGACGGGATGAATAATTTCAGATTTGAGATGCGAAATCTGAAATCCGTCCCCGCCCCTATCATGCCCGCTCCGGTTAATTTAGTTTTTCGGCGTGAAGATTGCAAAAAGTGTCTGGCCGCCCCCCGCGCCGCCGCGGGCGGGAAGCGACAGATGTTGGTCGGCGCCGGGCGACATCCACCCCGCGTGATGCTTAAGACGCTGACCCGGCGCACTGCACTGTGAAACGCGCCGGGCCGGATTCCGCGGGGGCCGGGTCGAGGATTCTGATCGCCTGCCACCCCGAGAAATGAGGCAGGCCCGCCCCGCCAATCGACCAGGTGTTGTTGACGGGCAGCCTGCCTGCCGACTTAAAGACGAGGGTTTGCGTCGGGCCTGTCGCCCCGTCGCTGCGGACGAAGGTGTAGCGGACGGTGCCCGGCCCGTTAGCTTCGATCACGCCGTCGAAGTTAATCTTCGCCGGGCATGATCCCTGATACCGCGAGGGGGAGGCGAGCAGGGAGACGGCCGTCACCGCGAATTTTTGCGCGGCGGGGGCGGTCAGCCTCCGGGCGGTCAGCACGTAGGAGCCCAACTCGACAATCGGCAGCGTGACTACCTCGACCCCTTCCACGAGAGTGCCGCCGACACTCTCCCAGCGCATGGCCGCCGGGTCATAGCGCAGCGCCTCGAAGCTTTTCGGATGAAACGCCGCGGCGGCCCAGCCTTTGCCGCCCGGCGGGGCGAGTTGGAAGCGCAGCACCGCCGGCCTGTTCAGCCTGCCGCCGGTGGAGGCCGCCACGCTGAAAGGCCCGCTGAGAATCTCCGCCCCGCCGCCCGCCGGCGGCGGGGGTGAGGCGCTGGGGCCGACGGCGACGCGGGCGCCGCGGGGCAGGGCGCCGGCCGGGATGGTCAGCGAGAGTTGGCCGTCGGCGGAGAACAGTTCCGTCTCCCGATCCGGCAGGACCGGCGAGAGCGAGACGGCGGCGAGGCGCGTGACGCTCCGGCCGGCCGCGTCGACGGCGACGACTTGAACGCTCCCCTGCGCGTCGGGCGGGAGTTGGTTGACGAGGCCCACGTAGGTTCTTGTCGCCGCGTCGAAGCGCATGCGGACGACCTCTGTCTTGGTCGAGCCCGTGAGGGAAAATTCGGCCCGCGGCGCGCCCCGCAGCTCGGCCCCGGCTCGCGCGCGGACCAGCGCCTGGCCGGCCGTCGCCGTCGGCTCGAAGGAGACCCGCAACTCGAAGGGCGCGGCCTTGATGACCCGCGCGCCGTCTCTCTGCGCGGGGGGCGGAGGCCCGAACACCGCCGCCGGGACGAGCCACGCCGGCCCGCGCGAGGCCGGGCGGAGTGAGGCCCGTCGCGGCCCGCCGGGCGCCGCGTCGCCGGGGCGGTCGAGGGCGGCGGCGCGGTCGCACTCGCCGACGATGAACGGTTCGCCCCCGGCGCTCAGCCGGTCCCCGATGTGCGCCCCGACGACGGTCATCCTCCCGGCCTCGTTCTCCGGCGTGTTCGGGTCGTCCTGGGTGGTCTTCCCCAGGAGGATGTTCTGGTCGTAGAAGGTGCGGTTCCACACCTCGACCCCGCCCAGCAACCGGTCGTCAGACGCTTCGGTGACCGTCACCTCGAAGGGCTGGCAGAGGTTGGCCCGCGGGCGGTTGTCTATCGCCACCCTCGGCCTCCAGCCGCTGATGAGGTCGGGGAGCGTCCCGACGACGGCCCCCCGCGAGTCCGGCGTCTGAAGCACCCAGCGGACGAGGAAGCTCCTCTCCCTCTCGCGGTCGCGGAATTTATCGGCGATGCGCGACCAGCAGTTCGTGTCCCCCTGCCGCGTCCCGCGCGCGTGCGGGTTCTCGGGCCGGTTCGAGCAGAGCTTGCTGGTGCAGCTCTGAACCCACATGATGCAGGAAGCCTTCGGCTGGAAGGTCCCGAAGTCCGCGATGGCCGAGTCGGTGCCCGCCATACAGTTGGCGGCGTCTATGCTGCGGGTGCAGCGCTCGTCCGGGTTCAAGGTCCCCGGCGTGGCGCCGTCCCGGTACTCGTCCCTGAGGTCGAAGCCGTAGTGCCCGAACTCGTGGACGAAAACGTCAAAAACGTTGTCTCGGGCCATGCGCATCCAGCCGCCCCCGCGGAAGCCGTCGCCGGCCGCGCTGGCGCGCAGCGACCAGTTGGCGTGGACGCGGTAATCGGCGTCGTCCCACAGGGCGGCGTCGTCAACTATCTCCACCTGCTCGATGAAGAACTGCCCGTCCGTGGCGTTGTACAAAAACTGCGAGGCCGCGAGGAATTTATCCCGCAGCCCGGAGAGCTCGCCCGCCGCCGCGTCCCACTCGACGGCGGCCACGAGGTGAAGCCCGACGAGGGCGTTGGAGGTGCTGAGCCGCAGCTCCTGCACAGCCGACGGGTTCGTCACGGGGTGGGCCGTGACCGTGCCGTCGTTGTTGACCCGCGCGCTGGTGTTGTAGACGCGGAAGTTCCAGTTCTGTGAGCTGCCGGCGGAGTGGTTGGCGCGGGGGCTCCGGCTCTCGAAGACGAGCTTGCGCGCCACGAGGTCGTGGGCCGTGGAGAGGGCGCCGAGCGTGAGGTTGCCGGAAGCGTCCGTCGCCCCGGCCCTGACGCCGTTGAGGTAAACCTCCGCGCCCTCCGCGCTATTGCCCGCGGCGTCGGTGACGTGGATGCGGGTCGTGGGGCTGCCGCCGACGAGCCGAAAGTCGTCCGCGTTGATGTGGCCCCACGGGTGGCTGGAGTCGTCCTTGATGCGGATGCGCGCGCGGCGGCCCCTGTAGACGCTCACGTCCCACACCTCGCGCCGCATGGCCTCGCTGTTCCGCCCCGTGGCGTGCACGCCGACGAAATATTCGCCGCCGGGCAGAGTGACCCTTTCCCCGATCCCGAGGAGGGCCACGACCGCCGGCGGGGGCGGGTCGCCCGGCCGGATTCTGACCAGCAGCTCGACCCGCAGGCGGTTGAAGTCGAGCCCCCCGCCGATCAGGAAAGAGAGGTGCGTCCGGGTGATCTCAAACTCGGCCGAAACGAGCGTGCCGGTCGGCCCGTCGCCCTGGGCCTGGCCGGCGGGGAGGGCGGAAGTGCGCCGGTCTTCGTAGGTGCCCACCCAGTAGTTGCCCTCGTGGCCCGAGCGCACGCCCGCGCCCCTGGCCGCGACGTTGTCGCCGAAGGTCGGCTGGTTGTTGAAGGCCGTGCCGGTCGCAGTCCAGCCGCGCAAATCCCCCGTCTCGAAGTCCCAGTTCTGCGCCCGTGACTCGGAGGCGAGGGCGGTGCAAAGGAGCCACAGCGGGAGGATGAACCTCAGCACCCCGGCGGGCGAGAGCGACCTTAAGCTTCTTTTCGGTTGAAAGCGGGCCATGTCAGCGACCTCCTTATCTCGGCGGGTCCGTGAGGCGGGCGGGAGCGCGGACGGACGGCGCGCCCAGCCGGGACTCTGCGTTCCGACGCGTCCGGATTTTTCAGAGGAGCGTGAGGCTCACAGGCCGCGCGGCCGTGTCGCCTGAAGTGTCGCGCCCGGCAGAGTCCCGCTCAGTTCGGCAATCACCGTGCCGGCCCCTTCGGACGCCGGCCGCAGGCCGACCGCGGGCGAAACAAGCGGTTTCAGGCGATCCCGAATACTCCCGTGTCCGTCGGAGGACACGCGTGTCGTCCGCCTGTGCACATTTGTCGACACTCGCGGCGCGCGCCCGCGAGTGCCCTTGCACCCGACGGTGGCCCGCCCCGGGTGAGGGCACACGGCGGCGCCTTCCGGTTCCCGCGCCCGGTCAGCGGCGGGCGGCGTTGGCCGGGCGCGCCTTCTGCGACCTGATCCAGTCGTCCACGTTGCGCTCCAGCACGTCGAGGGGGACGGCGCCGGAGCCGAGCACCACGTCGTGGAACTCGCGGATGTCGAACGAGGGGCCGAGCGCCGTGGAGGCGCGGGCGCGCAGCTCCTTCAGTTTCAGCTCGCCGATCTTGTAGGCGAGGGCCTGCCCCGGATTGGTGATGTAGCGGTCAATCTCGTTGACGATGTCCTGCTCGGTCTTGGCGGCGTTGTCGAGGAAGTAGTCAATCGCGCGCTGGCGATCCCAACGCATGTGGTGCATGCCGGTGTCCACGACGAGGCGGACGGCCCGCCACATCTCGTAGGTGAGCTGGCCGAACTTCGAGTAGGGGTCGTCGTAGAGGCCCATGTCCTCGCCCAGGCTTTCGGCGTAGAGGCCCCAGCCCTCAACGAAGGCCGTGTAGCCGCCGTAGCGTCGGAACTTCGGTATCTCGCCCAACTCCATCGCGCGCGCGATCTGGAGGTGGTGGCCGGGCACGGCCTCGTGCAGCGAGAGCGCCATCATCTCGTACTTCGGCCGCGTCTCCGGCTTGTAGAGGTTGACGTAGTAGAGGCCCGGGCGCGAGCCGTCGGCCGCCGGCCGGTTGTAGTAGGCGGTCGTCGTGTCGGGCGCGATGTTGTCGGGGATGGGGACGACGCCGTAGGGCATCCGCGGGATGGTCTTGAAGACCTTCACCAGGTTCGGGTCAATGCGCTTCGAGATGGCGCGGTAGGCTTCCAGAAGCTCCGAAGGCTTCTTGTAGTAGAAGTCGTCGTCGGTGCGCAGCTTCTTGAAGAACTCCTTGTGCGTGCCGCGGAAGCCGACCTGCGTCATCACCTTCTGCATCTCGGCGCGGATGCGCGCGACCTCCGCGAGCCCCTTCTCGTGAATCTGCTGCGGGGTGAGGTTGGTGGTCGTGTACGAGCGCGCGTAGAAGGCGTAAGCCTCCGCGCCGTTCGGCCACTGCCAGATGCCGACCTGGTCGTAGGAGGCCGGGAGGTACTCGCCGACGAAATAGTCTCTGAGCCTGCGGAAGGAGGGGATGACGGCCGACGCGACGGCCTCGCGCGCGGCCGCGGCGAGGCGCGCTCGCTCTGATTCGGGCACGTCCGGGTGGAACTTGAGGAAGGGCTTGTAGAAGGGGCTGTCTTCGGGGCGCGCGACGATCTGCTTGTCTATCTGCGCGGGGACGCGCTGCTGGGTGACTTTCGGCCACATCAGGCCGGCGGCCTTGCCCTCGCGCATCAGGGCGATGGTGTCGTCCACGTAGCGCGGCAGGGCGCGGAGGCGCGCGACCCAGTCGTCGTAGTCCTTGACGGTCTGGAAGCGGAGGAGTTCGGTCAGCTCGTCCTCGGTCTGGATGCCGCCGCGCTGGTGGATGGGCAGGAGGAAGTCGCGGAACTTGTAGCCCTCAATGTCCTGCTCGATGTCCTTCTTGAAGAGGTCGTAGTTGAGGCGGTCGGCCGGGGAGAGCCGGGCGCGGTCTATGCGCTTGAGGCGTTCGAGCGCGTCGAGCCGGTGGCGGTGCCGGCGCTCGTAGGCCGCGGGGCTCACGTCCGTCCAGCGGTCGTTGTAGCGGCGGTCGCCGAGCGTCGAGGCGAAGGTCGGGAACTCGCGCATCGCGTACTCCCACTCCTCCTCGAACAGATCGTGCAGCGCCTTCGCCGCCGCGGCAGTCCGCGCGTCCTGCGCGCGCGCCGCCGTCCCGACGAGAAAGAAGACTGCGAGCAGCAGTGTGAAAGAGTGCGGCGTGAACAGGCGCATCCGTAACCTCCGTGGCTGACAACAGTCGGGCGGGAGTCTTGCGGGAGAGGATAGCAAGAAAGAAAGCAGAAAGCAGTAGGCAGAAGGCAGACAAGACAAAGGCCGCTCTCTCCTGTCCTGACTGCCTT
>DASZKF010000304.1:0-3452 GCA_035947355.1 Pyrinomonadaceae bacterium | reverse complement strand
GTTTCGAGTTTCGAGTTAAGGCATTGTCTTTAACTCGAAACTCGAAACCCGCAACCCGAAACTTATGAAGCGAGGCGAATACATCACGGTCAACTCCTGCAAGTACGACGGCCGCGTCAGCCGTAGCTGGCGGGCGCGCCTCGAGCGGCGGGAGGGGGCGCTCGTCGTCGTCGAGGGCGTCTTTGAGGCGGAGGTCAACCACCCTCTGCTCGGGCGGATCGTCGAGGGCACCTTGAGCACGGAGTTCTTCTGGGCCGATCGCTGGTACAGCGTCTTCCGCTTCCGCGAGCCGGGCGGCGCGCTCCGGAACTTCTACTGCAACCTGAACACGCCGCCGGTCTTCGCGGAGGGCGTCATCACCTTCGTTGACCTCGACATAGACGTGCTCGTCGCCCCGGACTTCTCTTACCTCGTCCTCGACGAGGACGAGTTCGAGCTGCACGCGGAGAGGTACAAGTACCCTCCGGAACTGCGCCGCCGCGCCCGCGAGGCGCTCGCGGAGGTCATCGGCCTCGTCGAACGGAGGCAGTTCCCTTTCGCCCCCGCCCCGGACGAAGAAGGCGTTTAGCTCTTTAATTTAACCGCCCCGAGCGCAGAAAATACTTTGAGCAGCAGAGCGTCAGAAACGCGTCCTCTTTTGCCGCACGCCGGAGCCCGTCGGCGCGGCCTCGCCTTCCTCCGCCTCAACCCGCGCGACGCGCTGGCCGTCTGGCAGAGGCACTTCGAGGTCTACCTGCGGCTCTGGAAGATGGAGCTGGCGGCCCCGCTCATCGAGCCGGTCTTCATGGTGCTGGCCTTCGGCTGGGGCGTCGGCGCGCTCATCGCCTCGTCGGTGGGCGGGATGCCCTACCTCTCCTTCGTCGGCGCGGGCGTCCTCTCCTTCGCCGTCGTCTCGCGCGCCATCTTCGAGTGCGCCTACGGCTCCTACTTCCGGATGGTCTACCAGTCCACTTTCGACGCCATCCTCGCCACGCCGGTCGAGGTCGAATCGCTCGCCTTCGCCGAGGTCTGCTGGGCGACGACCAAGGCGGCCATAGACTCCCTCATAATCCTCTCCGTCCTCTTCCTCTTCGGCGCGGCCACCTCGCCTTTCGCCGTCCTGGCGCCCCTGCCGCTCGTCGCCGGCGCCTTCTTCGCCGCGGCCCTGACGCTCGGCGTGACCTCGCGCGTCCACGACATAGACTCCTTCAACCTCTACCTCAGCCTCTACTTCTCTGCCATCTTCCTCTGCGGCGTCTGGTTCCCCGTAGACTTACTCCCGGGCTGGCTCCAAACGCTCGCGTGGTCGATCCCCCTGACGAGCGCCATAGACCTCGCGCGCGCACTCCTCGTCGGCTCCTTCGAGCGCCGGCACGCCGCCGAAGCCCTCTACCTCGCCGCCGCCTCGCTCCTCTTCGCCGAGTGGGCGATGCGCTCCCTGCGCCGCCGGATGGTCTCATAAAAGTTTCGGGTTTCAAGTTTCAGGTTCCAAGTTCGGAAAGCGCGCATTGAATCTTTCGACTCACGCAGAGCGAACTTGCAACCTGAAACTTGAAACCCGAAACTTTTACTTGAGGTGTCGGCGCGGCGACCTTTCGAGTTTTACTTTTCAAGTCGAATGTTAACTCCGGCGCGGGGCCGCTTTGTACAAATCCGCGCCGTTCGTTCATAATGTGCCGCGCCAAAAAGCCTATGAAACCAGAACCGGCCGGAGCGGCCAACAAGTCTAAGCTGGAGCAGTTGCGCGAGCGGCAGCGGCGCGCCCTCGAAGGCGGCGGCCGGGCGCGCGTCGAGCGACAGCACCAGGCGGGCAAGTGGACGGCGCGCGAGCGCATCGAGTTCTTCCTCGACGAAGGCACCTTCGAGGAGTTCGACCAGCTCGTCGTCCACCGCTCCCGAGACTTCGGCCTCGACCGACAGAAGTACCCCGGCGACGGCGTCGTCACCGGCCACGGCCTCGTCGGCGGCCGCCGCGTCTTCGTCTTCGCGCAGGACTTCACCGTCTTCGGCGGCTCCCTCTCCGAGACCTTCGCCGAGAAGGTCTGCAAGGTGATGGATTTGGCGATGAAGGTCGGCGCGCCCGTCGTGGGCCTCAACGACTCGGGCGGCGCGCGCATACAGGAGGGCGTCCTGAGCCTCGCCGGCTACGCCGACATCTTCCTGCGCAACACGCTCGCCTCGGGGGTCGTCCCGCAGATCAGCTGCATCATGGGGCCTTGCGCGGGCGGGGCCGTCTACAGCCCGGCCATCACCGACTTCAACGTGATGGTCAAGCAGACCTCCTACATGTTCATCACGGGGCCGGACGTGATCCGCACCGTCACGCACGAGGAGGTCTCGAAGGAGGAGCTGGGCGGGGCCGACGCGCACAACCGCGTCTCGGGCGTCGCGCACTTCGCCGCCGAATCGGACGAGCACGCCCTCGCCCTCGTCCGCGAGCTGCTCTCCTTCATCCCCTCGAACAACCTCGAAGACCCGCCCTTCGTCCCGACCTCGGACCCGCACGAGCGGCGCGACGAGGGCCTCAACACCATCGTCCCCGAAGCCTCGAACCAGCCTTACGACATCCGCGACGTGATCCACGCCGTCACGGACGAGAGATACTTCTTCGAAGTCCACGAGCACTACGCGCCGAACATCGTCGTCGGCTTCGCGCGCCTGGGCGGCCGCAGCGTCGGCGTCGTCGCCAACCAGCCGGCCTACCTCGCCGGCGTGCTCGACATAGACGCCTCCGTCAAGGGCGCGCGCTTCGTGCGCTTCTGCGACTGCTTCAACATCCCGCTCGTCGTCTTCGAGGACGTGCCCGGCTTCCTGCCCGGCGTGCGGCAGGAGCACGGCGGCATCATCCGCCACGGCGCGAAGCTCCTCTACGCCTTCGCCGAGGCGACCGTCCCGAAAGTCACCGTCATTACGCGGAAGGCTTACGGCGGGGCCTACTGCGTCATGGCCTCGAAGCACATCCGCACCGACATCAACTTCGCCTGGCCCTCGGCCGAGATCGCCGTCATGGGCGCGGAGGGCGCGGTCGGGGTGCTCTACCGACGCGAGATCAACGACGCGGCCGACCCGGAGGCAGCGCGCCGCGCCAAGATCGCCGAGTTCGAGGAGAAGTTCGCCAACCCTTACGTCGCCGCCGAGCGCGGCTTCATAGACGAGATCATCGAGCCGGCCGACACGCGCCGCAAACTCATCCGCGCCCTCTCCCTCCTCGAGAACAAGCGCGACACCAACCCGCCCAAGAAGCACGGCAACATCCCGCTCTGACTTCGGCGGAAAGTGAAAAAGCCCGTGAGCTTCGGAACGGTGGCCTCGCAGTAGGCGTAGAGGAGCTTCGCGCCGTGGCGGATGATCCCGCTCCACTCCTGCGCCGTTCCCGGCAGGAACCCCGGCACGTCCACGAACGTGACGAGCGGGATGTTGAACGCGTCGCAGGTGCGCACGAAGCGCGCCGCCTTCACCGACGAGTCGATGTC
>DASZKF010000303.1:0-11912 GCA_035947355.1 Pyrinomonadaceae bacterium | reverse complement strand
CCGCGCGGGCCGCCTCCAGGCGAAGTTGAACCTCCATCTCGACGCCTTAGCCACACACCGTGAAGCCTTAACGCTCCTCGAACAAACCTCCCACCCGCCGACGAACATTGACAACGTGAACGGGTTGGGCAAGGCGCACATCAACCTGAGCCAGTGCGCCGACGCGGAACCGCTTCTCCGGCAGGCGATCAGCCTGAGCGAGCAGCACGGCTACACCGCCGGGAAGGCCGAGGCCCTGCTCGCGCTGAGCCATTGCCAGAACCACCAGGATCACGCGCTGGCCCTGAGGACGGCGCAGGAGGCCCTGGCGCTCTGGCGGTCGGCGGACCGCCCGCGCGGCGTCGCGCAGGCTTACGCCGCCGTCGGCGAGTACCACCTCGCGCAAAACAATCTGACCGAGGCCGCGCAGAGCTACGAGGCGGCCTTGAATCTCTGGCGCGAACTCCGCGTCGCCGACGAACAGGCCGAGGCGCTGATTATCCTGGGATACATCGAGTACCGCGGAGGGGCCTGGCAGAACGTCCTGGCGTTTATGACGCAGGCGCAAAACCTGCTCGACCAAGAGGCCGAGCCGTACAAGATGGGGCAGATCAGCTCCGGCCTCGCGGAGTCGTTCATCGAGAGCGGGCTGCCCGAATTCGGCCTCGGCCAATACCTCCAGGCGCTAGGGCACTACCGGCGGTCGCAGAATCCGCGCGCCGTAATCGTCACCACCTGGGGCATCGGGAAAACTTACTTCACCCTGAAGAACTACGAGGAGGCCCTCGCACACTTCCGGCAAGCCCTCGCGGAGGCCGAGGCCATCAAAGAACTCGGCATCGCGGCCATGTGCGACGACTTCATGGGGCGGACTTACGCGGCGATGAGCGACCCGGCCGCCGCCATGCGCCATTACGAGGCGGCGCTCGACTCGTACGTGCGCGCCGGCAACACGATGGCGGCGGCCCGCGTGCGCGCTCTGATGGGAGAGGTCTACGAGCAGCAGGGCCGGGTGGACAAAGCGCGGGAGCATTACAGGAGCGCGCTGCAAACTTTCCTCGCGCTCTCCGACCACGTCAACCAGGCGGGCACGCTTTACGCGCTGGGGAGGATGGAGCTGAGGCGAAACAACCTCGACGCGGCCGAGGAGAACCTGCGCCGGGCCATCGAAGTCACGGAGAACATGCGCCGCGTCTCCACCAGCCGCGACCTGACGGCGGCCTTCTCGGCGACCGTCCACGAGCGGTACGAGAAATACATCGAGTGCCTCATGCGCCAGCAGGAGGCGCGGCCGGCGCGCGACCTGGCCGTGCGGGCTTTCGAGACCAGCGAGCTGGCGCGGGCGCGCTCGCTGGCGGAGTTGTTGCGCGCCACGCAGACCGACCTCGCGCCCGGCCTCGACCCGGAGCTGGCGCGGCGGGAGAAGTCGCTCCGCCAGTCGCTGCGGGTCAAAGAGGACTACAAGGTCGCGCTGCTCGGCAGGCCGTACGAGGCGGGGGAGCTGTCGGCGCTGGAGGCCGAGCTGGCGCGTCTGGAGGCCGAGTATAGGCAGGTGGCCGAAACCATCCGGGCGCGGCACCCCGCCTACGAGCGCGTGGCCCGGCCCGCCGCCTGGGACTTGCAACGCATACAGGAGCAAGTCGTCGCCGACGACGAGACCGTGCTGCTCGAATACGCCCTCGGCGCCGACAGGAGTTACGTGTGGGCCGTGACGCGCGACGGGATGACGAGTCACGAGCTGCCCCCGCGGGCGCTGATTCACGCGGCGGCGCGGAAGGTTTATGAGTCGCTGGCGAGGCCGCCCACTGACGCCGGCGCGGGCGAGTTCGACGCGGCGGCGCGGGAGTTGAGCGGGATGGTCTTGTCGCCGGTCGCGGCCCATTTGCGCAAGGGCCGCGTCATCGTCGTGGCCGACGGCGCGCTCAACTACATCCCCTTCCAAGTCCTGCCGGGGCCGGGGGCCGGCGACGAGCCGCTGGTCGCCGGCCACGAAATCGTCAACGCCCCCTCGGCCTCCATCCTGGGAGAGTTGCGGCAGGAGGCGGCGCGGCGCCGGCCCGCGGCGAGGGTGCTGGCGGCCTTCGGCAACCCGGTCTTCGCGTCGAACTACGCGCAGCTCAAGGAGGCGGGCGGCGGGCGACTGTTGGCGCAGCAAGCGCCGGGCCTCGACCGCTGGCAACACGTCCTGCGCGACCTCGGGCTGAACGGGGACACTTTCGACCCTTCCGTCATCAAGCCGCTCTTTTACGCCAAGCGCGAGCTGGCCCACCTGGCCGACGTGGCCGCCGGGGGGGAGACCTTCGTGGCCGCGGACTTCTCCGCCACGCGCGAACAACTCCTCGGCGCGGACCTGACGCAGTACGCGATCGTTCATTTCGCCACCCACGGCTTCCTCGACCCCACGCGGCCCGAGAACTCCGGGCTGGTGCTCTCGACCGTTAACCGCGACGGGCAGGCGCAGGACGGCTTCGTCGGGCTGCAAAACATCTACGAGCTGCGCGCGCCGGTCGACCTCGTCGTCCTGAGCGCCTGCCAGACGGCGCTCGGCAAGGACGTGCGCGGCGAAGGCCTGCTCGGCCTCACCCGCGGGTTCATGTACGCGGGCGCGTCCAGCGTGGTGGCGAGCCTGTGGAAGGTGGACGACGAGGCGACGGCCGAGTTGATGAGAGAGTTCTACACCAACATGCTGCAAAAGGGCGTCGCGCCGGCGGCGGCGCTGCGCGCGGCGCAGAACAGCATCCGGCAAAAACCGGAGTGGCGTTCGCCTTACTACTGGGCGGCGTTCACGCTGCAGGGCGAGTACCGCCGGGCCATCAAGCCGACGGCGGTCGCGGGCACGAAAGCTTTGTCGCTGAAGCTGGCGGGCGGGGCGGCGCTGTTGTTACTGGCCGGCCTCGCGTGGCGGCTGCGCCGTCGCCTGATGCGGCCGGCGGCTACTCTACGGTGAAGAAATAGCTGCCGCTGATGCGCTGCTCCGCGCCGCCGGGCTCGACGGCGAACAGTTTCAGAGCGTATTGCCCGCGCCGGAGTTGCGCGGCCGGGATCACGACGGCGACAGAACGGGCGTCGCGCCCGGCGACCTCCAGGGGTCTCTTCTCGCCGCCCTCAGTCTCTAATTCCACGCGGTAGCTCGCCGCGCGCGCCGCCCGTTCGGGGAGCGCCAGGGAAATTCTCAGCGCGGCGGCGTCGCGCGGGAGCTTCACCCTGGCGGCCTGAGCGCCTTCGGCCCGGTCGCCGTGGCTGAGGGTCAGCGCCAGCTCGGCCGAGGGCGGGCGACCGCTCGGGCGGGAAAGCCACCACACGCCGCCGACGACGACGGCGGCCGCCGCCAGCGCCGCGGCGGCGCGCTGCGCGCTCCAGAAAGCGCGGAGCCGCGCGGCCCACGTCTGTCCGGCCCTGGGCCGGGCGACATCCGCCGCCGGGACGGGCTCACCTTCGGCCACGTGATGCAGCAGGGCGGCGGCGTGCCTGACGCGCTCCAGGCGGGCGTCGGTCGTCAGATAGTTCTGTTTAAAGTGCCGCCGCTGCGCTGGCGTGAGCGCGCCGCGCAGGTAATCGTCTATCAAGTCTTCTTCGGCCTGCTCGAGTTGGGCCGGCCAGTCCTCCTGGGCGAAGCATTCATCCTCGAACCGCTCCATCTCTTCCGCCGGCAGTTCTTCCAGCAGGTAGGCGACTATATTTTCATCCCTCATTTAAACCTCGTGCCGGACAGGAGACGGGGAGATTGCCACCGGTGCTTCCATAAGGGTATGTCCCGAAGTCCCGATTCGTGACGCGCGGCGGCGGGGGCTCAGCCGCCATTTGAACTTTTCTTGACACAATCGGTCAAGATGCTTCGCAAACGCGTCACGCGCATCCGCAGGGCTAGCACCGACGTGCGCATCTCCTCGGCCAGGCGGCGGCGGTGCTCGGCGCGGGCGCGCCCCCGCGGAACCTGGCAGTAGGCCCGGAGCAGCTTCTGGTCTTCGCCGGACAACCGTCCGAAACAGGGTTTCAGGAGGCGTTCGATTCTTTCGACCTCCTCGTCGGCGTTGTCGTCGAGCTTGTCGAGAAAGCGGCGGAAGATTTCACTCTCGCGCCGCTCGCGCCGCCACCTCTCTTTGCAGATGTTACGGGCGATGCCGAGGCAGAATCTTTCCACGTCGGGCACGGCCGCACCGCCGACGACCTTCACGGCCGCCCGGTCTATGGTCACGTCGGCGGCGCCGGGCGGGTCGGCGATGCCTTTCAGTTTGAAAAAGCCGACGAGCTTCTGGTGAAGCCGCGTGTACCGGCGGCCGGCTTCTTCGGGGCCGTCGGAGAGCGCCGCCATAAACCGCGCGAAGTCCTCCGGGGTCATCTTCCCGGATTTACTCGGCCCGTCCTGGGTAGGGTCCTCCATGCCGTCCTTTCAGAGGGGTTTCCGGGCGTCGTCCCGGCAGGCGAAGTCCGCAGCCGGGCTTCAACGTCGAGTGTAAAGGTGAGCAGTAAACTCGATCGGAGCGGGACAGAATCAAACGCCATCGGAGAGACAGTCGCTCCCCCGGACAACCCTGTTCGAATGATCTGATATTACCGCACACTTCCGGCCCCGCGCACAACCTTATGCGCCCCCGCCCGCCGGCCCCGCCGGACTTCACCCCGTCCCCGGCGGCAGCCGCACGCTGTTCATGCCGCGGAGGATGACGCGCTGGCGGCGCTGGACGCGGCGGAGGTTGGATTTGGGGTTCTGGGCGGTGGGCTGCGGGTTGAAGACGGCGCGCGGGTTGGGGATCATCGCGGCGAGGAAGGCGGCCTCGCGGGGCGAGAGGTCCGCGGCCGACTTGTTGAAGTAGGTGCGGGCGGCGGCCTCGGCCCCGTAGACGCCGTCGCCCCACTCGATGACGTTGAGGTAGATTTCGAGGATGCGCCGTTTGGGGAGCGTGCGTTCGAGGAAGTAGGTCAGGAATGCCTCGCGGATTTTGCGGGTGAAGGAGCGCTCCTCGGAGAGGTAAAGGTTCTTGGCGAGCTGCTGGGTGATGGTCGAGGCCCCGCGCTTGAAGCTGGGCATCGGCGGTATCCAGCTCTCCTCCGGGGTCTCGCCCTCCTCCTTCGCCTCGCGCTCGGCCTCGCGCCGCGCCTCCTCCCATGCCTTCTGGATGGCCGCGTAGTCGAAGCCGTCGTGGGTGGCGAAGTTCGAGTCCTCGCCGGCGAGCACGGCGCGTTGCAGGTGCGGCGAGATTCTCTCCAGCGGCACCCACTGCTGGACGCGCCGCGGCTCGCGCCCCTCGCGCCGGGCCTCTCGCAGCCGCGCCTCGATCATGCTCGTCGTCTCCGGGTTCTTCGTCTTCAGCGCCGCCACCCGCGGGAACGTCACCACCTCGTAGACGAGCCACCCGACGAAGAGCGCGAACACGACGAGCGCCGCTTTCTTGATGAACCTCCACATGCTTATAAGTTTCAGGTTTCAAGTTCCAAGTTTCAAGTTAAGGCAAAGACCTGTCTTTAACTTGGAACTTGGAACTTGGAACTTGGAACCGCGTCGAAGACGCGCTTGGCGGCGCGGATGGTGTTGCAGTGAATCTCGACGGTGTCTTGGATGTCTGCGGCGTAGCCGCCGGACATGACGGTGGCGACGGGGACGCCGCGGGCGCGGCAGGCGCGCAGCACCGTCTCGTCGCGCTCGCGCAGGCCCGCCACCGAGAGCGAGAGCCGGCCGAGCCGGTCGCCCGCGTAGGGGTCTGCGCCGCCGAGGTAGAAGACGAGGTCGGGCGCGTGCCCGAAGACGCGCGGCAGGTAGCGCGCTAGCGTGTCGAGATACTCCGCGTCGCCCGTCCCGTCGGCCAGCTCCACGTCGAGCGACGAGCGCGCCTTGAAGAGCGGGTAGTTCTTCGCCCCGTGCATCGAGAAGGTGAACGTCTCCGCGTCGCCCTCGAAGATGGCGGCCGTCGCGTTGCCCTGGTGCACGTCGAGGTCAACGACGGCGGCGCGCCTCGCCAGCCCGTCGCGCCGCAGGACGCGGACGGCGACGGCCACGTCGTTGAGCACGCAGAAGCCCTCGCCGTGGTCCGGGAAGGCGTGGTGCGTCCCGCCCGCGAGGTTCGCCCCGACGCCTTCCCGGAGCGCCGCCCGCGCGGCCGCAATCGTCCCGCCCGTGGCGAGGAACGACCGCCGCACCAGCGCCTTCGACCACGGCAGCCCGAGCCTCCTGACCTCGCGCGGCGTCAACGCCCCGGCCCGCAGTCTCGTCACGTAGTCCTCGGTGTGCACGAGCAGAACGTCCTCGACCGCCGCCCCGCGCGGCTCGACGATCTCAGCCGGCGCGAGCGTGCCCTCGCCGAGCAGGCGGTCGCGCACCAGCTCGAACTTCCGGATCGGGAAGACGTGCCCGTCGCCGATGTCTGCGTAATAGAGTGGCGTGTAAGAGACGCGCATGACGGAGTCGTGCGGCGAGCATAGCAAAAAAAAGGCGCCGGGTGGCAGTCGCCGGAGGCGGGTGAAGACGGGGTGATAGGTTCCAAATGTCGGGTGCTGGGGAAGACGGTTCGTTCTCCCCCGGCACCCAAGACCCGGAACCCGACACCCTCACCCGGCCCCGGCGCCTGCCACCCAGCACCTTCGGGGCTCGGCGCTAGGCGTCAGGCGTTCGGGGCGCCGTTGTCGGAAGCCGCCTGCCGCGCGTGCGCGGCCGCGCTCCTGAAGTAGAGCATGGGGTCGTTGAAGTGCAGGTGGCCTAGGTCTTCGGGGGGCGGCACGATGGGCGGCCCTTCGAGCGGGATGGGCACCAGCTCCGGGGGATTCCGCTCGTCGTCGGCCTTACGTCGGAGCGCGTAGTCAATCTCCTTCCTGATCTCCAGCGAAGCCTTAGCCGAGCGCGACCAGAAGAGGTAGAAAACGTCGCTCTCGTCAATGTAGTGGTAGAGCATCGCCTGCCAGTCCTCGCCGGCCCTGAGCTGCAACACGTCCATGAAGCATTCGACGCCTTCGGCGCGCAGCATCTGCACGCGCTCCGAAACCTCCGCGAGGTCTTTCGAGCAGTAAGAGATGAAAGCCTTGCGGTGCGTGACCTGCTTCTGGCCGGGGGCGCGCGGGGGGAGTGTCACGGCCGGGGCCGACGCCGGCGGGGCCGCGACCTGCACGGCGGCGACCGCCGCGGCTTGCGGGGCCGCGGCCGCGACCTTGAAGCCGAACTTGATGTGACCGACGGGGACGAGCGCGCCCTCCTCAGTCACGCGCGAGTAAGTCACCGTGCCGAAGATGCTTCTGGGCTTGCAGTCTTCGGGGACGCTCACGCCGAACTGTACGAAGGGCACGAAGTCGTCCGCGACATCCCAGACGAGGAGTTGCGTCTCCTCGTCCACCTCAAGGCCGGGCATCTGGAGCGTGAAGGCCAACTGCTGGCCGCGCGCGAACTCGCCCATCCTCTGCGAGCCGCCGCGCCGCGTGCCCTCCCAGGAGCTTTTCGCAATCTCCTCCAGACGGGCCGCCTGCTCCGCGAGGTGTGCGAAGACCTGCACCAGGAACATGTCGCCCGGCGCGGCCTGCGGCGGCGAGAAGACCGTGCAGTGCACTACGTCGCGCACCTCCCGAGTCGTCCCGGCCGCCCTGCCTTCGGTCCCTGACGCGGTCGCGGTCTGGGACGGCGACGCGGGGCCGGCCGCCTGCGCGGAGGGCGCGCCGAAATCGAATCGGTAGATGTACTGCTCGCCGGCCCTCCCGCCCGCGACGTGGCGCAGCCCGTGGGCGATGGCGAGCGCGCCGCAGAGGAGCAGCAGGGGCGAGAGCCGTCGGAACCATTGCTCGCGCACGGGCGGCCCGACGACGGAGAGGAAGGGATATCTGCGCCAGACTTCACTGACGTGCGTCACGCCGTCCGGCGACCTCACCCAGAGACGCACGTCCGCGGTCAGCGTCACTTCCTGCGTGCCGCCCGCCGGCTTGACGAGCCACGACCCGATCACGGCCCGCTCGCCGAGCGGGCGCTCGACGGGCGCGGCGGGGAGGACGCGCGCGCCGTCGGCGATGAGGGCGACCGTGGCAAAAGTCTCGAACGGCTGCGCGGGCGGCTGCGCCAGCGCGGCGCGCACGAACGCGTGAGACGCGCCCGGCGAACTGCCGGCGCCGCCCGCCCCTGAAGTTTGCGAACCGACCCTCGTCACCTCGATCCCCACGGGCGCCGGCACGTCTTGCAAGAAGCGCGCGGGGTAGGAGATGGCGATGCGGTAACGTTCAGTTTGGAGAGTCGCCGGTGGCGGGTCGGCCGGGGTGGACGAAGGTGTGGGCGTCGGCGTGGGCGTGGGCTTCGTGGCCGCGATCAATTCGCGCGGCGCGACCGCGGGCAGGACGAAGCGGACGAACTTTTCGGAGAACGGCGGCAGCGTGACGGAGAGCTGGCTGCTGCCATCCCGGAGCGAGGCCACGACACTGTATTGGCCCGGCGGCAGCCCGAAGTCGAACTGCCCGCCCACGTCCGTGATCGCCACGCGCCCGTTGTCGAGCACGCGGACGCGCGCGCCCCCGGCCGGGGCGTTGCCTTCAAAGACGACCTCTCCGCGCAGGCGCGCAGCGGCGACGAGCGTCGTGCAAGAGGCTTGGCGCGTGAAGCTGCGGCCCGGCACCTCGACCGAGGCGCGCACCACCTGCGCGCCGAGTCCGCTCGCGACGCGCAGAGAGGGCGTGCCCTGGCCGCCGGTGATGCGGCCGCCCGAGACCGTCCAGTTGAAAGTCGGCGGCGGGCCTGACGCGCCGCCGAGGGCGGCCGTGAATTCCAGAGGCTGCCCGAGCATGGCCGCCTCGGGGCAGGTAACCTTTAACCGCGGCGCCGCTTCGGCCCGCGCCACGGAGCGCACGATAACGCTCACCGGGGCCGTGGCCTCGCACGTGTAGGGGCAGTCGGGGTGCGTCACGGCGTTGAGCTGCGCGACGTGGGTGCCCGGCTTCGCGCCGGAGAGGTTCCAGACGACCACGGGGCCTTCGCCGATGATGCGACCGCCGGTCGTGCTCCAGCGGTAGATGACGCGGTCGCAGTTCGGCTCGAACCCGACCAGGCTGAGCCGCACGCGCGCGGCCGACTCGTCGGCGGGGTCTGCGTAGACGACGCGCGTGCTCGGGTGGAGCGTGATGACCGAGCAGAAGTTGCGCGTCCGGGCCGCCGGCCGCTCCCGCTTCGCCGGGCGGCCGATCAGCCAGTTGAGGGCGCGGCGCACCTTGCCGCGCTTCTTCGGCGCGGCTTCGTCAGCGGCCGGCGCGCGCGCGGCGTCCTGCTCGGCGGCGGGGGCTCGGTCTTGCGGGGTCGGGGCCGCGTGTGTTCGTCGGGGGGCGAAGAAAACCCGCGAAGCCGAGGCGATGTCGGCGAACGCCGGGGCGGGCTCGAACAGCGGCGGGGTTGTGAGTGTTTGGAGAGGGTCGCGCGGGGCGGGGGAGGCGGCCGTGTCGTCGCGTGAGGGCGCAGGGCCGCGGGGGTCAGGGTCTGTGCGGGTGAGGCTTGACGGCGCGCGGCTGCCGCCGCCGGGCGGCCGCGGCCCGGCGCGGGGGGGCGCCTCTGTGGCCGTGCGTCGTGCGACGGCGGGAGCCGGCGCGGACGGCGCAGTCAGCTCGACGTACTCTTCGAACAGCACCTGCTCAGGAGAGTAACGGCCGCACGAGAGGAACGAGAGCAGCGAGAGGGCGATGAGGATGACGCCGGCGGCGACCGGAGCCTTTGAGACGCGGCGCGCGGTGTCCGCGGGTGACCCCGCGCCGGGGGGCGTCTTTAAAGCGTCGCGTGGTGAGGGCATGGTGAAAGGCTCCCTACTTCTTACCGTGTTAACAGGGTATGAGGTGAAGGCCGACTGCGCGTCTGCATTCTAAGGTAACGGCGCCCCGGCGTAAAGGTTTAAAAGCGGTAGACAAGATACAGTAGGCAGTAGTCAACAGAAATCTTTCCCCTGCCGGAGGGCTGTGGCGTCAACGTCAGCGTCGCCGGCGCGGGGCGCTACTGACTACTGTCGTCTTCTTTAATATTGAATCAGGCTGCCCTCGCGCTTGGCGCGGCGGACGGCGCGGGTGAAGACCCAGAGGGAGAAGGGGAGGAGGACGGCGAGGAAGAGGAGGAGCGAGAGCAGTTGGTCGCTCACTTCGGCGAGGCCCTGGCCCTGGATGAGGACGCGGCGGATGCCCTCGATGCCGTAGGTCGTCGGGATGAGGCGCGAGACGACGCCGAGCGTGTCGCCGCCGACCTGCGAGAGCAGTTGCGTCGGGAAGAAGACGCCGGAGAAGAGCGCCGAGCCCGTCCCGATGATGATGCCGAACGGGTCGCCGCGCTTGAAGACCATCGCGAAGCTCGCCGAGAGAATCCCGACCGAGGCGAGCACCAGCGTCGTCAGCACGAGGACGGCGACGGCCAGGAGGAAGCTGCCCCGGTAGCGGACGCCGAAGAGCGCCGCGCCGAAGAAGAGGTAGAGGAACGAGTGGAAGGTGGCCTGGACGAAGTCCCAGGCCGAGCTGGCGACGATGAGTGTCGGGATGTTGATCGGCGTCATCAGGACGCCTTCGAGCGTGCCCTGCGCCTGCTCGGAGCGGATGGCGGTGGCGAGGCTCGAAAACCCGACCATGAAGTAGTTGAGGAAGGGCAGCGCCGTGATCCACGCGAGGAAAGGGTCGCGCCACTGCTCGTAGGGCGTGGCGAAGCCGGCGGCGAAAATCTGCGAGATGAAGTAGAGCGTCGTCGTCACGAAGAGGATGCTCATGATGCGCATGAAGAACTCCAGCCGGTAACTGACCGCCAACTGGAAGTCGCGCACGACGAAGGCGCGCACCCGCCCGGCGAGCATCAACAAGCGCTTCGGCATCAGACCGCGGCCTCCTTCGCCACCTCCTCGTTCATCACAGCGCCTTCCTCTCCTTCTTCCCCTCCGCGCTCGAAAGCCTCCAGCACGTCGAGCAGCGTCGCCCGCTCGGACTCGCAGGCGAGGACGCGGCCTTCGCCGCCGAGCGCGCGCAGGGCGCGGTCTAGCAACTCGTCGCCGACCTCGCGCGTGAAGCTGACCCGGGTCGCGCCCGCGTGCTCGGAAACCTCCGGGCGCGGGACGACGCCGCGCAGGAGGGCGGCGGCGCGCGCGGGCGCGAGGCCGCCGAGCGAGAGGCGGACGTGCTCGCGCTGCCTGTGCGCCGAGCGGAGGCTCTGCGGCGTGTCGAGCGCGCGGATGCGGCCGCGGCTGATGACGGCCACGCGCTCGCACAACTCCTCGACCTCGGCCAGGTTGTGCGAGGTGAGCAGGACGGTGGCGGGCGGGCGACCGCGCGCGAGCCGGCCGATCAGCTCGCGCGTGCGCGCGGCGGCCACGGGGTCGAGCGAGCGCGTCGGCTCGTCGAGCAGGAGCACGGGCGGAGAATTTAAAAGGGCGCGGGCGACGGCCATGCGCTGCTTGTTGCCGGTCGAGAGCTCGCCGAAGCGGCGGCGGCGCGAGTCGGCGAGTTCGAGCAGTTCGAGCAGTTCCGCGATGCGGCGGCGCGCGCCGCGGGCCGAGAGGCCGTAGAGCCGCGCGAAGAAGGTCAGGTTCTGCTCGACCGTGAGCCGCCAGTAGAAGCTCCGCTCCTCGGCGCCCGCGAGGCCGATTGAGGCGCGCACGCGCTCTTCGTCGCGGACGCTGTCGAAGCCGCGGACGCTGACCGACCCGGCGCTCGGCTGGACGAGCGTGGCGATGATCTTGGTGAGCGTCGTCTTGCCCGCGCCGTTGCGCCCGATGAGGCCGAAGATTTCGCCCTCCCGCACCTCGAACGAGACGTCCCTCAGCGCCTCGACCGGCGCCGCCGGCTTGATGCGGAAGAACTGCCGCGCGCGCGCCAGCGGGACGGGGTAGGTCTTCGAGACGCGGTCAATCGAGATGGCGAACATTTTAAAAGAAGTTTCGGGTTTCGGGTTTCGAGTTTCGAGTTAAATCAGCTTCTTTCCGGCGACAATTCAAGCTTGAAGCCGCGAACCCGAAACTCGAAAC
>DASZKF010000302.1:0-3664 GCA_035947355.1 Pyrinomonadaceae bacterium | reverse complement strand
CCGCCTCGCCCTGCGCCAGACGCGCCCCGAGCCGCGAGTCGAGTGGGGCTTACTCGTCGGCGGGCGGGGGCTGGCGACGGCGATGATAGACGTAAGCGACGGCCTCTCCTCCGACCTCGCGCACCTCTGCCGCGCGAGCCGAGTCGGCGCGCACGTCGAGTCCGAGAGCCTGCCGGTTGATTCCGACCTGCAAGCCTTGATGCCCGCCGAAGCCCTCGCCCTCGCGCTCGACGGCGGCGAGGACTTCGAGCTGCTCTTCGCCGCCCGCCCGCGCGACGCGGCGAAACTCCCCGCCGAGGTCGGCGGCGTGCCCGTCACACGCATCGGCGAAATCACCGCCGCACGCGGCCGAATCACTCTTCTTGAGGACGGCCACGCCCGCCCGCTCAAACCCGGCGGCTTCGATCACTTCAGTAGCCCGGCCGTGAGGGAGGGCGCGGTTACAGAGGGCAAGAGGCAAAAATAAAAGCTCTCTACTTTTGCCTCGTGCCTTCTCTCCCGCGCCCTCCCTGACGGCCGGGCCTCTGCCCGTCGGGTTTGACTCGCCCGCGCCGGTTGCCTAGACTTTCCGCGATGCTGAGATTCTTCAACACTCTCTCCGGCCGGCTCGAAGAGTTCCGCCCTCTGGTCGAGGGCGAGGTCAGGTTCTACGTCTGCGGCCCGACCGTCTACGACTACGCGCACATCGGAAACTTCCGCACGATGGGCGCCTTCGCCGACACCCTGCGCCGCTACCTCCGGTACAAGGGCTTCCGCCTCACGCACGTGATGAACATCACGGACGTGGAGGATCGCATCATCAAGTTCTCGCGCGAGCGCGGCCTCTCGCTCGACGACTATACGGCTGAGTACATCGAAGCCCTCTGGGAAGACTTCGACGCCCTCGGGTGCGAGCGGCCCGACATCGTGCCGCGCGCCACGCGCTACATCCCGCAGATGGTCGAGATCATCAAGAAGCTCGAGGCGAAGGGCCACGCTTACGAGTCGGACGGCTCGTACTACTACCGGATCAGCTCCTTCCCCGAGTACGGCAAGCTCTCGAAGATCAACTTCGCGGGCAACATCGTCGGGGCGAGCGAGCGCATAGACACCGACCGCTACGAGAAGGAGGACGCGCGCGACTTCGCGCTCTGGAAGGCGAAGGACGAGCCCGACGAGCCGGCCTGGCAGACCGAACTCGGCGAGGGCCGCCCCGGCTGGCACATCGAGTGCTCGGCGATGTCCATGGAGCACCTCGGCGAGACCTTCGACATCCACGCCGGCGGCATAGACCTCGTCTTCCCGCACCACGAGAACGAGATCGCGCAGTCCGAAGGCGCGACCGGCAAGCAGTTCGCGCGCTACTGGCTGCACGCCGAGCACCTCAAGGTCGAGGGCGAGACGATGTCGAAGTCGAAGGGCAACTTCTACACCTTCCGCGACCTGCGCGAGCGCGGCTTCGACCCGGCGGCCGTCCGCTACCTGCTCCTCAGCGTCCCCTACCGCAAGCAGCTCAACTTCACCTTCGAGGGCCTGCGCGGCGCGGAGAAGACCGTCCAGTCCCTGCGCGACTTCCGCACGCGGCTGAAGGAGGCGAAGACCGAGGCCGGCTCGAACCCGGAGCTGCGCGCCGCGGTCGCCCGCGCGCGCGCGGAGTTCGAGGCCGGGATGGACGACGACCTGAACACCTCGGTCGCGCTCGCGGCCGTCCACAGCCTCAAGACCGAGGCCAACCGCGCGCTCGACAGCTGTGTGCTCGGCGAGGACGACCGCCGTGACATCCTGGAGACGGTCGGGCGCTTCAACTCCGTCCTCAACGTCTTCGGCCGCGACGAGGCCGAACTCCTCGACGCCGACATCCAGGCGCTCATCGAGGAGCGCCAGCAGGCGCGCCACCGCCGCGACTTCCGCCGCGCCGACGAAATCCGCGACCAGCTCGCCTCGCGCGGCATCACCCTCGAAGACACCCGCGACGGCGTCCGCTGGAAACGCCGCGGCGCGTAGTGCTAAGATTCGGAGTAGACAGTAGTCAGTAGCGCCCCGCGTTAAGTCTGCTGACGCCGACACGCGAACGATTCTCTAGCGACTGTCTTCCTACTGTCTACTGACTACTGTCTACTGTCTACTTCTTTTCTATGCCTTCGCTCCTCCACTTCCGCCCGCTCGACGCCCGCGCGAATCTCTTCGCGGACTAGGCGGCGTCTCTCCCGTCGCGCACAGACTTTCCGCATTCAAACTTGTCCCCTCGCGCCTTCCGAAAGGAGAGAAGCTTATGTCTACCGCTGCGCCGCCGAAGAGGCCCGAGATCAAGACCGAGCTGCCGGGGCCGAAGGGCCGCCAGGTCGTCGAGGCCGACCGCCGCTGGGTCACGCCCTCCTACCCGCGCCCCGACTACCAGCTCGTCGCCGAGCGCGCCGAGGGCGTCTGGGTCGAAGACCCGGACGGCAACGTCTTCCTCGACTGCAACGCCGGCGTCGCCGTCTGCTCGACGGGCCACTGCCACCCGGAGGTCGTCCGCGCCGTACAGGAGCAGGCCGCCCGCTTCATACACATGTGCGGCACCGACTTCTACTACCGCCACATGCCGGAGCTGGCCCGCAAGCTCGACGAGATCGTCCCCGTCCCCTCGCCGACGAAGACGCACTTCGCCAACAGCGGCACCGAGGCCGTCGAGACCGCGCTCAAGCTCGCCATGCACGCGACCGGGCGCGAGAAGTTCATCGCCTTCTTCAACAGCTTCCACGGCCGCACGCTCGGCAGCCTGTCTCTGACCTCCTCGAAGGTCGCGCAGCGCCGCGGCTTCAAGCGCTCGCTCCTCGACGTGACGCACGTCCCCTTCCCGAACGCCCTCCGCCACCCGTTCACGGGCGAGCGCACCGACGGGCCGACGGCCGCGGCCGCCTCGCTCGACTGGATTGAGAACCGCCTGTTCAAGACGACGACGCCGCCCGAGGAGGTCGCTGGCGTCGTCGTCGAGGTCGTGCAGGGCGAGGGCGGCTACGTCCCGGCCCCGCAGGAGTTCCTCGACGGGCTGCGGAGGATTTGCGACGAGCACGGCATCCTGCTCATCGTGGACGAGGTGCAGTCGGGGATGGGGCGCACGGGGCGGATGTTCGCGTCCGAGCACTACGGCCTGCGGCCCGACATCATCACGCTGGCGAAGGGCATCGCGTCGGGGATGCCGATGGGCGCGTGCGTGGCGCGCGCCGACCTGATGGACTGGAAGCCGGGCGCGCACGCCTCGACCTTCGGCGGCAACCCCGTCGCGCTGGCGGCCGCGTTGAAGACCATCGAGCTTTTGGAGGGCGGGCTGGTCGCCAACGCGGCCGAGGTCGGCGACTACCTGCAAGCGGGGCTGCGCCGGCTGATGCAGAAGCACGAGTGCGTCGGCGACGTGCGCGGCCTCGGGCTGATGCTCGGCGTCGAGTTCGTCGAAGACCGCGGCTCGATGCGGCCCGCGCCCGCGCTGCGCGACCGCGTCGAGGTCGAGTGCTTCAACCGCGGCCTCATCCTCCTCGGCGCGGGCTACAACACCATCCGCTGGTCGCCGCCCCTCGTCCTCTCGAAGGAGAACGCCGACGTGGCCCTCGAAATCTTCGACGACGCGATCACGGCCGTGTGCCGGTAGGATAAAGTTTCGAGTTGCGGGTTTCGGGTTTCGAGTTTGTGCCGCGTGAGTTGGGAG
>DASZKF010000301.1:0-15862 GCA_035947355.1 Pyrinomonadaceae bacterium | reverse complement strand
GACGCCCTCCCTCACGGTCGGGCTTCTGACTGCTGCCTTTAACTCGAAACCCGAAACTTTTTTTTAGTCCTTCACCTCGACCACGTCGTCCTCGCCGAGCGCAGCGGGCGGTTGTCTGGAGACTTCGAGCGTGATGACGTAATCCGACGGCTTGATCTCGCGGCCCTCGGCCCGCGCCGGCCCGACCTTCAGGATGCGGATGTAGCGGCCGCGGTACTTCAAGACCCGCGGCGGGGTGTTCGTGTTGAGCCGCGCGGACTTCTCCGACCTCGGGCCGCAGAAGACCAGCTCGGCCCCCACGCTCCCCGCCCAGATGCAGTGCACGCCCTCCGGGCACCGCGAGTCTTCGGGCACGCCGGCCAGAAGCATCGCGAAGTCCGCGCCCTCGACCGCGACCTCCTCGCCCGTCTTCAGCTCGTACGTCCTGGTTTTTTCGTCCATACCTGCACCCGCCCGCGCGGCGCCCAAAGCGCAGCCGAAGATTGCCACAGAGACACAGAGACACAGGGAAGGGAAAAGGAGTTTGTGCGCGGGAGAGTCGCGCGCGAGACTCCGCGCGGCCAGGCCCAGGCGGCGCGCCAACGTCTCGCCCGCCAACCCTACCTTAACGGAAAACTTTTTCTTCTTCATCTCCGTGCCTCCTCGAACCTGATTGTAGCGGAACTTCCCGCCGATGGTAACGCCCCGGCGCCGTTTGACTCGCGGGGGACTTTCCCCTATCTTCTCCCGGCACGCAGTCACAGGCCGGCGACTGCTCCGCATAGCCCGCGCGCCCGCCGGCCTCCCGAGAACATTCCCGACGCCGCTCTTTATCTTCCACGCCTCGCCGTGTGACCTAATCACCAGGAGATTCTATGCGTTCCCTGCTCCCGCTCTGGATGGCCGCCCTCCTTCTGTCCGCGTTGCCGCCCGCGCCGGCGCTGGCCCAGCACGCGACCCCCGCCGTCAACGGCAGCGTCGCCGCCGGAGAGTACGGCGACCACGCCGACGGCCGCAACCGCAAAGCGACCGACACGGCGCAGGACTGGTTCATGACGTGGGACGACGCGAACCTCTACGTCGCCGTCACCAACGCCAACCTCTTCGAGGCGGCCGTCATTTATGTTGATACGAACCCGGTCTCGCCCGCCAACGGCGGCTCGAACGCCGACGGGAGCCTCGCCGGCTTCAACTACGACAACACGAGCTTCGCCGCGCTCCCCTTCCGCGCCGACTTCGCGGCTTACGTCAAGCACGACTACCGCGAGTACCGCCGCGCGAACGGCGCGAACGGCTGGACCGGCTCGACCGCCTTCTTCGGCTCCTACGCCGGCTCGTTCTCGGGCAACGTCCGCGAGTTCAGCATCCCCTGGTCGGCCGTCACCGGCGGCGGCGGCCGCCCCGCCTCCTTCAACTTCTTCGGCTACCTGACCTCGCCCGGCGGCTTCGTCTTCGGCCGCGTGCCTAATGATAACCCCGGCGCGTTCATCGGGACGGCCGCGACCTACTCGCACTACTTCGCCGTCGGCGCGACCGCCAACGGCGCGAGCACGCCGCCCTTCTCGCAGAACCGCACAGTCGCCGGCGGCGACATCCAGTGGGACGGCCTGCGCCACGACACCTTCGACAGCTACTACCGCAGCCCGTTCGGCGCCGTCCCGGCCGGGAGCCAGGTGACGCTCCGCTTCCGCACCCTCCCCTTCGACGTTGACGCCGACGGCGTGCGCCTCCGCGTCTACAACTTCAACCCGGCCACGGGGACGACGACCGGGCCGGTTGACCACGTCATGACGTACCTCGAAGACCGCGTCGAGGGCGGCACCAATTACGCCATCTGGACGCTCACGCTGACGACGCCTTCAGAGCCCTCCGTCCTCTACTACAAGTTCCGCCTGATTGACGGCGGCGACGTGGACTTCTACAGCGACTCGTACGCGAACGACCACGACAACCTCAACCAGGGCGGCGAGGGCGCGGCCTCCGACGGCGAGCCGTTCCCGGCCTTCCAGATTACGGTCTACGACCCGGCGTTCCAGACGCCCGCCTGGCTCCGCGACGCCAACGTCTACCAAATCTTCCCCGACCGCTTCCGCAACGGCGACGCCACGAACGACTACTGCCGGCCCGGAAGCCTGACGGGCTGCCCCGTCTTCTACGGCGACCAGACGCCGCTCCCGCGCGTCCCGTGGAACGTCCCCGTCGGCGACCCGCGCCAGTCGGGCGGCCCCTTCGAGAACCAGTACGGCACGCAGTTCTACGGCGGCGACCTGCAAGGCATTGAGCAGAAGCTCGACTACCTGCAGACGCTCGGCGTCGACACCGTCTACCTCAACCCGATCTTCAAGGGCACCTCGAACCACCGCTACGACATCGACAACTTCCTCGAAGTTGACCCTGCCCTCGGCGGCGACGCGGCCCTCGCCTCGCTCGTCCAGGAGGCCGAGCGGCGCGGCATGCGCCTGATCTTCGACGGCGTCTTCAACCACTCGTCTTCGGACAGCGTCTACTTCGACCGCTACCACCGCTACGCGTCGGACGGCGGCTGCGAGTCGCTCGCCTCGGCTTTCCGTAGCTGGTACAACTTCCTCAACAACGACGCGCCGTGCGACGGGGCCGACTACGAGGGCTGGTTCGGCTTCGACAGCCTCGCCGTCTTCAACGAGACCGCGCCGGTGCGCGACTTCTTCTACCGCTCCGGTTCGAGCGTCACCAAACACTGGTACGAGCGCGGGGCCTCGGGCTGGCGCTTCGACGTGGCGAACGAGATCAGCCACGGCTGGTGGAAGGAGTACCGCGGCTACGCCAAAGGCTACAAGCCGGACGGCCCGCTCGTCGGCGAAATCTGGGAGGACGCCAGCCAGTTCCTCGCCGGCGACCAGCTGGACTCGGTGATGAACTACCGCTTCCGCAAGAACGTCCTCGGGTTCGCGCGCGGCGTCGGCTGGGGCGACAACGACAACAACGGCGGCAACCAGATCGTCGGCCTCACGCCGAGCCAGTTCGACCGCGCGCTGCGCTCCGTCCGCGAGGACTACCCGAAGCCCGCGACCGACGCGATGCTCAACCTGCTCGGCTCGCACGACACCAACCGCGCGCTCTACGTCCTGACGCTCACGGGCGACAGCGGGCTCGGCGAGGCGAAGGAGCGCCTCAAGCTCTCGGCCCTTTTCCAGTTCACGTACCCCGGCGCGCCGATGGTCTACTACGGCGACGAGGCCGCGCTCAACTCGCCCTCGCTCGGTAACGGCGTGAACGGCCCCGAGGACGACCCGTACAACCGCGCGCCCTACCCGTGGGCCGACGAGGCCGGCGACCCGGGCGTCTACGGCCCGGCCGACGGCGGCGTGCTCGGCTTCTACAGCGCGCTCGCGCACCTGCGCAAGCAGCGCGAGTCCTTGCGCACGGGCGCGTTCCACACGCTCCTGACCGGCGACACGACGCCGGCCGCGGGTGACGATAACACCTACGCCTTCGCGCGCGTCGCGGGGGCCGAGGCGACGGTCGTCGCGCTCAACAACGGCGCCGCCTCGAACACCGCGAGCGTCCCCGTCGGTGATTACTACGACGACGGCGCGCAGCTCCAGGACGTGCTCTCGGGCGCGACCTACGCCGTGGAGGGCGGCGCGGTCACGGTCACGCTCGCCGCGCGCTCGGGCGTCGTCCTGCTGCCGTACCCGGCCGCGGTTGACCTGGCCGCGCCCGCCGCGGCCGTTTCCACGACGCCCGCGCCGAACGCCGGCGGCTGGCACAACGCGACGCCCGTCACGGTCAACCTTTCGGCGACCGATTCGGGCAGCGGCGTCAAGGAGCTGCGCTACTGGGTGAACGGCGGCGCGGTCGCCGTCGCGCCGGGCGCGGCCGCGAGCTTCCAGCTCACCTCGCAGGGCACGTACGCCGTCAGCGTCCGCGCCATAGACAACGCCGGCAACGTCAGCGCCCCGGCCACGCTGGTCGTTAAGATAGACACGACCGCGCCGTCCGTGGGCGGCCTGAGCCTCAGCCCTTCGGTGCTCTCGGTGCCGAACCACAAGATGGTCGAGGTCGGGGTCGGCTACGGGGCCGCTGACGACAACGGCCCCGTCACCTGCACGCTCGGCGTGGAGAGCAACGAGCCTGAGAACGGCACCGGCGACGGCGACACCGCGCCCGACTGGGAGGTCATAGACGCCAACCACGTCCTCCTCCGCGCCGAGCGCTCGGGCACGGGCACGGGCCGCGTCTACACCGTCACCGCCACCTGCACGGACGCCGCCGGCAACGCCGCCTCGCGCAGCGCCAGCGTCACCGTCCCGCGCAGCAAGGGCAAGTGAGCAGACGCGCCCCGGCTTGAGCCCCGCGCGGCGTTAAAGAACACAGAGGACGCGGTTCAATTAAGAATGTCAGGTAGCAATTCTTAATTCTTAATTGAACCGCGTCCTCTGTGTTTAAATGAGGTCGCGGTTAGAAGCCCTTCCGAGGAGTGCGACATGTCGAGAGCCTTCGCGCCCGCGCGCCTGTGCGCGGCCTTGTTGTTAGCGTCCTTCGCGGCGCACGCGCAGCAGCCTCAGACGGCGGCGCAGGCGGCGGCGCAGGCCGTCGCGCGGGTGCGGGCGCGCTACACGAAGTACGAGCACCTGGTGCCGATGCGCGACGGGGTGCGGCTCTTCACGGCCGTCTACGTCCCGAAGGACGCGTCGCGGCGCTACCCGTTCATGCTCCTGCGCACGCCCTACTCGGTCGCGCCCTACGGCGTGGACAACTACCGCGCGGGCCTCGGCCCCTCCGAGCACTTCGAGAACGAAGGCTTCATCTTCGTCTACCAGGACGCGCGCGGCCGCCACATGTCCGAGGGCGAGTTCGAGCAGGTGCGCCCGCACGTGCCGGAGAAGCGCGGCCCCAAAGACATTGACGAGAGCACCGACACCTTCGACACCGTCGAGTGGCTCCTCAAGAACGTCCCGAACAACAACGGCCGGGCCGGGATGTGGGGCGTCTCGCAGCCGGGCTTCCACGTCGCCGCCGGCATCATAGACACGCACCCGGCCCTGAAGGCCGCCTCGCCGCAGGCCCCGACGGCCGACTACTTCATGGGCGACGACGTCTACCACAACGGGGCCTTCATGCTCGCCGCCAACTTCGGCTTCTACTCCTTCTTCGTCCCGCGCCGCGGCGGGCCGGAGCCGCCCCGGCAGTCCCTCCCCTTCGACCCCGGCACGCCCGACTCCTACGAGTTCTTCCTCGGCCTCGGCCCGCTCGCGACCGTCAACGACCGCCTGCTCGGCGGCCGCGCCCGCTACTGGCAGGAGATCGTAGACCACACGACCTACGACGACTTCTGGAAGCGGCGCTCGCTGTGGCGCTTCATGTCGGACGTGCGCGCGGCGGTCTTAAACGTCGGCGGCTGGTTCGACGCCGAAGACCCGGTCGGGCCGTTCCACGTCTACCGCGCCGTCGAGCAGAAGAACCCCGGCGCGGTCAACCTGCTCGTGATGGGGCCGTGGCGGCACGGCGGGTGGACGCGTCAGCCGGGCGACCGACTCGGCAACGTCTCCTTCGCCCTCCAGACCGCGGAGGTCTACCGCGAGCAGATCGAGTTCCCCTTCTTCATGCACTATCTGAAGGACAAGCCGGCGGAGCTGCCCGAAGCCTTCATGTTCCTCACCGGCATCAACGAGTGGCGGCGGCACGCCGCCTGGCCGCCGGCCGGGGCGACGCCCGTCACGCTCTACTTCCGGGCCGCGGGCCGCCTGAGCGCCGAGGCCCCGGCCGAGGCCGGGCCTGACGCTTTCGACGAGTACATCAGCGACCCGAACCGGCCCGTCCCCTACCTCGGCTACGTGACCGACGAGTGGCAGTCCGAGTACGTCACCGAAGACCAGCGCTTCGCCGCGCAGCGCCCGGACGTTCTGACCTACGTCACCGAGCCGCTCGAAGAAGACCTCGTCGCCGCCGGCCCCGTCAAAGTCCGGCTCAACGTCTCGACCTCGGGGACTGACTCGGACTTCGTCGTCAAGCTGGTGGACGTTTACCCGCCGACCTACCCGCAGCCCGCCGCGCCCGAGGGCCAGCCCCTCCCGCCCAACGCCGTCCGCATGGGCGGCTACCAGCAGCTCGTCCGCGGCGAGCCGTTCCGCGGCAAGTTCCGCAACTCCTTCGAGCGGCCCGAGCCCTTCGCCCCGAACCGCCCGGCCGCCATCACCTTCGAGCTTCCGGACGTCTACCACGCCTTCCGGCGCGGGCACCGCCTGATGATCCAGGTGCAAAGCTCCTGGTTCCCGCTCGTTGATCGCAACCCGCAGAAGTTCATGGAAATCCCGAAGGCGCAGGCCGCCGACTTCCAGAAGGCCGCCCAGCGCCTCTACCGCTCGCGCGCGCTCAACTCCTCGGTCACGCTCCTCGTCGAAGGCGCGCGGCCGCGACCTTAGCCGCCCCGGAGAAGTCTCACGGGCTGTCAAAACGGGCCGTGCCCGCACAAATAATGCGCGGGCACGGCCCGCCTCGCGTCGGCCGCTCACCGCGGTTCTGTTATTCGTCCGCCGGAAGGCATTCAGCCTTATTTCAATTGACAATTACACCGCACGGCAATACTTTATCCGCCTCACAACCCTCGCGACTCTGCTAATAGGACTACCTTATTAGCCTTCACCACCGCTTGCTTGCGCCTTGATTCAGGCGTCGGGGTTGCGCTCATGAAATATAAATGTTCGATGTGCGGCCGCACGGCCGAGTTCATGCCGCCGTCAGGGACATGTCCCATCTGCAGCCAGGTGAACACGTATTACTACGTGTCCGAGCCTCCTCGAATCAACACGGAGCCGCGAAAAGTAGCTACGCGAGCGCGCACGGAGAGGGCGAGTCCGGCCAACCGGAGTTCGGAGAAAGTGGTGCCGAAGCGAGGAGAGGAAAAGGTCAGTAAGAAACCCACGGCCCAAAAGTCCGGCCAGGGCGCCAGGCCCCGATGGAGCTGGGGGGCGGCGATCCTGAGTTTCTTTGTTCTGACCGGAGTGGGGATGAATCAGTACGGGCTGGAGCGGGACGCCGCTTTATTCCTCGGCGGGATAGGCGGGGTCATATTCGGGTACTACTACCGGCAGATAATCCTATTCGCCGTCATAGTATTCATCGCCTATGCGCTCCTGAAGAACCAGTGAGGGAAGATTCCCGGCGGCAGCGGAACCTGATAACTCGGCCGCCGCCTCGCCGGATCGCTTCCGCCGCGGCCTGAATTCTTCGGCTACTCCTTTAGCGTCTTGAGCGACAGGACGACGAAGGTGCCGATGCCTCCGCACGCGACGAGGATCAGGATGAGCGGGAGCGAGCCGAGGCGGTAGGCCGAGAGGAGGAGCGAGGGCCAGAGCAGGAGCAGGGTGTAGACCTTGGCGCGCAGGGGCAGGCCGCGCCGCTCCTTGATGTTGGTGATGTAGGGGCCGAGGTACTTGTTTTCGAGCAGCCGCCGGTTGAGCCGCTCCGAGCCGCGCACGAAGCAGGCCGAGGCCAGCAGGAGGAAGGGCGTCGCCGGCAGGAGCGGCAGCACGATGCCCAGGACGCCGAGCCCGACGCACACGGCCCCGGCGGTGTTCAGAACTGCTTTCGTCAGCAGGCTCATCTCGACAACATCCTAGCAGTAGACAGTAGCTAGTAGCCAGTAGGCTCCGCATAAGGAATGCCGACGCCGACGCCCGAACGGTTCGCTGCCGAAGGTCTTCCTACTGGCTACTGACTACTGTCTACTCCCCCTGTGGACTGCCGCCGCGGATTTGGTTTATGCTGCACGCTCCACGTCTCTTTAATCAGCCTTCACAGGGAGCGTAGCCAACGATGCCAGAATTCGCGCCCCGCCTCGCGCGGGCGGCCTTGACCCTCGCGCTGCTGTGCGCGCTCGCCGCGGCGACGGCCGCGCAGGAGCCGACGCCTTCGCCTTCGCCCTCGCCCACGCCCGAGACCTCGGACGACGCCTCCACCGAGATCAAGTCTTACGACCGCCTGGAGTGGCGGCAGATCGGGCCGGCCAACATGGGCGGGCGCACGGCCGACGTCGAGGGGGTGCCCGGCAACCCCGCCGTCGTCTACGTCGCCACCGCCTCCGGCGGATTGTGGAAGACGACGAATGGCGGCGTGCGCTGGACGCCGGTCTTCGAGCGGCAGGGCACGATCTCCATCGGCGACGTCGCCTTGGAGCCCGGCAACCCCGAGGTCGTCTGGGTCGGGACGGGCGAGTCGAACGTGCGCAACTCGGTCTCGTTCGGCGACGGCGTCTACAAGTCCACGGACGGCGGGCGGACGTGGCAGCACGTGGGCCTGCGCGACACCGAGCGCGTCTCGCGCATCCTCGTCAACCCCCGCGACCCGAACACGGTCTACGTCGGCGCGCTCGGCCACGCCTTCGGCCCCAACGAGGAGCGCGGCGTCTTCATGACGACCGACGGCGGGCGGACGTGGCAGAAGACGCTCTACATAGATAACGAGCACGGCATCGCCGACATGGACATAGACCCGCAGAACCCGAACGTCCTCTACGCCGCGATGTGGAAGTTCCGCCGGACGCCCTGGACGCACACTTCGGGGAGCGAAAAGGGCGGCGTCTTCCGCTCGCTCGACGGCGGGCGGACGTGGAAGAAGCTGGAAGGCGGCCTTCCGAAATTGGTCGGCCGCATCGGCGTCAAGGTCGCGCCCTCGAACCCTTCGGTCGTCTACGCCATCACCGAGGCGAAGGACGGGACGCTCTGGCGCTCGGACGACCGCGGCGAGACGTGGCGCAACGTCTCGAAGGAGACGCGCATCGTCTCGCGCGGCTTCTACTACACGGACCTCCGCGTCGACCCGCAGAACGAGAACCGCGTCTACGCCGTCGCCTCGACGCTTTTCGTCTCCATAGACGGCGGGCGCACCTTCCGCTCGATCACGGGCCGCACGCACATTGACTATCACGCGCTCTGGATAGACCCGCAGGACCCGAAGCGACTCTGGCAGGGGCAGGACGGCGGCGTCGCCGTCTCCTACGACGCGGGCGCCTCCTGGGAGTACGTCAACAACATGCCGCTCGGCCAGTTCTACCAGCTCTCGGCCGACAACCGCGAGCCGTTCTACTACGTGATGGGCGGCCTGCAGGACAACGGCACGTGGACGGGGCCTTCGCGCACGCGCGAGCCGGCCGGGATACTCAACGACGACTGGCGGATGATCTCGTTCGGCGACGGCTTCTTCGCCATCAACCACGCCGACAACCCCGACCTCTACCTGACCGAGTCGCAGGGCGGCAACATCGTCCGCACCGACATGCGGACGCGCGAGCAGCAGCTCGTCGTCCCCTACATGGGCGACGACGGCGGCCCGGCCGAGACGGCCCGCTACCGCTTCAACTGGAACTCGCCCATCGTCCAGTCGCCGCACGACAAGGAGACCGTCTACCTCGCCGGCAACGTCGTCTTCCGCTCCCGCGACTTCGGCAAGACCTGGGAGACCATCAGCCCCGACCTGACGACCAACGACCGCAGCAAGCAGAAGGACGCCGGCGGCCCCGTCGCCTTCGAGAACACCGGCGCGGAATACCACACGACCGTCATCAGCCTGGCCGAATCCCCCTTACGCGCCGGCCACATCTGGGCCGGCACCGACGACGGCAACCTCCAGGTGACGGCCGACGGCGGGAAGAGTTGGACGAACCTGACTGCCAACGTCGCGGGCCTCGCGGCGAACTCGCCGGTCTCGCACGTCGAGCCTTCGCGCACGGATGTTGACGTCGCCTACGTCTCCTTCGACCGGCACATGCTCGACGACTTCCGCCCCTACGTCTTCAAGACCGCGGACGGCGGCCGCACCTTCCAGAACATCACCGGCAACCTGCCGGCGAAGGCGCACGTCTGGGTCGTGCGCGAAGACCCGAAGAATCCGCGCCTGCTCTACGCCGGCACCGAACTCGGCCTCTTCGTCTCCTACACGGGCGGCGGCACCTGGTCGAGCCTGGGGCTGAAGAACCTGCCGCATGTCGCCGTCCACGACATCCTCGTCCACCCGCGCGACAACGACCTGATCCTCGCCACGCACGGCCGCTCCGTCTGGATTCTGGACGACGCGACGCCCGTCCAGCAGCTCACGCCCGAGGTCGCGCGCGAGGGCGCGCACCTCTTCGACGTGCGGCCCGCCCTCCGGTTCACCACCCGCTTCACGCGCTACGGCATCGGCGACAAGGTCTTCGCGGGGCCGAACCCGCCCTACGGCGCGCTCATCAGCTACCACCTGCGCGAGAAGCCCGACGAGAAGAAGACCAAGGTCAGGGTGCAAATCCTCGACGCGCAGGGCAAGCTCATCAACGAGCTGGAGAACGTGCCGAAGGAGAAGGGCCTGAACCGCATCTCCTGGAACCTGCGCTACGGCGGGCCGCAGGTGCGCCGGCCGCCGACCGACGAGGAGACGCAGTTCACGGGGCCGCCGCGCGGGCCGCAGGTCCTGCCCGGCACATACACGGTCAAGCTCTCGGTCGGCGATAAGACCTTCGAGCGCCCCGTCGTCGTCCGCCTCGACCCGACCCTGAGCGTCCCGGCCGCGGACCTGCGCGCGCAGCTCGACATGACGCTCGACCTGCGCGACATGCAGTCGGCGACGAACCAGGCGCTGCGCACGCTCGACAGCCTCAAGACGCAGCTGGAGTTCGTCGAGCGCACGGCGAAGGATCGGCTCACCGAGGTGCCAAAGGAGCTGGCAGACCGGCTGGCCGAGCAGAAGAAGCGTGTCGAGGAGTTGCAGAACCGGCTGGCGCAGCCCGAGGGCGGCCTCGGCTTCGAGGGGCGCGCGCAGCTCGTTGACAAGATCGGCAACCTCTTCTTCACCGTAGACGGCTCGAACGCCGCCCCGACCCCCGCGCAGCGCGAGCTGCACGCCGAACTCCGCAAGGAGTTCGACGCCAAAATCGCCGAGGTCAACCGCCTGCTGCGCGAGTCGGTGCCCGCCCTCAACGAAGTGCTCCGCCGCTTCGACGCCCCGACCTTGATGACCGGCAAGCCCATCGAAAGAAGTAGACAGTAGACAGTAGTCAGTAGGCCCCGCGTGATGACGACTGACGCTGACATACGGGCGGTTCGATGGCGATGCTTTTTCTACTGTCTACTGACTACTGTCTACTGTCTACTTGAGTATGTCCGTGCAAGTCGCCATCGTTTTCGTGCTGACGTTCGCGATCCACCTGGTGAGCACGCTGGCGTACGCGCTGCGCATCGCGGGGGTGAGGACGGGGCGGGTGGCGGTGTCTTACGCGCTCTTCAACGTGCTGATGCTGGTCTCGCGCACGTCGAACACCTTCCAGGGGCCGCTCCTGGCGAAGCATGTCGAGGGCAACATCCTGCGCGGGACGGCGGCCGGGGCCGAGTCGGACTTCCGCTGGCTCATCCTGGCGGCCACGCTCGCCACCGCCTTCGGCGCGCTCGCCATGCCGACGGCGCAGAGCCTCTTCACCGTCGCCATCGAGTCTTTCGGCCGCCACCGCTCGGTGCCGCGACTGCTGCTGCGCGGACTCTCCCCCGCGGGCCTGCGCCACCTGCGCGCGGCCGCGCGCCCGCCGGCGAGGGGGAACCTGACGCGGCTGGGGCTCGGCGGCGTGCCGGTGCGCATCGTCCTCTTCAACGTGCTGGCGACGGCGCTCATCACCGTCGGCGTCTTCGCGTCGCTCCACGCCTGCTACCTGAACCCGGAGCTGCGCGTCACGGCCAACAACCTCTCGCCGGTCGTCAACGCGCTCTCGACCATCCTGCTCTTCGTCTACATAGACCCGTACCTGTCAATCCTGACGGACGACGTGGTCGCGGGCCGGGCGAGCCAAGCCTTCTTCCGCCGCTGCGTCGTCCTCTTCGTCGGCGGCCGCCTCCTGGGGACGTTGCTCGCGCAGCCGCTGCTCGTCCCCGCGGCCGAGGTCATCGTGGCCGTCGCCAAGCTTTTGTGAAGCGGTTCGTGTAGAATCGTCTGAAATTTCAGGCGCATCTGAGCAGTGGTGATCGCGTCAGAAAAGCTTCAGGGGCCGTTCGCCTGACGCCGGCGCAGGCCCGCGCCCGGCGCGCGCAAATTCTCACGGCGCGCCGCGTATCTTTCGCCCCCGCGGCGTCTCTGTCTGAGTTCCGGGGGCCTGCTTGGAAGGTTTGCAGATGCTGAGTGAGGAAGGGGGGAGGGCGCCCGGCGCGGGGCGGGGCACGACGCCCGAGGTGAGCGTCGTGATGCCCGTGCGCAACGGGCGGCCGTTCCTCGACGAGAGCGTCCGAAGCATCCTCGCGCAGACGTTTCAGGACTTCGAGTTCGTCATCCTCGACGACGCCTCCGACGACGGCACGGCCGAAGACCTGCGCGGGTGGGCGCGGCGCGACGCGCGCATCCGCGTCGTCGAGTCGCCGCGCCGGCTCGGCCTCTCGGGCAGCTCGAACGCGGTCGTGCGCGCGGCCCGCGCCCCGCTCGTCGCGCGCATGGACGCCGACGACGTGGCCCAGCCCGAGCGCCTCGCCCGCCAGCTCGGAGTGATGCGCGCCCGCCCCGACGTGGTGCTCGTCGGCTCGCTCTCCGAGGGGATAGACGCCGCGGGCCGGCGCGTCCGGCCGCGCGACCGCTGGCGGCTCGTCCGCGCCTCGCTCTACCCGCCGTTCGCGCACGGGTCGGTGATGTTCCGGCGCGCGGCCTTCGAGGAGGTCGGCGGCTACCACGAGGAGTGCGCCGGCTGGGAGGACCAAGACCTCTTCCTCCGCCTCACGCGCAAGGGGCGGGTCGTCGTGCTGCCCGAGACGCTCCACCTCTACCGCTACCACGTCGGCAACTCGACGGGCAGCTCGCCCGTCGAGTACCGCGCGCGCCTCTACGGGGTGCGGGAGCAGTGCTTCGAGGCGTTCCGCCGGGGCCGCGACTACGCCGGGCTGCTCGCCGAGGCGGCCGCGCGCAACGGCGACGCGCCGCGCGCCACGGCCGTCACGCTCTACCAGACGGGCGCGATGCGCCTGTGGGCCGGCCACCCTCCCGACATCCTCGGCGAGGCGCTGAGGCCCGGCGCGCTCCGCCTCGACATGCGCTCGCTCCTCACGCTCGCCATCGCGGCGTGGGGCCGCCTGAGCCCCTCGACCCTCCGCCTCTCTCTGCGCTCGTTCATCCGCGCGCGCGACCTCATCGCCGGCCGCCGCGTGAAAGACGGGAGCCCCTTCGAATGGCGCTTAAAGTGATCGTCGTCGGCCTGGGCGCGCGGGGCCGCGAGTGGGCGCGCGAGGTCTCGGCCGACCCCCGTTTCGAGCTGGCCGCGGGCGTCGAGCCGGACGAGGAGGCGCGGCGCCGCGCCTCGGCCGAGGCGGGCGGCGCGCGCCTCTTCGCCGACGCGGGAGAGGCCCTGGATCAGACGCCCTGCGACGCCGTCGTCGTCGCCACGCCGGCGCACCAACACGCCGCGGCCTGCGAGGCGGCGCTCGCGCGGGGCCGCGCCGTGCTGGTCGAGAAGCCCTTCGCCACGACGCTCGCCGGGGCGGCGCGCGTCGTGCGGCTGGCCGAGGCCGCCGGCGTGCCGCTCGTCGTCGGGCAGAACTACCGCTACATGCGCTCTTTCCGCACGGTGCGGCGGCTCGTGCGGGAGGGCGCGCTGGGCCGCGTCGGTCACGTCGTCTGCCAGTACTGGCGCGTGCCGCACGAGATGGCCCCGTGGCTCGCGCGCTCCGAGCACAGCATGCTCTGGGGGGCGGCCATCCACCACCTCGACGCGCTGCGCCACATCCTCGGGCAGAGGGTGACGGGCGTGGCGGCCGAGAGCTACACGACCCCTTGGGGCGAGCTGCCGCACGGCGCGTCGCTGCGCGTGCTACTCGACTTCGACGGCGGCGTGCGCGCCACCTACTCGGGCTCCTACGAGTCGAGCGGCCACGAGTTCTTCGAGCGCGGCCAGGAGTTCTACCTGCGCCTCGTGGGCGAGCGCGCGACGCTGCACGTCTTCCACCGCTGGCTCCTGCTCTGCGAGCGCGGGCGCTGGCCGCGACTCGTCCGGCGCGGGCCGCGCGAGGTCTCCGAGGAGCGCGTGCTGCTCGGCCAGCTCGAACGCGCGCTGCTCCACGGCGAGGAGCCGGACGCGAGCGGCCGCGACAACCTCCAGACGATGGCCGTCGTCGAGGCGTGCCTGCGCTCGGCGGACGAGCGCCGCTGGGTCAACCCGCAGGAGCTGCTTGAAGAATTAAAGCAGCCCGAAGAAGAAATGATGAATGCGGAATGATGAATGATGAATGTGACGGACGCAGAGCATCAGCATCCGAGCTGTCTTTAATTCATCATTCATCATTCCGCATTCATCATTTCCTGTTGAGGAGTTAGTTGATGAGGCATGTTTGGGGAGAGGCGCGTGTGCTCGCCGTCGGGCTGGACGCGGCCGAGCCGGCGCTCGTCCGCGAGCTGGTCGAGCGCGGCGAGATGCCGGCGCTCAGGAGTCTGTCGGACGGGGGCGCGTGGGCGCGAGTCGTGTCGCCGGCGCACGTCGGGAGCGGGGCCGTGTGGCCGACCTTCCTGACGGGCGAGGGGCCGGCCGCGCACGGCGTCTACGGCGAGTGGGCCTGGCGGCCGGAGGCGATGGGGCTGACGCGCTACCACGGGCGCGCGCTGCGGCCCTTCTGGAAGGGGCTGGCCGAGGAGGGCTTGACGGTCGGCGTGCTCGACGTGCCCTTCGCGCCGCTCGTCGGCCTCTCGCAAGGCTTCGAAATCTCCGAGTGGGGCGCGCACGACGTGCTCGAAGGGCGCACCGAGTTCGGGCCGGCAGACCTCTCCGAGCTTTTGACGAAGGAGTTCGCGCCGCACCCGCTCTCGCTCGACCGGCTCGACGCGGCCGGCCCCGAAGACCGCGAGGCTCTGCAGAGGGTGCGCCGGGGCTGCGCCGAGGGGGCGCGGCTGCGCGGCGAGTTGGGCGCGCGGCTGCTCGGAGAGAGACGGCCGCAACTCGCCGTCGTCGTCTTCCCCGAGATACACCACGCGGCCCACTACCTCTGGCACGGCGTCGGGCCGGAACACGGTTTCTACGGAGGCGGCGCGCGCCGCGGGTCGCAGGGCTTCGAGGGCGCGCTCGCCGAAGTCTGCCGCGAGGTGGACGCCGCCGTCGCGCGGCTCGTCGAGGCGGCGGGGCCGGGCGCGGCCGTGCTCGTCTTCTCGCTCCACGGGATGCGCCCGACGCGCGGCATCCCGAACTTCCTCGGCCCGCTCCTGTGCGAGCGCGGCTTCGCGCGCCTCGCCGGCTGGCGCTCGCTTTCGTGGAGGGGACGGGCCGTGTCCGCGCTGGCGGCGGCGAAGCGGCTCGCGCCCGCGCCTTTGAAGAAGCTCTACTACAAGTCCCTGCCGCAGACCGCGACGCAGCGGCTCGCGCGGCCGACGATGATGCCGGCCTACGACTGGTCGCGCACGCGCGCCTTCGCGCTGCCGACCGACCAGCACGGCTGGGTCCGGGTCAACCTCAAGGGGCGCGAGGCCGAAGGGGTCGTCCCGGCGGCGGAGTACGAGTCGGTGTGCGCCGAGGTCGAGGGGACTCTGCGCGGCCTCTTGACGCGCGACGGCCGCCGCGTCGTGCGCGACGTGCTGCGCACGGCCGGCGGCGTCGGAGAGGCTTTGGGCAGCCTGCTCCCAGACCTTGTCGTCCACTGGGACGACGCGGCCTTCGACACGCCGCTGCGGCTCAGGGGCGCGCGGCTCGAAGCCCCGCCCACTGGGATGAAGTTCACCGGCCAGCACGCGCCCGAAGGCTTCTGCGTGGCGCGCGGCGTGGCCGGCCTCGCGGGCGGGTCGGTGCGGGCCGAAGAGCTGCACCGTCTGATCGTCGAAACTCTTCGCGCACAGCCGAGCCGCGCAGCGGCGGCAGGGGGTAGCCCCGCCCGTCAGGGCGGGGTCAGCGGACGTTAACCGTAATCCCGAGCCCCGGGGGGGGGGC
>DASZKF010000300.1:0-7189 GCA_035947355.1 Pyrinomonadaceae bacterium | reverse complement strand
GTTTCGAGTTCGGGCGGCGCACGCCGCGCCATTCAAGTGACGCTGAACGAACTCGAAACTCGAAACCCGCAACTCGAAACTGTGGTTTAAGGTCTGAGCAGGACTTTGAGCACGCCCGGCTCGGCGGCGCGGTCGAAGGCGCGGGCGGCGGAGGCCAGGGGGAACTCGTCGTGAATCATGGACTCGACCTCGACGGCGTCGCCGGCGAGCAGTTCGAGCGCGGGCGCGAGGCGGCCGCAGCGCGAGCCGACGATGCTGATCTCGTCCACGACGACGGGCGCGGCGTCGAGTTCGGTCGGGCCGTGGAAGGTTGATTTCAGGACGAGCGTGCCGCGCGGCCGCAGCAGGCCGAGCGCCGAGCGCAGTCCGCCGGGCGAGCCCGAAGCCTCGACCGCCACGTCGAAGGCGCGGGCGAAAGAGCGCGGCAGCTCTTCGGCCTTCAACGTCTCGACGCCGCGCCCGGCGGCGACGGCGAGCTTCGACGCGTGACGGCCGACGAGCACGACGCGCGCGCCCGTCAGAACCCTCAGCGCCTGCGCGCAGAGCAGCCCGAGCTTGCCGTCGCCGACGACGGCGACATTCATCCCGGTCTCGACGCCCACGCGTTCGAGGATGCCGCAGGCGGCCGCGAGCGGCTCGGCGAAGACGGCGCGCTCGTCCGGCACCCCGTCGGGGACGGGCAGGAGGTTGACGGCCGGCAGTTGCAGGAACTCCGCGTGCGCGCCGTCGCGCCCGACGATGCCGAGGACGGTGCGGCCGGGGCAGTGGCGCGGGTCGCCGGCCGCGCACAGCGCGCAGCGCCCGCACCCCGCGTTGATCTCGCCGACGACCCTTCTGCCCTCCAACCCCGCCGCGCCCGGCGCGCGCTCGACCACGCCCACGAACTCGTGCCCCAGAGTCCCCTCGAACCCCGCGTACCCGCGCGCGATTTCCAGGTCGGTGTTACAAATCCCCGACACAAGGACGCGCACCAGCGCCTCGCCCTCCCGCCCCGGCACCGGCACCTCCGCCACCCGGAGCGAACTGTTCTCGTAACGCAATGCGAGCATGGAAGAGTAGACGGTAGACAGTAGTCAGTAGAAAGCCAGTCGCTAATCAAACGTTCGTGTATCAGCGTCAGCATTCGTAGCGCGGAGCGCCTACTGGCTACTGACTACTGTCTACTGTCTACTGCTTTAAAATTCTTTCGCCCTCGCGTAGGCGTTTTCGGGCGTGAGTTCGACGGTCTTCTCGCGGCCGGTGATCTGGACGGGGAGCCGCCAGGTGACTTCGCGCCCGCCGGCGAGCGTGACGTGCACCCACCAGCGGCCGGGCGCGAGGGCGACGACGGCCTCGCCGCGCTCGTCGAGCTCGGCCGTGACCGGCTGGCGGTCGCCCATCAGACGGGCGACGAAATCCTCGAAGCGCACGCCGGGCCGCCGCTCCGAGTCGAACTCGCTGCGCGCCGCCGCCATGTTGATCGGGTAGAGCTGGACGGGAACCCTCTCGGCCGCGACGAGCGCGCGGCCCGGCGGCGTGCGCAGGCGGATGCGGAGCGCCGCCGCCTGCCCCGGCTCGCGGCGGGCCGCCGACTCCCAGGTGCCGGCGGCCTCGCGCGGCAGGCCGCGGTAGACGCCCCAGCCCGCGGCCGCGAGCGCGCCGACGAGCGCCGCGCGCAGGAGGGCGGCGGCGAGGCGGCGGGCCGGGCTGGGCTTGCGGTCCATGGCGAGGCGGTCGGTGGCGGTCGCGGTCAGGCCATCAGGCCGCGCTCGCGGAGCGCGCCCGTCAGGTCGTGGTCGGTAGGGGCTGAGAGCACCTGGCCGGCCACTTCGACGGTCGGCTTGCGCTCCTTGCCGTCGTTGTGCTGCCTGACCCACTCGGCGGCGCGCGCGTCCCGCTCGATGTCAACGTACACGTAGGCGACGCCGAGGCGGTCGAGGAAATCGAGCGTGTGCCGCGTGTCCTCGCACCAGTCGGCCCCGTAGACTTTCACTCCCAGCACGGCGTCCCTCCACGTTTGAAAGATTCGGCGACAATGATAACACGCCGGGGAGAAGGGGAATAATGATGAATGCGGAATGATGAATGATGAATTTAAAGCACGGCCCTCGGTTTTAATTCATCATTCATCATTCCGCATTCATCATTATTTCCGATACAATGTCGCCTCAACGTTGAGAACGGGTGTGACCTTCAGAGGCGGCCGGAGTGAGCGAGACACTGAGAGACGGTTTCCACGACGAGTGCGGCGTGTTCGGCATCTACGGCCACCCGGAGGCGGCCCGCCTCGCCTACCTCGGCCTCTACCAGTTGCAGCACCGCGGGCAGGAGTCGTGCGGCATCGTCTCTTCGGACGGCGAGACCTTGCGCTCCGAGCGCGCGATGGGGCTCGTCTCAGAGGTCTTCACCGAGGAGCGGCTCAACCGCCTGCCCGGCGCGGCGGCCATCGGCCACACCCGCTACTCGACGGCCGGCGAGGTCTCGATACGCGAGGCGCAGCCCTTCCTCATCGCCTGCAAGCACGGCCAGGTCGCCGTCTGCCACAACGGCAACCTCCCGTTCGCCTCCGACGAGCGCAAGCGGCTCGAAACGGACGGCGCCATCTTCTCTTCGACCTCCGACACCGAAGTCATCCTCCACCGCATCGCGCGTTCGCGCGCCCCGTCGGTCGGGGGCGCCATCCCCGAGGTGCTCTGCGAGACCGAGGGCGCGTTCTCGATGCTGTTCCTGACGCCGGACTCGCTCGTCGCCGTGCGCGACCCGCGCGGCTTCCGGCCGCTCGCCCTGGGCCGGCTCGGCGGCGCCTGGGTGCTCGCCTCCGAGACCTGCGCCTTCGACCTCATCGACGCGACTTACGTCCGCGACGTGGAGCCGGGCGAGATGATCGTGATTGACCGCGAGGGTCTGCACTCGTCCTTCCCGCTCCCCGCGCGCCCGCACTCGTTCTGCATCTTCGAGCACGTCTACTTCTCGCGCCCGGACTCCGTCATCTACGGCCGCTCGGTCAACCAGTCGCGCCACAAGATGGGCCGAAGGCTCGCCCTGGAGCAGCCGGCCGACGCCGACCTCGTCGTCCCCGTCCCCGACTCGGGCGTGGCCGCCGCCATCGGCTACGCCGCCGAGAGCGGCATCAGTTTCCGCTTCGGGCTGGTGCGCAACCACTACGTCGGCCGCACCTTCATCGAGCCGAAGCAGTCCATCCGCAGCTTCGGCGTCCGCGTCAAGCTCAACCCCGTGCGCGACCTCATACAGGGCCGCCGCGTGGTGCTGATTGACGACTCCATCGTGCGCGGCACGACCTCGAAGAAGATCGTCCGGATGGTGCGCGAGGCGGGCGCGCGCGAAATCCACGTGCGGATCAGCTGCCCGCCGACGGTGAGCCCCTGCTACTACGGGGTGGACACGCCGAACCGCGAGGAGCTGATCGCGGCGCAGAAGTCGGTCGAGGAGATACGCCGCTTCATCGAGGCCGACTCGCTCGGCTACCTCTCCCTGGAAGGCATGCTCGAAGCCTGCGGCTTCCCCGCCTCGACCTCCTGCGTCGCCTGCTGGACGGGCCGCTACCCGACGCGCATCACCCGCGAGGCCGAGACCCAGTTCGCCCGCGAGCACGAGCCGGTGCCGTCGGATTGACGCCGGAGCCGGCCCAGACTTTGATGAAAAGACGCGCCCTTCTCCTGCCCCTTCCGCTCGCGCTCGCGCTGTGCGCCGCGGCCTGCATGCGGGCGGCGGTGAGCGACGGCGAGAGGGAGGTGCTGCTGCGCGCCCGAGACCTCGCCGCCTACGGCTTCGAGTTCCCCGAAGCCTCCAGGTACGAGAGCTTCAACAAGACGGTCTATTTCGACGGCTCCTACGACCTTATTTACGAGTTCGAGCCGCCCGACGACGCGGCGGCCGACAGCGCGCTCTACATGAACGTCACCGTCACCTTCGAGAAGAGCGCGCAGGAGGCGAGGCTCGTGCAGGGTATCGAGAAGTTCAGCCTCAACGCCGGCATGGGCCTGGAGGGGCTGAAGGTGGAGGAGAGGAAAGACTTCTTCCGCTACGGCGACGCGAGTTCCTTCCATGTCCTGACGAGAGAGGGCGCCCCCGTCGGTAACTACTTCGTCACGCGCGAGGGCGCGAAGGTTTATTCGGTGCTCATCGCCGGCTTCTATTTCGACGACCCCGAGCAGTGGGCCGAGCTGGTCACGCCCAGGCTACAGAAGTTCTCCGCGCTCAAGCCCTGAGGCGGGCGCGGGGCGGCGGAACCCTGAGAGAGGTGAGTTGAGTGGCGCAGAGTAGACGAGGGTGCGGGTGCGCGCTTGCCGCGCTGGCCGTGGTGCTGGCGGTGGGCGGGTATCTGGGGTGGCGCTACGTGGTCGGGCCGTACCTGGAGCGGCAGCGGAGGGTGGCGCCGCCGCCGGCCTCGGGCGAGGAGGTGAAGGTCGTGGTGCTCGACGTGGGGCAGGGCGACTCGATTCTCATACTCACGCCGGGCGGCAAGACCGCGCTCGTGGACGCCGGCGAGCCGGGCGACGGCAAGCGCATCCTCGAAGCCATGAAGCGGTACGGGGCCGACCACATAGACCTCTTCGTCGCCACCCACGCGCACGCCGACCACATCGGCGCGGCCGACGAGGTCATCAAGGCCGCGCCCGTCGGCGAAGTCCTCTACAGCGGCGTGCCCAACACGACGAAGAACTACGAGGACTTCCTCAAGGCGGTGGACGACAAAGGCGTCCGCCTGACGCGCGCCGCGCCGGGGCAGACTTACGAGCTGGGCGGCGGCGCGCGCCTCGTCGTGCTCGCGCCCATCGAGCCGTTCTTCAAGAAGGAGGACTTGCGCTCGGGCGGCAACGAGCCGAACGCCAACTCGGTCGTGACGCGCTTCGAGTACGGCGAGTTCTCGATGCTCCTCACCGGCGACGCCGAGGCGCAGACCGAAGACCGCATGATCCGCAACGGCGCGCACCTCGCGGCCGACGTGCTCAAGGTCGGGCACCACGGCTCGAAGTACGCGACCTCGGAGGAGTTCCTCCGGCGCGGCGAGTTCAAGACGGCGATCATCTCGGCCGGCGACGCCAACCGCTACGGCCACCCCTCGCAGGAGGTCTTGGACCGCCTCCGGGCGGCGCAGGCGCGCGTCTACCGCACAGACTTCCAGGGCGAGATCGTCATCACGACGAAGGGCGAGGAGGGCTACCAGGTCAAGACGGCGCGCGACCCGAAGGACAACCAGGACCTCTGGGCGGGCCGCGAGGCCCTGCGCGACGACTCGGCCCGCCGCGGCTTCATAGACTTCGGCGACCTGCCGCCCGCCCCCAAGCCCTCGCCCGCCCGCGCCCGCGCGAACACGAACGCGAACCGCAACGCGAACCGCGGGAGGTAGGAGAGCCGTGAATCGTGAAGAGAAGTCATCAGTCATCAGTCGTCAGTCAGCAGTAAAGAACTGACGACTGACGACTGATAACCGACGACTGACAAACCGAATCGTCCCCCGCCGAGGTGAGGTTGATGGCTGACGAAGAGAGAGACGAAAAGAAGAAGCGGACGCGGGCGGTGGTGGATCGCATTGAGGACGGCGGGACGGCGGTCGTGCTCGTCGGCGAGGACGAGAGCGTCTCGGTAGACCTGCCGACCTCGATGCTCCCGGCCGGCGCGGAGGGCGGCAGCCACCTCGTCATCACCGTCAAGCTCGACGACGATTCGCGCCGCGACGCCGAAGACCGCATCAAGGCCCTCCAGGAAAAACTCGAACGGAGGGGGAAAGAGAAGTAGATAGTAGTCAGCTCCGCACTATGGGCGCTGACGCCGAGTCAGAAGCCCGACCGTGAGGGAGGGCGTTCGGGTTTACGTAGAATGACGCTGGCGTGACTTAAGACGCCCTCCCTGACGGCCGGGCTTCCGCTACTGGCTACTGGCTACTGGCTACTGTCTGCTCCCTTATGTCCAAATCAATCACCTACTCCGACGCGGGCGTCTCGATTGACGCGGCCAACGCGGCCGTCGAGCGCATCAAGCGCCTCGCCCGCTCGACCTTCAACGCGCGGACGCTCTCCGAGATCGGCACCTTCGGCGGGATGTTCGACGGCGCCTTCCCCGGCATGCGCTCGCCGGTGCTGGTCGCCTCGGCCGACGGCGTCGGCACCAAGCTCAAGGTGGCCTTCATGACCGGCGTCCACGACACCGTCGGCCGCGACCTCGTCAACCACTGCACCAACGACATCCTCGTCCAGGGCGCGCGCCCGCTCTTCTTCCTCGACTACGTGGCGGCCGGCGTGCTCTCGCCCGACGTGATCGTCTCCATCGTCGAGGGCGTCGCCCGCGGGTGCCGCGAGAACAACTGCGTGCTCCTCGGCGGCGAGACGGCCGAGATGCCGGGCATGTACGCCGCGGGCGAGTACGACGTGGCCGGCTTCATCGTCGGCGTCGCCGACCGCGAGCGCGTGATTGACGGCTCGCGCATCGCGCCGGGCGACCTGCTGTTGGGGCTCCCTTCGGCGGGCCTGCACACCAACGGCTACTCGCTCGCGCGCAAGCTCTTCTTCGAGGTCGCGGGCCACACGCCCGCGACGCGCCTCGACGCGCTCGGCGCGACGGTCGGCGAGGCGCTGCTCGCGCCGCACCTCAGCTACCTCCGCCCGCTCGAAGGCTTGCTCGACGCGGGCCTCCTCAGGGGGCTGGCGCACGTCACGGGCGGCGGCCTTCTGGAGAACGTCCCGCGGGTGCTGCCGGCGGACACGGCCGCGGAGGTCAGGCGGGGCTCCTGGCCCGTCCCGCCCGTCTTCGAGGTCATGCGCCGGATCGGCAACGTCGAAGAGCCGGAGATGTACCGCACCTTCAACATGGGAGTCGGCATGGTCGTCGTCTGCGCCGAGGCGGGCGACCTCGTCCTCGGCCTCCCCTCGGCCGGGCTCCACACCAACGGCTACTCGCTCGCCCGCAAGCTCTTCTTCGAGGTCGGCGGCCACGCGCCCGACACACATCTGGATGCGCTCGGCACGACCGTCGGCGAGGCGCTCCTCGCCGAGCACCGCAGCTACCTCCGCCCGCTCGAAGGGCTGCTCGACACGGGCGCCGTCAAGGCGCTCGCACACATCACGGGCGGCGGGCTGCTCGAAAACATCCCGCGCGTTCTGCCCGAAGGCACGGCCGTCGAGATAGAGCGCGGCGCGTGGCCCGTGCCGCCGGTCTTCCGGTTGATGCAGCAGATAGGCAACGTCGCCGA
>DASZKF010000299.1:0-2998 GCA_035947355.1 Pyrinomonadaceae bacterium | reverse complement strand
GGGGCTCCGTGTGTTTTACCTCAACCTGAACCCCGCCCTGACGGGCGGGGCTATTACCTTCCGCCTCGGCGCGGCTCCCCTTTACGAGCCCCGAGCCCCAAGTACCCAGCCCCCGGCCCCTAGCCCCCGGCCCCTTTCTTGTAGTAGCCCTGGCGGGCGCGGATGCGGAGGTCGGGGCGCGCCGGGGTGGTGACTTTGATGCGGAGGAATTTGCCGGGCGGGGCGTCGGCGTTCGAGAGGTACTGGAGGAGGTACTGCGCGCGCAGCTCGGCGGCGATGCGGCGGAAGACCGAGCCGAGGTCTTCGAGGCGGGCGGGGACGAAGGAGTTGCCGCCGGTCGTCTCGGCCATCCGCTCCATGTTGTCCTGCGCGCGCTGGCTGATGCGGTTGAGGCGCAAGCCCGGCCCGCTCGGGTTGATCGAGTAGAAGACGGCGTCGGCGCGCTGCACCTCGCGCGAGACCTTCTCCACGACCCTTGCGTGAAGGGCGCGCTGGTGTTCCATCGCCTCCGCCTGCGTCCTGCCGCCCTGCCCCTCGGCGAGCATCACGTCGCGCACGTCGTCGCTGAAGTTGTCCTCGCCGTCCGTGACGACGAGGATGACGCGGCGGTTGCGCTCGGGCGCGTTCGCGCCGAGGTAGCGGGCCGCGGCCATCACCGTGTCGTAGAAGGCCGTCCCGGTCGCCTTCTCGGCGGCGCGCAGCTTCGAGAGGCCGGCCAGCGCCTCCGCGCCCGAGGCGAGCGGCTGCGCCATCTGCGGCCGCTCGGCGATGGTGAAGATGGCCGCGCGGTCAATCGGCTTTAAGACTTGCTTGAGGAAGCCGGCGGCCGACTGCTTCTGGAACTCGAAGTTCTTCGTCACGCTCGAAGAGACGTCGAAGACGAGGGCGATGTCGAGCGGCACCTGCTCGGCGTCGCCGACCGCGACCAGCTCCTGCGCGCGCCCCTCCTCCTGGAGGCGGAAGTCGGCGAGCTTCAACCCCGTCACGGCCTCGCCCGCGGCGTCCGTCACCGAGACGGGCACGACCACGAGGTTCGAAGTCACGCGCACCACGTCCTCGTCGCTGCTCATGTCGTCGGGCGGCGGCGCGGGCGTCGGAGTCGGCGTCGGCCGCACGCGCGGCGGCGGCGGGGGCTGATCCGTGGTGATGACGACGGTGGCCGGTGACTGCGCGGGCGCGAGGCGAGGGGCGGCAGGCGTCGGCGAAGGCGAGGGCCGCGCCGCCGGCCTCTGGGCGCGGCGCTGGCGCGCGCGGGCGGTCTGCGCGCCGGCCGACGCGGGCGGCGAGGGCACGAGCGCCCCGCACAGGATCAAAAGCCCCAGGCCCGTCCGCGCTTTGTCGGGTAAACGGAACACCTCTACACCCTCCTTGCGGAATTTTCGGTTTAGTTATCAGTTATCAGTTATCAGTAAAGACAAAAAAACTGATGACTGACGACTGATGACTAAACTTAAAATCCTTCCCTTCGCCGCATAGAAAATGACAGGTGACGGCGCGGCGGCGCGCGTCACCTGTCACCGTTTGGGGCGGCGGTTATTCGCTGCCGGGGTTCTGGGTCGGGGGCGGCGTGTTGATGGTCGGCGCGCCCTGGATAATGCCGCGGCTGACGAGCACCTTGACCTCGACGCGGCGGTTCTGGATGCGCCCCTCGCGCGAGTTGTTCTCCGCCACGGGGTTCAGCTCGCCGAACCCGTACGGCGTGATGATGCGGCGCAGCGGGATGTTGTGGTTCTCGACGAGGTAGCGGATGACGGCGTCGGCACGGCGCTGGCTGAGCCTCCGGTTCGCCTCGGTCGAGCCGTCCGAGCTGGCGAACCCGGTCACTTCGAGGACGTAGCCCTTGGCCTGAAGCGCCTGCTGCGCCACCTGGTCGAGCTGCGACTTGGCGTCGCGCGAGAGCACGGCACTCCCCACCCGGAAGAGCACCGAGGTCGTGTTCTGAACCTGATAGTCGTCCAGGGCCGAGATGCGCTCGTTCGTGGCGTTGACGCCCGCGACCGCCGCGTCGGCCGTCTCCTGCGCCGCCTTCGCCCCGCCTCTCGCCGCGTTCGAGACGGCGGCGAGTTCGTCCAGCTGCCCCGAGAGGCGCTGCGCGTTCTGCTCGACCTGGCCGATCCTGTTCTCGGCCGCGCCGACGCGCCCCTCGACGGGCACGATGTTGGCCTCGACGGTGCGGGCCGTCCGCAGGTCGCGGTCGTCGAAGCGAATCTTCTCGGCGACGAGGTTGGTGCCGTCGCCGCGCCCCTCGACTTCAAGGTTGAGGCCGCGCAGGATGGCGGTCACGCCGTAATTGGTGCCGCTGCGCAGGAACCCGCCTTTGGTCTTGACGCTGGTGCGGTCGGTGAGCGTCACGGTCGTCAGGACGCCGTTCGCGTCCTGGACGACGAAGGTGTCGGCGTCGCGGCGCGTCACCACGCCCTTGATCTTCATCTTCTCGCCGGCGGCCACCGAACGCGTGCTGGTCGAAGTCTGCGTCTGCGCCGTGCCCTGCGCGAAGGCGGCGGGCGCGAGCGCCAGCGCCAAGGCGAGGACGGTCAACCTGACTCTGCTCGAATTGTTACTCATGTGGTGTATCTCCATCCGTGCGAAAGTTCGTCGGGAAACTTCGCGCGCCCCTGCCGGAGGGCCGCCCGCCGCGCAGTTCTCCGCGCCCACTTCGGCTGCCGGGTCCCGAAGCCCGCGCGCGGGCCGCCAGAGCGCTGGGTAAATCCCGCCCGAGATTGAAATCCTTGCGAGGTTGTGTTTTGACGAATCTCCCGAATCGGGAGGATTCTTAACGAACCCCGAAACCAAGTCAAGAGCTTTGACCGGCCGGCGAGCCGTTTTGGTTGCGCGCATTTGATTTATCATCCAATCGCCACCTTCCCGCAATATTTTCGGTTGCGGATTGCGGATTGCGGATTGATGAGAATGATGCCCCTCGTTGAAAGCATCCGCGACCCGCCTCGCCGGCAAAAAGAATGACGGGAGGTGCTATCTTCTTCCGTCATTCCGCAAT
>DASZKF010000298.1:0-2696 GCA_035947355.1 Pyrinomonadaceae bacterium | reverse complement strand
GAGTTCGAGCGCTTCTTCTCCTTCCTCCAGTCACACGCCGAGGACTTCTCGCACCTGACCGAGCCGCCACCGCCCGGTGCGGCGGCGCAGGGCGGCGGCGCGCGAGGCGGTGACGAGGGCGCCGGCCTCGGGCGGTGGCGGCTCGGTCAGGTGCGAGAAGTCCTCGGCGTGTGACTGGAGGAAGGAGAAGAAGCGCTCGAACTCGCGCTGCATGGCGTCCATCTTCTCGCGCATGTTGAGGATGATCTCGACGCCGGCGAGGTTCACCCCGAGGTCGCGCGTCAGAGACAGAATGACTTCGAGCCGCGCCAGGTCTTCGTCCGTGTAGAGGCGCGTGTTTCCCTCCGAGCGCGACGGCTTGAGGAGCCCCTCGCGCTCGTAGAGCCGCAGGGTCTGCGGGTGAATCTCATACTGCGCCGCCACGGCGCTGATCGTGTACGTCCCGCCCTTCCGACGTTTCATAGTCCTCAAGCCGTAAGACGGAGGCGGCGGACTCCCGCCTCCCTCTCAGCAACAGGTGAATGGCCCAGGCCCCGGCGACGAGCACGGCCGCCGCCAGCGTCGCCAGAAACAGCAGCAACGGCAGAAGGTACTGCTCGCCGTGCAGCGCGAGGGGCATTTCACTCTACTCCAGCCCCATCGCCACGCGCGGGTTCTCGGGGTTGAGCTGCGCGTAGCGTTTTAAGAGTTCTTTGGTCTCCTCCGAGATGACCTTCGGGAGCGTGACCTGGACTTCGACGAACTGGTCGCCGCGCGCCTGCGGGTTGCGGAGCGAGGGGATGCCGCGCTCGCGCAGGCGGAAGCGCTGGCCCGACTGCGTGCCGGGCGGGATGCGCAGCTGCGCCTTGCCCTCGACGGTCGGCACCTCGATCTTCGCGCCCAGGGCCGCCTCCGAGACCGTGATCGGCACGGTGACGTAGATGTTGTCGCCCTTGCGCGTGAAGTGCGGGTGCTTGCCGACGTTGGTGATGATGTAGAGGTCGCCGGCCGGGGCGCCGAGGCGGCCGCCCTCGCCCTTGCCCGGAACCCTCACGCGCGAGCCGGTGTCCACGCCGGCCGGTATGCGAACCTTCACCTGCTCGGTCTTCGGCACCGTGCCCTTGCCGTTGCAGAGCGCGCAGGGGCTCCGGCGCTTGCCGGCCCCGCCGCAGTCGGGGCACTCCTGCTGGAACCGCAGCCGCCCGCCGGCGCGCTGCACCTGCCCGGAGCCGTGGCACGTCGGGCAGACGACGAGCGGCCCGCCGGCGTCGCCCGCCCCGTTGCAGCGCGAGCACTGCTCGGAGCGGTTGACCGTGATGTTGGTCGTCAGACCCTTGACCGCCTCCTCGAAAGAGAGCGCGAGCGGCATCTCGATGTCCGCGCCCTTCTGCGGCATCGGGCGCGGGGGCTCGCGCTCGCCGCGCCCCCCGCCGAACAGCTCGGCGAAGAGGTCGCGGAAGGACGAGCCGCCGCCCGAAGAGGAGGAGCCGGGCGCGCCGGGCGTGCCCCAGTCGAAGCCGGCGAAGTCGAAGGGCACGCCGCCCGGCCGCGCCCCGGCCCCGCCCGGCGCGTGCCCCTTGGCCGCCATGTCGGCGAGGTTCTCCGAGTACTGGCCGAAGCGGTCGTAGACGGCGCGCTTCTTCGGGTCGGAGAGCACGTCGTGCGCCTCCGTGATCTTCTTGAAGCGCTCCTCGGCGGCCTTGTCGCCGGGGTTCACGTCCGGGTGGTGCTTGCGCGCGAGCCGCCGGTAAGCCTTCTTGATCTCCTCCGGCTTCGCGTCCCGCTTGACGCCCAGGACTTGGTAGAAGTCTTCTTTAGCCATTGAAAAAAAGGTGCTGGGTGTCAGGTGCCGGGCAAAGACAGGTTGCTTTTACCAGCACCTAACACCCAGCACCCAGCACCCATTCTTACTTGTTCTCGTCCACGTCAACGTACTCGGCGTCTATGACGTTGTCTTCGCCGCCGGTAGATTGGCCGCCGCCGGCCGCGCCCGAAGAGGCGCCGGCCGCCGAGGCCTGCTCGCCGCCGGCCGCCGCGCCCTGGCTCTGGTAGAGCGACTCGGCCAGCTTGTGCGAGGCGGTCTGGAGGTTCGAGAAGGCGTTGTTGAGCCGCTCGACGCCGCCCTCTTCGAGCGCCTTCCTGGCGTCGGCGATGGCCGTCTCGATCTGCGACTGCGTGGCGCCGTCGAGCTTCTCCTTGTTCTCGCCGAAGGTCTTCTCGACCGTCCAGACGAGGCCGTCGAGGCGGTTGCGGGCCTCGACCTCCTCGCGCTTGCGCGCGTCCTCGGCCGAGTGCGACTCGGCCTCGCGCATCATCTTGTCAATCTCCTCCTTCGACAGGCCCGAGGAGGCCGTGATCGTGATCTTCTGCTCGCGGCCCGTGCCCATGTCCTTGGCCGAGACGTTGACGATGCCGTTGGCGTCTATGTCGAACGTGACCTCGATCTGCGGCATGCCGCGCGGGGCCGGCGGGATTCCGACGAGGTGGAACTTGCCGAGCGTGCGGTTGTCCGAGGCCATCGGGCGCTCGCCCTGGAGGACGTGCACCTCGACCGAGGTCTGGTTGTCAGACGCCGTCGAGAAGACTTCGGACTTGCGCGTCGGGATGGTCGTGTTGCGCGGGATGAGGATGGTGTTCACGCCGCCGAGCGTCTCGATGCCGAGGCTCAAGGGCGTCACGTCGAGCAGGAGGATGTCGGTCTTCTCGCCCGAGAGCAC
>DASZKF010000297.1:0-5042 GCA_035947355.1 Pyrinomonadaceae bacterium | reverse complement strand
CGTGAGGGAGGGCGTCTTGAGCTAGCCATGCAGTCCATCCCTGGAACTTAAGACGCCCTCCCTCACGGTCTGGCTTCCGTTCGTTCGTAGAAGGCGACGACGTTCCGCGCCGCCTCGACGACCTTCTCGCGCAGCGACGCGGGTTCCAACACTTCCAGTTGGGTGCCGAAGCCGAGGGCGAACTCGCAGGCCATCTCCTCCACGTCGAAGCGGAGCGCGACCCGCACCCAGCCTTCCGCGTCCGGCTCGCCCGTCTCTTCGACCCGCGCGAACCTCCCGCCGAAGGGCAGCCGCATCACCACCTCGCGCCGCACGCGCGCGACCACGCGGTAGCTCGGCACGCTGGCGCGGAACCGCGCGGCCGACTGCTCCCAGAAGGCCGCGAGGTCGAAGCCTTCGGGCCTCGCGCACGGCTCGTCCGTCAGCTCGGCACGCCGCACGCGCGAGACGCGGTAGCTGCGCACCTCGCCGCCTTCGACCGCCGCCACCAAGTACCAGACGCTCCCCTTCGCCACCAGCCCGAGCGGGTCAACCACCCGCTCGGCCGCGCCGCACTCCTCCTGCCCGTAGGTCATGCGCAGGCGGCGCTCCTGCCAGACCGCCTCCTGTATGACGTGCAGAAGCGGCACGGCCTCCTCCGTCCGCTGCCAGCCCGAGACGTCTATGTGTATGCGCTGGCGGGCCTGCTCGGCCCCGCGCCGGTAGACGGTCGGCAGCGCCGCCAGGAGCTTGAGCGAAGCCCCCTCGGCCGCCTTCTCCAGGTTCAGGTCGGCGAGGAGCCGCGGCGGCCGCGTGACGAAGAGCGACTGTATCTCGGCCTCGTTCAGCCCCGTCAGGTTCGTGCGGTACTCGCCCAGCAGCGACCAGCCGCCGCCCGCGCCCCGCTCGGCCACGACGGGGATGCCGGCCCCGCTCAGGGCCTCCATGTCGCGGTGGATCGTCCGCTCCGAGACCTCCAGCCGCTCGGCCAGCGCCCGCGCCGTCAAAAGCCTGTGCGCCTGCAACAACAACACGATGGAGAAAAGCCTGTCGGCCCTCATAACACCTTCACCTCCCGCCCCCAAACACCGCCCGCAATTTTATCCGAGAAACATGACAGCAGGTGTCATCAATCTCGCCTACTTTAAGAAAGAAGGTGCCAGGTGTCGGGTGCCAGGTGCCGGTTAAAAGCAGCTTGTCTTTCCCCGGCACCCGACACCCGGCACCCATATCGAAAGGAGGACGGCGATGAAACCTTTGGAGGGTCAGGTGGCGGTCGTGGCGGGGGCGACGCGGGGCGGCGGCCGCGGCATCGCGCGGATGCTGGGCGAGGCGGGCGCGGCGGTCTACTGCGCGGGCCGCAGCAGCCGCGCGCGGCCGAACACGAGCGACCATCATTACGCGGGCCGCCCCGAGACGATTGAGGAGACGGCCGAGATGGTTGACGCGGCGGGCGGGCGCGGCATCCCGGCCCGCGTAGACTTCAACGTCGAGGCCGAGGTGGCAGACCTCTTCAAGCGGGTCGGCCGCGAGCAGAAGCGGCTCGACGTGCTCGTCAACATCCTGACGGGGCGGCCGGTCGCCGACTGGAAACCTTTCTGGAAGTTAGACCCCCGCCAGGGGCGCGAGATGGTCGAGGGCTGGGTGTGGCCGCACGTCACGTCCTGCTGGCACGCCGTGCCGCTCATGCTCAAGCGCAAGCGCGGGCTGATCGTCGAGGTCGTCGAGCAGGACAAGCTCGGCTACCACGGCCAGTTCTTCTTCGACATGTTCGAGACGGCTCTGAAGCGGCTCGCCTTCTCCCTGGCCGAGGAGCTGGCGCCGCAGGGCGTCAGCGCCGTCGCCATCACGCCGGGCTTCATGCGCACCGAGGCGATCCTCGAAGGCTTCGGCGCGACCGAGGCCAACTGGCGCGAGGTGGCCGAGACCAACCCGCGCGCGCGCAACTTCGGCTTCGCCGGCTCCGAGACGCCCTGCTTCGTCGGGCGCGCGGTCGCGGCCCTCGCCGCCGACCCCGACCTGGCGGCCAAGTCCGGCGGCCTCTACAGCTCCTGGCAGCTCTCCGACGAGTACGGCTTCACCGACATAGACGGCGCGCGCCCGCACGCCGGCCGCTACTTCGCCGAGCACTTCCCGCACGTCTTCGCGCGCAGCCCCAACATCAACTTCGACTGGACGCTCTCGCGCCGCCCCGCACACGAGCGGGCCGACTCGAAACGCGTCGCCGCCCCGAAGGGCCGCGGCAAGCAGGGCGAGGCGAAGGCCGGCAACAAGCGCCGCGCCGCCGGCCCGGCATAAAGTTCCGGGTTCGTAACAGGGCCGCGAGCGGCAGCGCGCGGGTGTCACGCCCCTTCATTCACCACAGAGGCACAGGGGCACAGTTGTAATTTGAACTGTGCCCCTGTGCCTCTGTGGTGTGATGCGGGCTTTTATGTCAGACTCCCCGACTCAAAGGAGGAGAGTCAATGCGCGCCCCGGTACTTTTGATTTCCATGCTCAGCATCTCCGCGCTCGCAGGCTGCACACAGAATCAGGTCGGCCCCGTCGCTCACCAGCCGGGCGGCCCGAACCCTTACCAGCCGACCCCTTACGTGAAGCTGAAGCACCCGGAGTGGGCGAAGAACGCCACCATCTACCAGATCAACACCCGGCAGTTCACCGAGGAAGGTACGTTCAGGGCCGCCGAGTCGCACCTGCCCCGCCTGAAAGAGCTGGGCGCGGACATCCTCTGGCTGATGCCGATTCATAAGATCGGAGAGAAGAACCGCAAGGGCGCTCTGGGCAGCCCTTACTCCGTCAAGGACTACTACAGCGTGAACCCGGAGTTCGGCACCCTCGAAGACCTCAAGCATTTCGTGGACGCGGCCCACGCCCGAGGGATGTACGTCATCCTCGACTGGGTGGCGAACCACACGGCCTGGGACAACAACCTCGTCGCCGAGCACCCTGAGTGGTACGACCGCGACTACAAAGGCGACTTCCGCCCGACGCCCTGGTGGGACTGGTCGGACATCATTGACCTCGACTTCAGGCACGAGGGCCTGCGCAGGTACATGACCGACGCCATGAAGTACTGGGTCAGGGAGGCGGGCGTGGACGGCTACCGCTGCGACGTGGCGGGCTTCGTGCCCGTGGACTTCTGGAACAACGCGCGTAAGGAATTAGACGCCATCAAGCCCGTCTTCATGCTCGCCGAGTGGGAGTCGCGCGACCTCCACGCCGAGGCGTTCGACATGACCTACGCCTGGAGCTGGTACGAGGCCGTCCACCAGATCGCGCAGGGCAAGAGGTCAGACCTCGGCGGCCTCTTCGTCTACTACTCCTGGAACGAGAGTTCCTACCCGCGCGAGGCCATCCGGATGACGTTCGTCAGCAACCACGACAAGAACGCCTGGGAGGGGACGGAGTTCGAGGCGTTCGGGGCGGGCCTCGAAGCGGCGATGGTGCTCTCCGTGGTGGGCGAAGGCATGCCGCTCGTCTACAACGGGCAGGAGGCCGGGAACAAACGCCGGCTCAAGTTCTTCGAGAAGGACCCGCTCGTGTGGGGCGAGCACCCGAACGGCGAACTCTACAAAAGGCTCTTCGCCCTGAAGAAGAAGAACACGGCCCTCTGGAACGGCCAGTGGGGCGCGACTATGATCCTCGTCCCCAACAGCGCCCCGGCCGAAGTCTTCAGCTTCGTGCGCCGCAACGACCAGGACAAGGTCTTCGCCGTCCTCAACTTCTCCGCCCGGCCGCAGACCGTGACCTTCAAGGAGACCTTATACCACGGCACCTACACCGACCACTTCGCCGGCGCGCCGGCCCAACTCGACGCCTCGACCCGCCTGGAACTCAAGCCCTGGTCTTACAAAGTCTTCGTCAAATGACCGCCGCCAGCGCGGCGGGCGTCTATTAGTTGTTTACGTTAACTCGCAACGCCGCATGACGCGGACGCCCGCGCGCCAGTCTTCGTTGAGGTCGAAGCGGTAGATTTCGATCTCGGGGGTGAGGCAGCGGGCGAGCGTCTGCAGCGAGCGGTGGAAGCGCAGCAGCGGGGCGACGAGGTAGACGAGGGGCGGCGAGTCGGAGATTCCGGCGTCGCCGAAGAGGCGCGAGCGGCGGACGTGGCCGGCGCGGTGGTGCGCGGCGACGCGCCGCCAGTAGTCGGCGCCCTGCAGGGCGTGGGCCGCGTCTTCCGAGACCTTCAGCTCGATGACGACGAGCCGGCCGTCTCGGCGCAGGGCGAGCAGGTCTACGGGGCGCGCGCCGCCCGAGGCGTGCGGGGTGCGCAGTTGCGCGTGGAGCGGCGCGAGGCGCAGGCCGGGGTCGAGGCGAGACACGTCGCCGCGGAGGAGCGATTCGAGCCAGGCCTCGGGCGCGGCGCGGTAGAAGGCGTGGGCGCGGTCTGCCGCGTCGGCGTGCCGGTGCTCGGCGAGTTCGGAGACGAGCTTCAAAAGCCCCGCCTCGTTAGAGCCGTCGAGCAGACGCCTCTCCCTATCCGGCCCGACCCCGAACCAGAGCTGTTCCCTGCCCGTCACGCGCCGGACGCGCGCGAAGGGCAGGCCGCGGAACCGCAGCGTCTCGCCGCGACGCGCGCGCACCACGTCTACGGCGTCGGGGGCGAGGGCGACGACGCGCGCGGCCAGCCCGCTCACTCCGGCCGGCGCGGGCCGCGGGAGTCTCGGCGCGGGGCGCGCGAGCAGCTCACGCAGACTCGGGGCGCGGACTTTCGTCAGGCCCGCCCCGTCCGCGCCGACCTCGAAGACCGAGACCGCCTCGCGCAGCCCCGCGCGCAGCAGGGCGACCCTCTCGCAGACGGCGGCCGAAAGCCCCTCCGGCACGGCCAGCCACAGCCCGCGCGCCTCGCCCGCGCCGCGCACGTACCAGAGCAGCGCCGAGACGAGGAAGGCGTCGGCCTCTTCCGCACCGAGCGGCGCGACCGGCCCGGCGACGGCCAGAAGGGCGCGGCCGCGCCGCAGGCGGATGCGAGCATAGCGGCCCGGCTCGCCCCGCCGCGCGCCCTCGCTCAGCCTCGCGCTCTCGACCCGCGCCCCGACGGCCTCTGCCGCGGCGAGCGCGGC
>DASZKF010000296.1:0-1863 GCA_035947355.1 Pyrinomonadaceae bacterium | reverse complement strand
GCCTCACGGTCGGGCTTCCGCCTTTTCTACTGTCTACTGTCTACTGACTACTTTTTTTCATGGACAGTTTCCGGCAATCGTCCTACCCTCGAATCGCCATCAAAGCCGAGAGGTCGTGATGAGATTCGGGAGACGAAAAGGAAATGGTTTCGGGGCGCTGGCGGCGGCGCTGGCGCTGCTCCTGGCGGGCGCAGCCTTGCCCGTGCGGGGCGGGGCGCGGCAGGGGGCGGGAGATGGCGCACTGACGCTGGCGCTGCCGCCGGGCGGCGAGGTCTCTGTGGAGAACCGGCGCGGGGGCGTGTCGGTCGAGGTGTGGGGCGCGGATCACGTCGCGCTGTCGGCCGTCACGGGGGGCGCGGGGCGCGGGGCGCGGCGCAGGCTGCCGGTGCGCGTCGAGCGTTCGGAGCGCGGGCTGTCCGTTAAGGTCGAGCGCGCGGCCGCGGCCCAGGCCCCGCGCGTTGATTTGAAGCTCAGCGTCCCGGCGGCCTCGCGCCTGAGCGTGCACACGTCCGAGGGCGAGCTGGTCGTCGTCGGCGCCCCGGCGGCGCTCGAGGCGCAGACGATCTCGGGCGACCTGCGCCTGACGCTGCCCGCGCCGGCCGACGCCGACGTGACCGCGCAGTCTCTGAACGGCTCGGTCATCCTCGGCGCGGGAGTCGCGGCCGACTCCGGCCCCCGCGAGCGGCGCGGTAAGTTTCAGGCGCGCCTCGGCGCGGGCGGCCACGAGGTCAAACTCTTCTCCGGCCGCGGCCGCATACACCTCGACGCGCGCGCGGACTTCAGCGCCCAGGCGCGGCCCGCCGCGGACCCCTCCCCGTCTCCTCCGCCCGTCCGCACCGACCGCGTGAGCGCGGAGCCGGACGACAATGCCCCGGTGCGGACGCCGACGCCGGCCCCGCCCGAAGCGCCGCAGGAGGTGGACGAGGACGAGGTCGTGCGCGTCGAGTCGGAGCTGGTGACGCTCAACGTCAGCGTCGTCGAGCGCGCGAGCGGGCGCGGCCTCGTCGGCCTCACGGCCGCGGACTTCCGGCTCTACGAGGACAACGTCGAGCAGAGCATCGAGCACTTCGAATCCTCCGACGCGCCCTTCGACCTCGTGCTCCTGCTCGACCTCTCCGGCTCGACGGCGCGCGTGACCGACACCATCCGCCGGGCCGCCTGGCGCTTCATCGAGGCGACGCGCTCTCAAGACCGCGTCGCCGTCGTCGCCTTCGCCTCCTCGCCGCAGGTCGTCTCGCCGCCGACGAGCGACCGGCGGCGTCTGCGCGAGGCCATCGAGCGGATGGCCCCGCCGCAGGGCGACACGCGGCTCTACGACGCGGTCGCGCACGCGCTCGAATTCGCCGCCCGCGAGACCGACCGCGCGCGCCGCCGCGCCGTCATATTGATGAGCGACGGGCTCGACAGCACGATGCCGAACGTGACGGGCGAGGGCTCGACCCTCCCCTTCGAGGAGGTGCGCAACCGCGCGCAGGAGTTCGACGGCGTGCTCTACACGATCTGGACGAGCACCGAGTACGAAGCCTTCAGCGACGCCGACATCCAGCCCGAGACCTTCGAACGCGCGGAAGACCAGATGCGCGAGCTGGCCGAGGCCGGCGGCGGCCTCTTCTACTCGGTCGAGCGCCTCGAAGACCTCGCCGGGGCCTACGAGCGCGTCGTCGCAGACCTCGGCACCGTCTACAGCCTCAGCTACCGGCCCACCAACAAAGAGCGCGACGGGCGCTGGCGCGCCATCCGCGTCCGCCTCCCGCGCCACCCGGCGGCCGTCGCCCGCGGCAAACGCGGCTACCACGCGAAATAAAGCAGTAGACAGTAGGAGAGCGAGTCAGAAGCCCGACCCTGAGGGAGGGCGTCGCAAGG
>DASZKF010000295.1:0-9303 GCA_035947355.1 Pyrinomonadaceae bacterium | reverse complement strand
ACCACACCGTCACAGGAGAGCACTGCGACTGTGGGCCAGAAATTAACACGCCGCGGCGGCCGCTTCTGTCCGGTGGCGGACGGCGGCGCATATCTTTTCGATTAATTTCGTAAACGCTTCAGGATGACAGGCGGGGCGCGGCGCGTTTACCCTTCGGTGGTTCGCGGGTGAGGGGGGAGCATCAAGGTCGTGTCGAAGCGCGAAGGGGAGAACGGCCCGGCGGCGGCGCCCGCGACGCTGGAGATGTCGGCGGCCCGCCGCCGGGCCGTGACGGCGGGCGTGATGATGGGGATGTTTCTGGCGGCACTGGAGGCGACGGTCGTCTCGACGGCGATGCCGACCGTCATCGCGTCGCTCGGGGGCTTGAGCCACTACAGCTGGGTCTTCTCGGCCTACCTCATCACCTCGACCGTGACCGTCCCGGTCTGGGGCAAGCTCTCCGACCTCTACGGCCGGCGCCTCTTCTACCAGCTCGGCATCGCCGTCTTCCTCCTCGGGTCGGTGCTCTCCGGCGTCTCGACCTCGATGGCGCAGCTCGTCGCCTTCCGCGCCGTCCAGGGACTCGGCGCGGGCGCGCTCATCCCGCTCGGGATGACGATCATCGGCGACGTCTACACGGTCGAGGAGCGCGCGCGGATGCAGGCCTACTTCAGCGGCGTGTGGGGCCTGGCGAGCGTGGTCGGCCCCGTCGCGGGCGGCTTCATCACCGACCACCTGTCGTGGCGCTGGGTCTTCTACATCAACGTCCCTTTCGGGCTGGCGGCGGCGCTCGTCATGGGGCTGGCGCTGCGCGAGCCGCGGCGGCAGGAGCGGGCGGCGATTGACTACGCGGGCGCGGCGCTCCTGATGGCGGCCATCACGCTCCTGATGCTGGCGCTCGTCGAGGGCGGGAGCGTCGAGGCTCTGACGAGCGGGCGCAACCTCGCGCTCCTCGGCGGGGCCGCGCTGCTCGGCGCGCTCTTCGCGCGGGCCGAGCTGCGCGCGCGCGACCCCCTCGTGCCCTTCCACCTGTTCCGCAACCGCGTGGTGGCGGTCGGCGTCGCGGCCGGGTTCCTGGCGGGCGTGGCGATGTTCGGGGCGATCACCTTCGTGCCGCTCTTCGCGCAGGGGTCTCTGGGCGCGACGGCGACCGAGGCCGGGTCGTTACTCATGCCGCTGATGCTGAGCTGGGTGCTGGTGGCGATCGTCGGCGGGCGCGTGCTGCTGAGGATCGGCTACCGCCCGACGTGCATCGCGGGCTTCGTCATGCTGACGGCGGGGATGGCGCTGCTCTCGACCTACCGGCGCGGCTGGCCGCGGGCCTGGCTCTACTTCGACCTGTGCGTGATCGGCGCGGGGCTGGGGCTGACGATGCTGACGCTGCTCATCGCCGTGCAGCAGTCGGTGTCGCGCGAGCAGTTAGGGATTGCCACCTCGCTCAACCAGTTCTCGCGCTCCATCGGCGGCGCGGTCGGCGTGGCCGTGATGGGCGCGGTGCTGTCGGCGGGGCTGGCCTCGCACCTGGGCGAGGCGGCGCGCGCGGGCGCGGCCGGGCTGACGGAGGAGCGCGCGGCGGAGCTGGCCGCGAACCCGAACGCGCTCGTCGAGCCGTCGGCGCAGGCCGCGCTCCCGCCGGCGACGCTCGACGCGCTGCGCGACGCGCTCGCACGTTCCGTCCACCGGGTCTTCTGGGCGGGGACGGCCGTCTCGGCGCTCGCCCTGCTCGTCACCTTCGCGCTCCCGCGCCGGGGCCGGCCCGACGCGGCGCGCGAGCCGACCGACGAAGCTTGCGGCGTCGAAGCCTGCGAGCGCCTGGTCGTCGCCGAGCTGGCCGCGCTCGACCCCGAGCACGAGCCGGCGGCGGCGGCCGAAGGAGACTGAAAGGAAACGATGAACGAAGAAAGGGTTTTGGGTGTTAGGTGCCGGGTGCCGGGATAAAGACGGATTGCTTTTTACCCGGCACCCGGCACCCGGCACCCAAAACCCCTTTCCGGTCATTATTCCGAAAGGGAGATAATCAATGAGCGACGAGAAGGAAGCGGAGAAGTCTTATTCGAACAGGGAAGTGGTCGCCAAGCTGCGGCGGCTGGCCGACGCGCTGGAGGCGGGCAGGGCCTTCGAGATACAGGTCGCCGGCAACCGCGTCCGCGTCCCGCCCGGCGCAACCGTCGCCTTCGAGTACGAGAGCAGCGGCGAAGAGGAAGAACTGGAGATTGAGCTGAAGTGGAAGCGCCGTTGAGGTTGCTTAAACTTCAAAACCAGATTAGCCACGGAGGCACAGAGACGCAGAGAAGAAGAAAGAAAAAACCCTTGCTGGAGACTTGACGCTGACCTCCACTGCTCAAGTCTCCGGCAAGGGTTTTTTGATTGTCTTTTCTCTGTGTCTGCGGTGCCTCCGTGGCTAGTCTTTGCTCCGACTCATTCGACGGTGATGGGTAGTTCGTGGCCGGCCGCGGCCTGGTTGCCGTGGAAGTCGGCGGCGAGGATGCGGAGGGTGTAGTCGCCGGGGGGGAGGGCGGAGGCGTCCCAGTGGCCGCGCTCGGCGCGGCCGTCGCGGACGGTGTTGGTCACTTCGTAGAGGAAGCGGGTCGCGGCACTGCCGTAGACGGTGATGCCGCTCTCGTCGGCGTAGGCGATCTTGGTCGCCTCCTGGTCGGGCGGCAGGCGGTTGAACTCTATACGGACGCGCGGCCCCTCGAAGCCGGGCGCGGGCGAGCCGTCGTCGCGCGTCACCTCGTAGCCGAGTCGGTAGAGGCCGAGGCGTCGGCGCGGCTGGTTGCCGTCCACCTGGTCGTAGGCGTCCACGACGATCCGCACCCGGCCGCGGGGGACAAAGAGGCGGCCGGCGCGCTTCTCCTTCAGAAGATTCCCCGACTCGTCGAAGAGCTTGACGCCGTCGCGCTCGATGCGGGGCGCGACCGTGTCGGAGAAGCCGGCCCAGGGAAGCGCGAGCGGGTTCAACTCCGCGCCGGGCGGGCCGAGGTTGAGGTGGACGTGATACATGCGGTTGATGGTGCCGAGCGGGTCGCCGACCCGCAGCCGCGTCCCGCGCCGCACGCGGACGCGCGCGACCCGCCCCGCCTCGTCGCGCACGGCCTCGAAGGGCGAGCCCTTGAGCGGCTCGTCGCGCTCGTCGCGCCCGACGCGGAGGTGTACGTAGGAGATGAGGCCGACGCGCAGGCCCTCGTTCAAACCGCCGAAGCCCCAGTTCGGGAGCGGCCCGGAGACCTTCTCCTCGAAGACGGCGCGGACGGTCTGGCCGTGGACGCCGAAGACGTCTATGCCGCTGTGGAGGTGGTGGCGGCTGTCGTCCGTGTCGTAACTGCCGCGCACCTCGCCCAAAGTGGCGGCGACCTCGTGGCGCACGCCCTGCGGGTCGAGCGGCCAAGGGAAACTCCCGCCGCCGCCTAACTCCTCGACGCGCAGTCTCGGCAGCACGGCGGCCGAGTCGAGAGCAAACTGCGCGGCGCGCGCCGCCCGAGAGTCGCCGTCGTTGTCGTCTTCTGTCTTCGGCGAGATTTTGCGGACGAGGTAGTTGGCCGTGTCGGCGACGAGGAGCGCGCCGTCGTGCGTGAGGGCGAGGCCGGCCGGCTGGTTGAAGCGCGCGGCGTCGCCCGCCCCGTCGGCGAAGCCGGAGCCGCGGCCGGCGATGACGCGGGCCGTCAGGTCGGGTGCGACCTGCAAGACGCGGCCGCGGTCGAGTTCGGTGACGTAGAGGAAGCCGTCGTGCGTGACGGCGAGGCCGGCCGGGCGCGAGACCTCGCCGACGGGCGGCCCCTCCTGCGCGGCCGCGTTCTGCGGCGCGACGTGCAGCGTCGTGACCTGCCCGTCCTTCGTCAACCTGCGCAGGCGGTTGTTGCCCGTGTCGGCGACGTAAACGTTGCCCTCGCGATCCACCGCGACGGCGCAGGGCGTGTCGAAGAGGGCGGCCGTGAGCGCGTCCCCGTCGGCGAGGCCGGGGCGGCCCGCGCCGGCGAGCGTGCGCACCTGCCCATCCTTGGTGACGAGGCGGACGCGGTCGTTGTAGGTGTCGGCGACGTAGACGTTGCCTTCGCCGTCCACGGCCACGCCGACGGGCGCGTTGAACTGCGCCGAAGCGGCCGGGCCGTCCGCGTAGCCCGCCTCGCCCGACCCGGCGACGGTCGAGACCTGCCCGTCCTTCGTTACCTTGCGCACGCGGTTGTTGCCCGTGTCGGCGACGTAGATGTTGCCTTCGCCGTCGAGCGCGAGCGCCGAAGGGGTGTCGAAAGAGGCGGCCGCGCCCGCGCCGTCGGCGAAGCCCTCGCGGCCGCCGGCGAGCGTCGTCACCCGGCCCTCGGGCGAGATTTTGCGGACGCGGTTGCCCTCGCCCGCGTCCGCGACGTAGACATTGCCCTCCTCGTCGGCGGCGACGCCGAACGGCTCGCGGAAGCGCGCCCGCAAGGGCTCGCCGTCCTCGGCGCCGGGCGAGCCGTCGCCCGCCAACGTCCCGACCCGCGCCCGCCAACCGACGGGCGTCGGCGGCGGCTTCACTTCACGCAGGACGAAGAAGACGACGAGCGCCAGCCCGCACGCGGCCGCCATCAGCGCGGCGGCGACGAGCGTCAGCCTAAGAACGGTGCGGCGTTTGTTTACCGGCAAGGGAATCAGAAAGCAGTAGTCAGTAGTCAGTAGACAGTAGACAGTAGAAAAGCCTTCGCTATCGAATCGTTCGGGTGACAGCGTCAGCAGTCGCAGCGCGGAGCGCTACTGACTACTGACTACTGACTACTGACTACTGCTTTTAGTTCTACCTCGTAGAACATGGCCGGGTAGCCTTCGCTGGTGAGGGCGAGCGCGAGGCCGTCGAGGCGGTAGCAGACGGCCTCGCCCTGGCGGCGGGGGCCGACCTGGATGACAGCGGGCGTCTGCCGCCAGACGCTCTCGAAGGGCGCGGGCGTCGCTTCGGGCAGCCGCAGCTCGTAGGCGCTCAGGTAGTCGCAGAGCACGACGCGGCGGCCGTCGGGCGAGATGGCCCCGCCGGTGACGAGGCTCCCGAGCGGGCTCGGCGAGCGGAACTCGCCGACGCGCTCCAGAGTGTTGACGCCGGCCGTCACCTGCGCGGCGCGCAGGCGGTAGACGCCGCAGCCGGGCTCGCCGCTCTTGACGACGACGTAGATGTCGCCCGTCGAAGGGTGTACGAGCAGCGCCTCGGCGTTGTGGCGGCCGTCCGGGTACTTGAAGCGGATCGCCTCGGCCGGCTCGGTGGCGCGCGGCCGCCTGCGCGTCGAGCGGGCGTCGTCGGGCACGACCTGCGGCTCGGGCACGCGGTAGACGGTGACGTAGGCGCGCGAGCGGTCGTTGTCGCCGATGTCGCCGACGTAGAGGTAGGCGCGCCCCGGCTCCGGCCCCGGCCCGGCGGCCATGTCCTCCCAGTCCTCGGCCCGCGCGCCGGTCACGTGCCAGACGCCGCGGCGCTGGCCCCGGCCGTCGAAGGCGTAGAGGTAGGGGCCGTCGCCCGAGTCGTTGTGCGTCCAGAAGAGGCCGGGGTTGCGGCGCGAGGCGGCGACGCCGCTGCTCTCTTCGAGCGCCGGCTCTTCCAGGCGCGCCTCTCGGCGCGCGACGGCGGGCACGCGCCCGGCCGCCTCCATCGCCGCGTAAGACCTGTCGCGCCCGCGCGACCCCAAAGCCGTGCAGCCCCACGCGCAAGCCGCGAGCACGATAATCAGAAAGCCCCCCTGCAACTCACGCACGAATAGACCTCCCCGCGCCAGTCCGCCCCTTCCGCCAGGCCCGAAGAAAAAAGTCGGGGGCGGATGTCTTTCTAATGTTTCGGTAGGCCGACGGGCATTACGCTGTCGGCCGCCTCCGCGTTCCGACGGCGAAGGACATTCTACCAGCACGGGCCTGCAAAACCGCGCCGGCCGCCGCCGCTGAAGAGAGCCCGCCCGCGTCCGGCCCGCGGCCCGACGCGCCGTGCCCCCCGCGTCAAGTTGAGAGCCGGGCCGTCAGGCTGAACGAAAGCTGACCGAACCGCGCGGGGCCGTCCGGTAGACGGGGCCGTTTTTGCCGCGGGTTCCGCCGGCGGGGGCGGCCGTCCGGGTCGGCACATGCCTTGCCCTGCCTGAGTCGCGCCCGCCCCTTGCGCCCCCCTCATGCGGGTTCGAACGTTCAAAAATTTCACTACCCGTCCGCGCGGAGCCGATGCACGCGACCGAGAAGCAGCGCCTGGCGAAACCCTACATGTGGCTGGTGACGGCCCTGGGGGTGGCGGCGTGCCTCTACACCCTCACCCGCATAGACTTCCAGGACCTCGGCCCCCGCTTCCTCCTCCTCGCCCTCCTGACGCTCTGCCTCGGCTCGCGCGTCTACGTCCGCATCCCGCGCGCCAACGGCAGCATCTCGGTCGCAGACACCTTCACCTTCCTCGGCCTGCTCCTCTTCGACGGCGACGCGGCCGTCCTGCTCGCGGCCGGCGACGCCTTCTGCACCTCGCTGCGGATCACAAAGAGGAAGCTGACCGTCGGCTTCAACGTCAGCGTCTACATCTGCTCGACCTTCCTCACGGTCTGGGCGCTGCGGCTCGCCTTCGGCGACATCGCCGCGCTGTCTGCGCCCGGCTCCGCTTCGCGCTACCTCGTCGCCGTCTGCCTGATGGCGCTCGTGCAGTACGCCATCAACTCCGGGATGGTGGCGGCCGGGGCGGCGCTGCGCGAGGGCGAGCCGGTCTGGCAGATGTGGCGGCGCAACTTCCTCTGGACTTCGCTGACCTACTTCGCGGGGGCCTCGGCCGCCGGCATCATCGCCAAGCTGGCGGCCGTCTTCGGCGTCTACTCGCTGGTCGCCACGGCCCCGATCATCGTCATCGTCTACTTCACCTACGTCACCTACCTGAAGAACGTCGAGGCGTCGGCGCGGCAGGCCGAGCTGGCGCACGAGCACGCCCTCGAAGTGCAGCAGCACATGGAGGCGCTGCGCGAATCGGAGGAGCGCTTCCGCTCGGCCTTCGACTACGCGACCATCGGAATGGCCGTCGTCTCGACCGAGGGGCGCTGGGTGCAGGTCAACCGGAGCCTGTGCGACATCTTCGGCTACGCCGAGGCCGAGCTGCTCGGGGCCGACTTCCGCGGCTTCACGCACCGCGAAGACCTCCCCGGCGTGGACGAGCAGTTCCAGAGGCTCGTCGCCGGCCTCGCCCCCTCGCACCAGACCGAGGTGCGCTACCTCAACCGGCAGGGGCGCGAGGTGTGGGCGCACCTGGGGATGTCGGCCGTGCGCGCCGAGCACGGCCGCCCGCCCCACGTCATCTTCCAGATACAGGACATCACCGACCGCAAGCGCGCCGAGGAGCAGCTCCTGCACGACGCCTTCCACGACGCGCTGACGGGGTTGCCGAACCGCGCCCTCTTCATGGATCACGTGAAGATGGCGATCCAGCGCTCGCGCCGCGCGGGCGGCCGCCTCTTCGCCGCCCTCTTCCTCGACCTCGACCGCTTCAAGATCATCAACGACAGCTTGGGCCACATGGTCGGCGACCAGCTCCTCGTCGGCCTCGCCCGCCGCCTGGAAGCGTGCCTGCGCCCCGGAGACACGGTGGCCCGGCTCGGCGGCGACGAGTTCGTCATCCTGCTCGAAGAGATGGCGGGCGCGGAGGACGCGGCCGAGGTCGCCCGCCGCGTCCAGGAGGCCGTCACCCAGCCCTTCCAGATCGGCGGCCACGAGGTCTTCACCACCGCCTCGATCGGCATCGCGCTCTCCTCGACCGGCTACGAGCGCGCCGAGGAAATCCTGCGCGACGCCGACACGGCGATGTACCGCGCCAAGACGCTCGGCAAGAAGCGGCACGTCGTCTTCGACAAGGCGATGCACGACCGCGCCATGCAGCTCCTCCAGCTCGAGACCGACCTGCGCCGCGCCATTGACCGGCAGGAGTTCTTCGTCCAGTACCAGCCCATCGTCTCGCTCGCGACGGGGCGGATCTGCAGCTTCGAGGCGCTGGTGCGCTGGCAGCACCCGGAGCGCGGCCTGATCCCCCCCTCCGACTTCGTCCCCGTGGCCGAGGAGACCGGCCTCATCGTCCCGCTCGGCCAGTGGGTGCTCGCCGAGGCCACCCGCCAGATGCGCGAGTGGCAGCGGCGCGGCCTCGCGGACGGGCGCGTCACGGTGAGCGTCAACCTTTCGAGCCGGCAGTTCTCGCAGGCCGACCTGACCGAGCAGGTCGCCGCCGTGCTCGCCGAGACGGGGCTGCGGCCCGACTGCCTGAAGCTCGAGATCACCGAGAGCATGGTGATGGAGAACATAGACACGGCCATCGAGATGCTCCGCCAGCTGCGCGCCCTCGGCGTCGAGCTCAGCATAGACGACTTCGGGACCGGCTACTCGTCCTTGTCCTACCTCCACCGCTTCCCCATCAACACGCTGAAGATTGACCGCTCGTTCGTCACGCGGATGACCGACAACGCCGAGAACGCGGAGATCGTCCGCACCATCGTGACCTTAGCGCGCAGCCTCCAGATGGACGTGGTCGCCGAGGGCGTCGAGACCGAGGCGCAGCTCGCGCAGCTGCGCGAGCTCGAATGCGACTACGGCCAGGGCTACCTGTTCTCGAAGCCGGTCTCCGGCGAAGTGGCGCTGAGGCTGCTGCGCGAGAACCCGTCCGCGTCCGTGCCCGGCGGGCGACAGGAGGAGGAGGAGACGCGGCGCGTGGTCGCCGCGTGAAGGAAAGAGATGGAGGCCACTCTCACACCCAAGGACGGCGGGCCGGCGCGCCGCGCGCGCGCCCGCGAGATCGAGACCTCGCGGCTGCGGCTGCGGCCCTTCACCCCGGCCGACCTCGACGCGCTCGCGGCCGTCGCAGCCGACCCCGAGGTGATGCGCTACATCGGCGACGGCCGCCCCCTCACGCGCGAGGAGACCGAGCACAACCTCCGGAGCATCATGGACGCCTACCGCCGGCGGGGCTTCGGGCGCTGGGCGATGATCGAGAAGGCGGGCGGGGCGCTGCTCGGCTACTGCGGTCTGACCTGCCCGCGCGAGTCGCCGGGCGTCGAGCTGGTCTACCTGATGGCGCGGCGGGCCTGGGGGCGCGGCCTCGCGACCGAGGCGGCGCGGGCCTGCCTGCGCTACGGCTTCGAGGAGCTGGGTCTCGAACGCATCTACGCCCTGACGATGCCGGGCAACGAGCGCTCGCGGCGGGTGCTGGAGCGGGTCGGGATGAGGTTCCTGCGCGACGACTGCTACTTCGGCTACGCCTGCGTCTGCTACGCCGTCTCGCGCGAAGACTGGCGCCGCGACGCGGAGTGAAGTTTCGAGTTGCGGGTTTCGAGTTTCGAGTTAAGACCCTGTTCAGAAGCCCGACCGTGAGGG
>DASZKF010000294.1:0-8888 GCA_035947355.1 Pyrinomonadaceae bacterium | reverse complement strand
TGGATCGTCTCGCGGCTCCACAGGACGACGCGCGAGGTCAACCGCGCCATCCAGGCCTACGAGTTCCACGAGGCCGTCTACGCGCTCTACCACTTCTTCTGGGACGACTTCTGCGACTGGTACATAGAGCTTTCCAAATCCGACGTGACGGCCGCCGAACCGGGCCCCGCGCGCGACGCCGCCCGCGGCCGCCTCTTCACCGTCCTCGAAAGGGCTCTAAGGCTCCTGCACCCGTTCATGCCCTTCATCACCGAGGAGCTTTGGCAGCGCCTGCCCGGCGTCGGCGCGGGCTCTCTGCACCCGGCCTACCGCGGCGCGGACGTGACGCCGACCGTCATGCTCGCGGAGTACCCGCGGGCCGACGAGTCCCTGATAGACGGGCGCGCCGAGGCCGAGATGCAATCGGTCATCGAGCTCATCTCGCGCGTGCGCAACATCCGCACCGAGCTGAGCGTGAAGCCGGGCGACCAGCTGCCGCGCATCTTCATCGGCGCGCCCGACCGCGCGACGCGCCTCGTCTTCGCCAACGGCGTCGCGCAGATCGCCCGGCTCACGCGCGCCTCGAAGATTTTCGTCAGCGACCGGCTCCCGTCCGGCAACGGCGGCGACACGTCGCACCTGCCGTCGCCGCTGAGCGAGGTGATCGAGACGGTCGAGACCGTGCCGCGCGCGTCGGCGCGCGCGGCACTCGCGGGCGGCGTCGAGGTGGCCGTGCCGCTCGAGGGCCTGATTGACTTCGCGCAGGAGCGCGCGCGCATCCGGCGCGAGCAGGAGAAGCTGGAGCGGGAGCGGCAGAAGCTGGAGGCGCAGCTCGCCAACCCGCAGTTCGTCGAGCGCGCGCCGGCGGAAAAAGTCGCCGAGCTGCGGCAACGGCTCGCCGACGTGCGGCAACGAACCAACGCCCTGGGGCAGATGCTGGAGGCGCTCGGGGAATGAACTGGATGGACGAGGGGGCGCTGTTCTCGCAGATCGGCAGCTTCCTGCAAGAAGACCTGGGGCGCGGCGACATCACGACGCAGTCGGTCGTCAAGCGCAGCCAGAACGCGAAGGGCCGCTTCCTGGCGAAGGAGCCGATGGTCGTCGCCGGCCTCGAGGCCGCCGAGGCCGTCTTCTCGACGCTCGACTCGCAGCAGCAGCTCGAAGCCTTCGTCTCGGACGGCGACGAGGTCGCGGCCGGCAGGGTCATCGCGCGCACGACCGGCTTCGCCGACGTGCTCCTGGCCGGCGAGCGCCTCGCGCTCAACCTCCTGCAAAGGCTCTCGGGCGTCGCGACCCTGACGCGGCAGTTCGTCAACGCCGTCGAGGGCACGCGGGCGCAGATCGTGGACACGCGCAAGACGACGCCGGGCCTCCGGATGCTGGAGAAGTACGCGGTGATGGCCGGCGGCGGGCGCAACCACCGCTACGGCCTCGACGACGGCGTGCTCATCAAGGACAACCACATCGCTCTGGCGGGCGGCGTCGGGACGGCGGTCGAGCGCGCGCGCGAGTCGGTCGGCCACCTGCACAAGGTCGAGGTCGAGGTGGCGGGCGAGTCGGACCTGCGCGAGGCGATCCGCGCCGGCGCGGACATCATCCTCCTCGACAACCGCCCGCCCGAGGAGACGCGCCGCCTCGTCGAGCTGGCGCGCGCGCTCGCCCCGCAGGTGCTCCTGGAATCTTCGGGCGGCATCACTTTGGAGAACGTCCGCGCCTACGCCGAGGCCGGCGTGGACTTAATCAGCGTCGGCGCGCTCACCCACTCGGCGCGCGCCGTGGACATCAGCTTCAAGATTCAGCCCGCCTGAGCGGGAACAAACGCGGGCGCGCGACGTGTAAGACAAATGATGAATGCGGAATGATGAATGATGAACATAGGGCGGCTCGGATGATGAGACTCGGCGTGCTTCACATTCATCATTCCGCATTCCGCATTCATCATTTCCTTCTGGAGGGTTTGTGATGCGGGCAAAATCGGTTCGACGTTTCGGCGCGGCGCTGGTCGCGCTCCTGGTTTTGGGGCTCGGCCTGGCGGAGGTGCGCTCGCAGCAGCGGCGGCGGCCGTCGCGGCGCGCGACGAACCCGGTGCGGCCGCGCCCCGAGCCGACGCCCGCGCCGGACACGACAGAGCCGACGGTCGTCAGCACGGCCGGAGATGAGCAGGAGGCCGCGCCGCACCGCACCGCGCCGTCGCGCCGAGACGCCGAGACGCCGGCCGAGTCAGACCGGCTGCGCGGCACCGTGGAGCGCCTCTCGACGCAGGTCGAGCGGCTCTCGGACGACTTGAACGCGATGAAGTCCGACCAGCGCGCGCTCTTCGACCTCGAACGCCTGACGCGCGCCGAGCAGCGCGCCGAGGCCCTGCGCGCGCAACTGCGCGACGTGAGCGACAAGGAGTTCGCCTACCAGGAGCGGCTCGCGCAAATCGAGGACGAGCTTCAGCCCGACGCCCTCACGCGCCGCTCGGCCCTCGTCGGCACGACCAACCCCGGCTCGGTCCGCGACGCGCTCCAGCGCAGCCTCGAGCGCGAGCGCGAGCGCGTCCGCCGCCAGCTCGAAATGGTCACGAACAGCCGCGTCCGCCTCGAAGCCGCGGTCGCCACCGCCGAGACCGAGGTCGACCGCCTGCGCCAGCGCGTCGAAGGCAACGACCAGCTCCAGGCCACCACCGGCGCGACCCCCGCCGCCACCGCCGCCCCCACGCCGACGCCCGCGCCCGCCGAACCACCGGATCAACAGCAGTAGCCAGTAGACAGTAGTCAGTAGCCAGTAGCGCTCCGCGTGAAGTCCGCTGACGCTGACACCGTGTAGATTCGATGGCGATGATTTTCTACTGACTACTGACTACTGACTACTGACTACTGCTTCTTATGCTTTCTCAGCTTGAACTGTACCGCCTGATCGAGGAGGCCGCGGCGCGGGGCGAGCGCGTGGCGGTCGCGACGGTGGCGCACACGCGCGGCTCGACGCCGCAGCGACGCGGCGCGAAGATGCTCTTCTTCGAGGGCGGCCAGACGGCCGGCACCGTCGGCGGCGGCTGCATCGAGGCCGAGGTCTGGGCCGAGGCCCGCGAGGCCCTGCGCACCGGCCGCCCGGCGCTCCACCGCTTCAGCCTCACCGCCGAAGAGGCCAGCGAGGAGGGCATGGTCTGCGGCGGCACGATGGAGATTTTCATCGACGTGTGGGACGCCGAAAAGCCGTGAATCGTCAATCGTGAATCGTCAATCGTAGGAACTTGTCACCGCCGTTGTTGCGATTTACTATTCACCCTCGGCTGTTACCCAACCTCGATTCACGATTCACGGTCTTCGGAGGTGTTATGCCGACATCTTTCATGGAGAATTACAAGGCGAAGCACCGGCACCCGCTGAACCGCCTGACGCACGCCGTCGGCATCCCGATGATCGTCGTCAGCCTGCCGCTCTTCTTCTTCGACTGGCGCTGGGCGCTCGCGCTCTTTATCGTGGGCTGGGCCTTCCAGTTCCTCGGGCACGCCGTCGAGGGCAACAGCCCGGCCTTCTTCCGCAACCCCGTCTATCTTATCGTCGGCCCCCTGTGGCTCGCGCGGCGCGCGCTCTCCGCCGTCGGGCTCGCGCGCCCGCCCAAGTAGACCTTGCCTGAGCCCAACCCCGAAAGGGCCGCGGGGCCGGACCCCGAGAACGTCGCGCGCGCCGCCTCGCGCGTCCTGCGGGACGGGGGCGTGGCCGCGCTCGCCACCGTGGTCGCCGCGCCCGCGGACGAGACGCGCGTCGGCGCGAAGCTGCTCGTCGAGGAGGCGGGCCGGCGGACGGGGACGACCGGCGACGCGGGCTTCGACGAAGACGTGGCCGCGCGCGCCGCCGCCTTCCTCGCCGCGCGCGCCGAGGCGCGCACCGACGCAGCGGAGGAGTTCGCCGCCGGGCGCGAGCGGTGGCGCGGCGCGCGCGTCCTCTTCGAGCGGGTCGAGCCGGAGCCGCGCGTAGTCGTCTGCGGCGCGGGCCACGTCGGCGCGGCACTGGCGCGGCTGGCGCGGGCGGTCGGCTACCGCGTCACGCTCATAGACGACCGCGCCGACTTCGTCACGCGCGCGCGCTTCCCCGAAAGTGACATCGAGCTGGTCGCGGCCGGGAACTGGACCGACCCGTTGAGGGAGGCCGTCGGCGCGGGGCGCGGCGTCTCGGTGGCGGTCGTGACGCGCGGCCACAACGAGGACGAGGAGTGCCTCAAGGCGGTGCTCGCCGCCGGCCCCGACTACGTCGGCATGATCGGGAGCCGCCGCCGCACCAACATCGTCCTCGCGCGGCTGCGCGAGGCGGGCTACGGCGAAGAGGTTCTGCGCGAGGTGCGCGCCCCCGTCGGCCTCGACATCGGCGCGGTCGCGCCCGAAGAGGTCGCCCTCTCCATCCTCGCCGAGATCGTCGCCCACCGCCGCGGCGGCACCGGCCGCCCGCTCTCTGCGTGGCGGCGGGAAGAAAAATAGTTTCGAGTTGCGGGTTGCGGGTTTCGAGTTATAAACCATTTCTTAACTCGAAACCCGAAACTCGTAACCCGAAACTTATTTTTGCAACCGTGACGGCGCGCCTTCGTAGGCATCGAGGTGATGGGACGAGTAAGCGGTGAGGGGACAGGTGGGGGAGGGATGTTCCGCGCGCTGGCGGGGCGGGAGTACCGTCTGTTCTGGGCGGGGGCGTTTCTGTCGAACGCCGGGACGTGGATGCAGACGGTGGCGCAGGCGTGGCTGGTGCTGGAGCTGACCGACTCGGCGCTGTGGCTCGGCGTTGATAACTTCATGGCGACGATTCCCGGCCTCGTCCTGACGCTGCCGGGCGGCGTCATCGCGGACTTGTTTGATCGGAGGCGGCTTCTGCTGACGACGCAGTTCGGGGCCGGGCTGTCGGCGCTGGCGCTGGCCGTGTCCGTGACGACGGGCGCGGTCAACATCTGGGTGGTGCTCGGGCTGACGCTCTGGACGGGCTGCTGCTTCGCCGTCTCCGGCCCTTCGTTCCTCGCCTTCACGGCCGACCTGGTTGAGCGGCGCGACCTGCCCAACGCCGTCGCCCTCATCTCGACGCAGTTCCAACTCTCGCGCGTCGTCGGCCCGGTGCTCGCCGCGCTGACGATCCGCTCGTTCGGACTCGCCGGCTGCTTCTACGCCAACGCGCTCTCCTACGCCGCGGTCGTCGCCGGCCTCCTGCTCATGCGGACGCGCCGGCGCGAGCCGACGGTCGCGGCCGCCGCGGAGGAGGCGACCGGCGACGGCGTGGCCGCGACCCCGGCCGCCCCGCCGCGCGACCTGCGTTCGCTGCGGCGCGACCTGCTCGAAGGGTTCGCCTACGTGAGGACGCGGCCGAGGGTCTGGCTCGTGATGGTCTGTTCGGCGGTGGTGAGCCTGTTCGGCACGTCCTACCTGGTGCTGACGCCGGTGGTCGCGCGCGACCGCTTCGGGTGGGACGAGGCGGGGCTGTCGCTCCTGATGGGGACGGCCGGGGCGGGCGCGGTGTGCGGGGCGCTCTTCGTCGCCTACCTCGGCGACATCGAGCGCAAGGGCCGGTTCGTGCTCGGCGCTTCGTTCGGCACCGGAGTCTTCGTCGCCGGCTTCGGGCTGGCGGGGCGGCCCGCGCTGGCGCTGGCGCTGCTGTTCGCCGTCGGCTGCTCGACGGTCTGCTTCTACGCCGTCGGCAACACGCTGATACAGCAGCTCGTCACCGACCGGATGCGCGGCCGCGCGATGAGCATGTGGATTCTGACCTTCATCGGAACGATGCCCTTCGGCAGCCTGCTCGCGGGCGCGGCCGCCAAGGCTTACGGCGCGCCCGCCACGCTCGCCTCCTGCGGCCTCGTCATCGCCCTCTTCGCCCTCTGGGTGGCCCTGCGCCGCCCGGCGCTGCGCGAAACGTGAGAAGAGGGTGCTGGGTGCTGGGATAAAACAATCTTCTTCCCCAGCACCTAACACCCAGCACCCTCTCTCCCCGGCCGGCTCAACTCGTCCTGTCGAAGACCCTTTCGAGCGGCGTGCGCCCGAACTCGTTGAACTGCGGCATGAGCTGGGCGTGCGCGGCGGCGAGCTGCGCCGGCGGAGGCTCTGCGGGTCGGGCCTGCGTGTCGGCGGGGGCAACCTGTTCGTCGTCGGCCAGATTCAGAATGGATGTGCGCGCCCGCCTGCGGCGGCGCAGGAGCGGGACGAGGTGGAGCCACTGGAAGTAGCCGCAGGCGAGGCACAGCGCCCAGAACTGAGAGCGGTGGATGAAGCCGTGGGTGAGCTGATCCAGCCCGAGCGCGGCGAGCAGGCCCAGCGGGAACGAGATTAAGACCGCGGCGAGGTCGGCGAGCCTCGCGAGGGCGTAGAAGTCGAACTCGCCGTCGTAGGTGAACGGCACCAGCGCGTAACACAGCAGCAGCGTGGCCCACACGGGCGCCCACGGCCCGCGTATCACCGACTGAAAATAGTTCCGCATCGCCGCCCTCCCCGTCGCCGAGTTCGAGCCGTTAACGCGGATTTGGACACCGGCCGCGCGGCGTTTGTTCCCCGCAAGAAGCCGGGGGCGCGCCGTTCTAAAGGCGTGCGCGCGCGGCCCCCGGCCCGCGCCCGTTAGCCGAGAAGAGTCGCGTGAGGAGAGTGTGTGATGAGAAACGTGAGAGATTTGATGGGCGTCGTCGCGGGGCTGCTGCTCCTGGCCTTCCTGTCGGCGACGGCTAATGCGCAGGGCGTCATCGTGCCGGGGCCCTGCCGCCGCTGCCCCGTCCCGCCGCGGCCCGTCGTGCTGCCGCGGGCGCTGCCCGTCAAGGCCATCGAGGTCGAGACGAAGATCGCCGGGCAGGTGGCGACGACCCACGTCGAGCAGGTCTTCCGCAACGACACCGACGCCACGCTCGAAGGCACCTACTTCTTCCCCATCCCCGAGACGGCCTCGATCTCGGAGTTCGCCATCTGGGACGGCGACCGCCGGCTCGTCGGCGAGGTGCGCTCGCGCGAGGAGGCGCGCCGCATCTACGACGAGATCGTCCGCCGCCAGCGCGACCCGGGGCTGCTCGAATACGCCGGCCGCGACCTCTTCCAGGCCAGCGTCTTCCCCATCCCGCCGCACTCGGACAAGAAGCTCGAACTCACCTACACGCAGGTCTTGAAGGCCGAGGCCGGGACGGTCGCCTACCGCTACCCGCTCGGGACGGGCCGCAACGTCGCGCCGATTGTGGGCACGGTCTCGGGCCGCGTCGAGGTCGAGGCGCGCGAGCCGGTGCGCAACCTCTACTCGCCGAGCCACGAGATCGAGACCTCGCGCAAGGGCGACCGCCGCGCCGCGGTCTCATTTGAATCTAAGCCGGGGCAGGAGCCGCAGGACTTCCAGCTCTTCTACACGCTCTCCGAATCAGACTTCGGCCTGACGCTCCTGACGCACCGCGAGCCCGGAAGGCACGGCTACTTCCTCCTCACCATCTCGCCGAAGGACTCGGCCGCGGAGCAGGAGTACACGGCCAAAGACATCGTCTTCGTGCTCGACACCTCCGGCTCGATGGCGCAGGCCGGGAAGATGGAGAAGGCCCGCGCCGCGCTCCTCTTCGGGGTGCGCTCTCTGCGCGACGGCGACCGCTTCAACGTCATCAACTTCGCGGGCGAGGAGCACCTGATGTCGGCCGGACTCATCCAGGCCGACGCCGCGGGGCGCGCGCGCGGCGAGGCGTTCATCGAGCAGCTCCGGCCCGTCGGCGGGACGAACATCAACGACTCGCTGCTGGCCGCCCTCAAGCAGTTCGACCAGAGCGAGCGGCCGCGCATCCTCGTCTTCCTGACGGACGGCCTGCCGACGGTCGGCGAGACGAACGCCGAGCGCATCGTCGAGAACGCGCGCCGCTCGCGCGTCGCGGGCGTGCGCCTCTTCACCTTCGGCGTCGGCTACGACGTGAACACGGCCCTCCTGGATAAGCTCGCGGCCGAGAACGGCGGCGTCGCCGAGTACGTCGAGCCGCGCGAAGACCTCGAAGTGAAGGTCTCGAACTTCTTCACGAAGATCAACCACCCCGTCTTAACTAACCTCGCGCTCGACATGGGCGGCGTCGAGGCCGACCTCGTCTACCCGCGCGAGCTGCCCGACGTCTTCCGCGGCGGGCAGGTGACGCTCGTCGGCCGCTACCGCAACGCCTCGGACCTGCGCGGCGCCGCCCTGCGCCTGACGGGCCGCACGGGCGGGCGCGAGCGCTCGTTCGTCTACGAGGGCCTGAGCTTCCCGGCCGAGGAGGGGCGCAACGAATTCCTGCCGCGGCTCTGGGCGACGCGTCGCGTCGGCTGGCTGATGGAGCAGGTGCGCACGAACGGCGAGGCGAAGGAGCTGGTCGAAGAGATCACAGACCTCGGTACGCGCTACGGCATCGTCACGCCCTACACCTCCTACCTCGCGCTCGAAGACGGCGCGGCGGCGAACGAGACGATTCAAGTCACGCCGGGCGGGAGGGCCAAGCGGCAGGCGCTGCCGAGGGCCGGCCGCGACTCCGCCCCGGGCGCGGGGCCGGGCCGGGCCGGCGGCGGCTTCGTGCTGAGCGCGCCGCAGGAGGCCGCGAAGGCTACGACCGGCGAGGTGGCCGTGCGCGAGAGCCGCCGCGCGCGCGCGCAGCAGGAGGCCGTGCGCGTGGACGACGCCGACGCGGACGCGCCCGCCGACGCCGAGGCGCGCCGGGCCGTGCGCAAGGTCGGCGGCAAGACCTTCTACCTGCGCGACGGCGTCTGGACTGACGCCGAGTTCAAGCCCGAGGCGCGTCTGCCCGAGACGGCGCTCACCTTCGGCAGTGAAGAGTACTTCGCCCTCGTCCGCCGCGAGCCCGAGCTGGCCCGCTTCCTCGCCCTCGGCGAGCGCGTCGTGGTCGTCTTCAAGGGCCGCGTCTACCGCGTCAAGTCGTAAAGGCAGTTAAAGCAGCGGTCAGAAGCCCGACCGTGAGGG
>DASZKF010000293.1:0-67085 GCA_035947355.1 Pyrinomonadaceae bacterium | reverse complement strand
GCCGCGCTCGGCCAGAGACGCGGCGGCCTCAAGCCCGATCCGCCATCTTACCGGCAGACTGGGCCGAATGGATGAGCGCGGATTCGCGCCACGAACTGAGTACCCACCCAACATCGAAGTTATCAATTATTAGCGGGGCCGCCGCGCCACAGTTCAAGACTGTGCCCGGCGGCCCCGCCGCGCAACCCGCCCCCACCGGCGGGCGTGCTGCCGAGACGGCGCGCCTACCCTTCGCACCCGTCCCGTAGCTGGATTGTGGAGGGCCGCCGCGCCTCAGCACGCGGCGGCCCCGCGGCCACGCCCGCCACTCACTGGCGGACGCGGCGCCGGGGTGATGCGCCCACCTTCGCAAGCACCCCGTATCCGATTCGCCGGGGCCCCCGCCCGGCACAGCCCACGCCCACCGCGCTGGACGTGCCGCCGGATGGGCGCCTAGGGAGGTGCGCCCACCCGCCCCCAGTCAATCACTTCACGGCGATTCGCGCGCCGGTCTGCTCCAACACGCGCGTTAGGATGCCGTCTAGCGTAATCTCTTCGGCCGAGAGCGTCACCAAAGCCTTCTCGTCTCCGGATGTGACACGCAGGGCCTTACCGCTCAGGCCGGACAGTTCACGTATCACCCGCGCCAGCGGAGCGGCGTTAATGCAGACTGAGATTTTTTCACCGCTGGCGAGAGCCTTACGGACTGTTTGCAGCTTCGAGAAATCCTCCCCCTCGACCTGGACGGTCGAGCTCAGGGAGAGGGCTTCGAGCACGTCCCACAGCGGGGCGCTTTTCACGTCGAGGTTGATAGGCTCGTCGGGTTTCGCCGGGGAGACAACGATCCGCTTGCCCGCGATGCGCGAGAGTTCATCCGAGAGCTGCTGATTGGTGCCGCCGCGTAGTTCCAGCGTGACGGGCAGCTTGAGCGCCGCGCCTACGCCCTCGGTAGCTTCCCCTTTGACGCAGAGGGCACGGCCGGAGCAGTCGCAGGACTCAGTAGCCCCGGCACCAGGAGCGCAGAGCAGAAGGCCGACCAGAAGGACGACGGCAAAGACTCTCATGTTTCCTTTCCCTTCTTTCGGGCGAGCAGGCGCGCGACCGTCTCCGCGATGCGCGGCATGTCGGCCGGCTTCCGTAGGAAGGCGTTGGCGCCGGCCCGCCGCGCCGACATCTCCACGTCGGCGTTACCGGAGAGCATGATGATCGGCGTCTGCTGCCTGTGCGGCAGAGCGCGCGTCCGCCGTATCAGTTCCACGCCGTCCATGTCACCCGGCGATAATCTGTTATCGAAAATCAGCACGTCGTAGCGTGAGCCGCTTTCGAGCCTCTCCAGCGCCTCCGCCCCTTCGCGGCACGTCACGACCGACCAGCCTTCGTCGCCCAGAGCCACTTGAACCGAATCGGCCACTGTCGCGTCGTCTTCGACGTGCAAGATAGAGACGGCTCGCGTGTCGGGGCAGTCCAACTCATCGCGGAACATCAGGCTGCGGCGGCGCGGCTCGACCGGCGCCCGCAGGTGCGCGAGGGCCTTGTGCCGCCCCTTGTGCAGCATGGCGTCAAGACTCCGGCGCTCTATGCCGAGCAGTTGCGCCGCCCGGGCCACGATGCCGCCGGCCTCCCGCAGTGCCCGTTCGATTAAGCGTGCCTCGAAGCGAAGCACCGCGTCGTACAGGTTGAAGCCCTTCCACGTCGGGGGCTCCGGGTGAGCGCCGACTAGGTGCAGCACGCGGCGGGAGGCGGTCAGTAGGCGGTCTTTAGCGTCTCGATTCTCGGAGCTGGAGAGCAACTCCGCCGCACGGACGTAGGTCGCGCTCAGATCGCGTGTGGGCAGATGCTCGGCCAGTTCTTCGAGGATAGTCAGTGCTGCCATGCCAGCACTTTCCGAGTCGCCCGCGTTCTGCGCTACCTCGATGGCGCGTTGTAGAGTTAGGCGCGCCACCCTGTGGCTGCCCATCCGCGCGAGGGCGATTCCGTGGTGGTCAAGGCTTCGGCTAAAAGCGATTGTTCGCCGCCACGTTCGAGAATTTGCACAGCCGACCTGACGAGTCTTTCGGCCTCGGCGATGCGACCCTCTGCGAGTAAGACCCTAGCGCGGGTGTCGTCCACCTGAGCGGTGTGAACGCTGTCCTTCATGCTGGTGAAGAGCGCTTGGGCTCGGTCGAGGTGCCGGTGGGCCTCGGCGAACCTCTTGATGGTGAAGAACAAGTATCCGAGATTGTTTTCGACGCAGGCTTGGTAGCGCGTGTGCCCCGCCTGCTCGAAGTGGTAGCTGGCGGCGGCATATTCGATGAGCGCGCGGTCTATGTAATCAGGGCGGTGTTCTGCCGCGCCGAGATTTCTGAGCACGAACCCGAATTCGTTATGAAATTTCCCCTTGAGGGTGTGGTTAGAGCTTTTCTCGAATAAGGGTGCTGCCTCGGTGTCTATACTCAGGGCATCGTGGAGTCTCTTTGCCGAACTCTCGACGATGGCGAGCCGGAGGAAAGCTATTGCCTTAACTTCGCTGTCTCCATCGGTACGTAGCCGGTCTAGTGCCGTTTGCAACACAGTACGAGCCTCATCTAATGCGCCCTGTCGCCAGTAGCAATAGCCGAGTTCGGTTTGCGCCTCTGCTATCTTACTTGTGGCCCGTAATGCCTCGAACCTTGTGATACTCTCGCTAATCAAGTCCTTAGCCGTTTCCTGCGCCCCCTCGATCTGCCTCACGCTGCCGATCCAGCCCGTGAGCACCCCGGCCCTAAACAGCACCTCCGCTGCCGTCGCCTCGTCGAGCCCTTCTAAGACGGGGCGCTCGCCGACGCGCGACCACAACTCTCCCATTACTTCGCGCGCGGCCTCATAATTCCCTACGTCCTCCAGCTCCTTAGCCAGTTGGCATCGAAGCCGGGCCCGCTCGTTATGATCGAGTGACGGATCAGCTATCCGGTGAAGCAGTTCGCTAGAAATGCTCATGTGAGGCCACCCCTCTACGCGCCGGAAGGGTGAGTTCCGGCGTGGGAAGGCGCATCCCAACGTGGCGGGGTGCTAAGATGCGCCGTCGCAACTGGTCACGGGCGGGCAGGCCAAGACTTCACTCTCGCCGCCCACTCTCACAGCAGGTCAGACCCTTTCCAGGAGAACAACATGAAAACCCTACGCCAACTTTGCGTTGCGTCGGTGTTAACGCTTGCGCTGACTGTCTCCACCCTCGCGGGCGAGATACACACTGGCATCACGTCGCCGCAGCACCCTCAGGGGATCACGGCGAACGGTGAGATTCATACGACCGTTGTAGGGCAAGAAGAGGCGGATAGCAGTGAGGCTACCGCCGCCGATTCAGTCACGGATGCCGTGCTGAACCTGCTCCAGAGCGTGCTGTCGCTGTTCTAAGCAGCCCGCGCAGTCCTGCGTGTCTTTAGCTGCCGCGTGTATGAACTATCGGCAGCTTAGTATCCGTATGCCTGTGCGAGCTTATGACCTCGCCGGAAGCCGTGAAGTGCAAGGAGGCCCGGCGCAGTGGCGCGAACGGGGCGAGATTACGCCGCTGCAACAACTGGTGCAATAGAATTTTCGGGCTAGATGTTTCGATTGATTAGACTTACGGCACCTTGCGACGGAAGCAGCGCAACTATATCCAAATTTCACCGGGTCCGAAGCTGCAAAAGTAGGAAACAGAGTCGTGAGGGCTGGTATGCGTTTATGAGTCGGTAAGATGGGTATATTGCTTTAGAAGACATTGTAGAGTCGGTTCCATCGACGAAGTGGGGGAGGCGTTGATCAGTACCACGTCGGAAGAGGTCACCTCAGTGACCTCGTTTGAAGAGATGAACGCCCGCGCCCATTCCCTTTACGAAGAGCACCGTGTCGAGATCGAAACCTCCCTCCCATAAGCAGGAGACGCCACACTCCTGTGTGCCCGCTTGCCTGCGCACGGTTCTTGCTAGCTTCGGTCTTGACGTTTCAGAGTCAGAACTCTGCTATTTCTGATCGCCCGCAATCGCTTTGCCGATCTCTTTTGGGCTTGCGCCGGTAGCGAGCATGGCGCGCACGAGCAATTCCAACGAGACCGAACTATGCCCCGTTTCAGCTTTGGCGATGCGTGATTGACTCGATTGAATCTTTTCCGCAAGCTGGGCCTGCGTCATCCGCTTCTGCCGGCGCTCGCGCAGGCGGCGCGAGAGCGCCAGCTTAATCTCGATGAGAGCGGATTCTTCCGGCGTCAGCTCCAAGAATTCAGCTACCGTGCCGACCTTCCATCCTTTCGCCTCTAACCGCGCGCGCTTTGCCTTCCTCATTCTCGTACTCCTCACTAGCTCTCGTCGTACATTCGCAAACGCCTTTGGCAGTTTGCGATTACCTCTTGGGGCGTGGTTCGAGTGGTCTTATTGAAGACCTCGACAATGACAATTGCGTCCTCATCAATCCGGTAAATAATGCGCCAATTCTTGTTTCTGTCGCGCACCCGCAACTCATGGCAATGCGCGCCGATGCCGGGCATCGGCCTCGATTGCGGCAGCCCGAGATTTTCGCCTCGTTGCAAGCGCCGTAACAGCAGGCCCGCTTCCAGCCGCGCCTCTGACGTGAACGGAGGAGTCTTAATTTCACCACGCAGCCAAACGAGTGGCTTATCGGCGCCGTTCATGATCTAAACTATATGTCGAATTTGACATGAAGGCAAGTATGAGGGTTGATTCGGGTGGGCGCGGATTGTGACCAAAATGTGACCAGAATTTCTGACAGGGCATGAAAAATCATGTAACTCTTTGCGTTGTCCGAGCGGCTGCAACCTGCTAGATTTGCCAGAAAATGTTAGGGTTTGCTACTATACGAGTCTCGCGGAGAGGTCGCATAGTGGTTTAGTGCACCGGTCTCGAAAACCGGAGTGGTCGGAAGGCCACCGTGGGTTCGAATCCCACCCTCTCCGCCATTTCTCTTTCACGCTCGGCCACTGAGAAGGGTCTGAACGGGGCGGCTTTCGCCTCCCGGCTCAGGCCCTTTTCGCCACTTGGCGTAGAGTCGGCGTAGCCGAAATCGGGCGCTTCCCCTCCTCCCGACTGTCCGCGGCGTCCCTCAGCCTCTGCGGGACGGGATCAAAGATCAACTCGTCTTCGGGCGCGTCCTGCCGCAGGCGGCGGAGTATGCCGAGCGCCCGCTCGGTTAAGGGGCTCGTGCGTGACCTGCCGTTCTTGGCCTTCATGACGAAGACGAGTCGGTCGGACTCGTCGACGTCAGCCCACCTCCGAGCACGCCTCTTACCGGACGCGTTACGTCCGGGGCGACACTCACTTGGAATGGGTATCAGGCGGGCGTTAAGTGTAAGGTGCGAGCGGTCGCTCAAGGGTATTTAGGAGTCGCCGCTCTCCCCCTTCGTCAGCTCCTTCGCCTTCTCGACGAATTGTTCGGCCAACTTCAACGACACGAGCGGCAGCCGGGTTAAGTCCTCCGGGTTCGCGGCGGCGAGTTCCGCCACGGAGCCGATGCCCATTTCCTTTAACTGCCGCGCCCGCACTTTGCCGATGCCAGAGATGTCGGTCAGCGAAGGCTCGGCGGCCTTCGGCGCGGCTTCCGTCCGTTCCCCTGCCGGCGCGGCCTCAGTCCCCTCTTCCGCGCGAGCAACTCCGGTTGCTTCTTCAGCCGGTGAAGTTTCCGCCGCCTCTGCCGCCGGCGCGGCTTCCGTCGTCCCTTCCGCGGGGGCAGTTTCCGTGACCTCTTCCGCGGGGGGAGTCTCAGTGACTTCTCCTGCGGGCGCGGCGTCCGTCAATTCTTCCGTCAGCCCTTCCGCGGGTGCGGCCTCTGAGTGCTTATCCGCGGGGCCGTGGGGCGGCGTGCCTGCCACCTCGTGATGGTGGTGCGTCTCGACGCGCTGGCGTGATTCGATGACGGGTCGCCGCACCTCAAGGCGCGTGGACACGACCGGTTTCGCCCCGGCGACGAGCGGCCCGCCGACGCGCACCAACTCGGTCCCGCATTCGGCGCAACGTACGACCCGCGCCGGCCGGCCGGCAGGCGTCACGGCCGGCCGCACTTCCCTCATCTCCGAGGCGCACCCGCAGCAGGGGCAGAAGCCCTCCTCTTCCGCGCACTCGTCGCCCGGCGACATGCCGGCCGGCGTAGACGCGCACAGCCCCCTCGGCGGGATCGGCGGCGGCTTCGGCTCGGCCTGCTCGAAGGCCACCTGCAAGCCCGTCACCGTCAGCTCTCCCGGCGCCTCCGACACGAAGGTGAGCGGGACGAGCGACGGCTTGGGGAATCTGAGCGAGACGCGTTTGGCTTCCAGCGACGCCCCGGGCGGCACGAAGAGGCTGACCTCGCCGCGCGTCGCCGCGTCAGGGCTCACGCCCTTCGCCAGCGAGGAGCCGAAGCCCGAAGCGCCGATCTTCAGGACCGCGGGCTCGCCCGCCTGCGACCCGTCGGCCGCGAGCCAGCGCACCTCTACGCGGGAAGTGGCGCGCGCGTTCGCTGGCGGCTGCGCGCCCCCTTGAAACTCAAGCTCGAAAGGCTGGCCGCCCTCGACCTCGAACTCCTGCGTCAGAGCGACCTCGTCGGCGCCCGCGTTGCGCAGCCGGAGCGCGCCCTCGGCCGCGAGCATGGAGGCGCCGACGGCGCCCGCGGGCCTGAGCGCCCAGCCGGAGAGCTGCCCCTGCTCGACGAGTTTGAAGTCGGAGTTGGCGACGGCTTCGTTCGTGGCCGTCAGCGAGGCGCGGTCGACGACGGCCGCCACGCCCTCGGGCGCGCTGAAGCGCACCTCCGCCTGCTCGGCCCCGGGCGGCGACGTGAGCGTCACGCGGTGCAGCACCAGCTCCGGTCTTTGCGGCGCGGCGAAGGCGAGCGCCAGGGTGGTGAGCGGGACGGGCGTCGTGGGCGGCGGCGCGGGCGCCTGCGGCGACGCTTCGATGGGGACGCGGTCGGTGCGCGAGAGGCCGCAGCCGCCGGCCAGCCAGAAGACCTCGGCCGTCGCGTCCGGCTCTGTGGCGAGGCCCCAGAAGCTGAACTCGTAGACGCACGATGCCGCGACCGGCACGACCTGGGAGATGCTCGCCGCCGCCGGAGTCTCTTGCCCGAGGCTGCCGAGCAGCGCCGCGAGGTGCGCGGGCGCGGGCAGGCAGACCGGCCTCACGCGCCCCGCCGTCAGGTTCCACTCGACCGGCAGCCGCACGCCCAGCGGGACGGAGATCAAGGGCCGAATCCCCCCCACCCCGAAGTAGACGCGGTCGCCCTGCGTGCTGACGGCGAGCGAGTCGGGCGGCCCGTCCGGCAGCGTGATGGGCTGGGCCAGCGCGCGGCGTTCGAGGTCTACGACATCTACCGTCAGGCTCTCCTGCTTGGTGACCAGGGCCCGCCGCCCGTCGGGCAGAAACGCCGCGCGGTCGGGCGTGTCGTCGAGCGCGATGGTGGACACGACGGCGCCGCGTTCGAGGTTGACGATGGTGACGCTGATGTCGCTGTCGTTGACGACCACGGCCCTCCTGCCATCCGGCGAGAGCGCGATGTCGGTCGGGAAGCGGCCGACCGTGATGGGCGCGGCCGCGGCCCGCAGCGTGGCGGCCTCGTACACCTGAACCTCGCCCTCCGACTCCGGGCCGTCACCGGAGTTCCTCACCAGCAGGTAGAGCCGCCGCCCGTCGGGCGCGGGCGCCATGTCGGTGATGAATTGATTCGACCCCAACTGGAGCGCGGCCTGCGTCCTCTGCTGCACCGTCGCCTTGCCGGTCAGCACCTCCCCCTCCAGCGCGACCGTCGAGATGGCCCAGGCGGCCTGCTCCTCCGCGACGAAGAGCGTGCGGCCGTCGGGGCTCACGCCCAGCGCGACGACCGTCTCGTCGCGGCTGGCGAACCCGCTCAGCGCCTTCCGCGTGGCGGTGTCGAGCACCAACACCCTCTGGCCCGCGACGACGTAGGCGCGCGTGCCGTCCGGGTGGAAGACGATGGAGCGCGGCGTGCCGCTGACCTCCAGCCGCTCGGGCAGCAGCTCGTCGCACTGCGCGTCCGCGAACGCGATCACGTCGTCGCCGCCGACGTAGGCCGTCCGTCCGTCCGGCGTGAAGGCGATGACCTGCGCGTCCAATTCCTCCGCGGCGCCGATGGCGGCCGGCGTCCCGAACCGGTCGCCGACGGCCTGCCACCTCTCGAAGTCGCCGTTCGCCAGGTGCTTGCTCCCGACGCAGGCGTCGGCCCCGCTCCCGTCGAGGTACTGGTTGAACGCCTGCGATACTTCGTCAATGTCGAGTGTGAAGTCGACCCGGCCCGAAGGCTTGAAGCGGTCCAGGCTGACGACGACGGCCCGCTCGCCCGCCCCCACCCGCAGCGCGACGGGCATCTCGAACTGCTCCGGCTTGCGGCGCAGGCGGTAGAAGGAGGCCGCCGCGCCGGGCACGCCGGCCACGGCCGTCGCCCTCCAGGAGAGCCCGCCGTCCCGCGTGTTCTGCAACCCGAGCGCCGCCGCGGCCGCCGGGGCGGCGCGCCACTTCGCCGCGCCGTCAACGCTCTGCAAGATGAGCCAGTGGGTCTTGCCTCCGCGGAATTGCAGCTCGGCCGGCAGCGGGACGCTGACCCAGTTGAACCGCTGCGCCTCCTGCGGCGACGGGCGCTGCCCGACGGGGCCGGGCACGTCGAAGGCGACGGGCGCGGGCAGCAGCGAGGCGCTGCCGGGCTTGCCGTCGAGGTCGTCGCGCACGTCGAGTTGCAGACGCGCGGGGCGCTCGACGTTGAGCAGGAGGTCGAGCGCCGTCGCCTTCAGGTCGGCCGGCGGCGTGACGGGTTGGGCCTGCGACGTGGCGGGCGACACGTCGGCGGCCCCGCCCGGCGCGAGCCCTTCGGTCGGGGCGTAGACGATACGCGTCTCCTGGAAGGCCCCGGCCACCCTCGCCTTGACCCCGCGCGGCGCGACGCGGGAGTTGGCCGGGACTTTGACGAGCAGCGCCTCGGCCCCGGACTTGGGCGCGCCGCCGAAGTCGAAGGGCAAGACCACGTCGGTCAGCCCCTCGGGCAGGACGCTCTCCTGCAAAAGGTAGTCGATCTCCAGCTCGACCGTCAGCCGCGCGATGGTGTCGGAGTGCAGCACCAGCGGGACGACGTAGAAGCCGTTCTCGACCTCCGCCCCGGTCAGGAAGGACTGGAGCGCCAGCGCGAAGTCGGGCGTCTCCTCGGCCCGCGTCATCTCGCCGGCGTGAGTCCAGACGGCCGGCCCCTGCCCGAGCCGGAGCGTGAGGTTGGAGGGGGCGCTGCGGACGGTCACCTCCGACAGGTCGGGAGTGCCCGCGGGCGACGGCGACGTGGGCTGGGCCGTCAGTTTGAGCTTGGTCACGGTCAGGCCGGGCAGCGTCGCGCTGTCGGCCGTCACGCGGAAGGCGTTGGTTTGCGGGGGTGAGAGGACGCCCCCGCTGGCGTTGATCTCGACGTAGGCGCCGCCGAAGTCGACCTGAAGCGTCGAGGGGTTGAGGTTCGTGCCCCGGAGGCCGGCGAGCGTCCGGCGGCGGTGGAAGTCCACCTCCACCCAGTTGTCCGTCGTCGGCCCGCCCGCCGCCGCCACGTTCCTCCGCTTCGTCGCCCCCCAGCCGCCGGAGGCGCGGTCGAAGGTGATCGTCTCGGCGAACGGGTCGAGCCCGCGCGTGGCGTCGAACGGGGAGACGACCGCCGCCGCGCGCCGGATTTGCGCGCCCGCGGGCAGGCCGCGCAGGAGGGCCGTGCGGTCGCCCTCGAAGGGCGCGCCGCTGCCGTCGAAGCGGTCACTCAGTTTCATACGTCAAGCCCACGGCCTGCGGCCAGAGCCGCACGCGTTAGACCTTCAGGAGCACCAACAGCCTCTCGTCCTCGGACGGTTGTACTACGTCGTTGCGGGGCTGCGGCGTGTAGGTCAGGCCGAGCACGTTGAAGCTGTGCTGGTAGACCGTGATGTCGGCCGGCTTGGCCCCGCCGCCCGCCTCGACGAGGTTGGCCTGCCGGAAGAGGTTGACGGTCTTCTCCGGGAGCAGCTTGAGCCAAATCTCGTCCCAGTCGCCCCGCTGCTTCAGGTCACGGACGGTGCGGCGCTCGCCGCAGCACCGGTCGACCCACGGCGAGTGGCAGGCGTCCGCGTCGTCGAACCTGTCGTTGGGGTCGGCGAAGAAGGCGTCCCAGAACTCGGTCTCAAGGTCTTCGAGCGTCGAGGTGTCGGTGTACTGGACGCGGTACTGCGAGAGCAGGTCGGCGAACGGGATGCGGAACGGGGCCTCGAACGAGGGGTCGGTCATCTCGATGTCTATCGTCTCGGTGGCGCCGCCGCCTTCGGGCGTGAAGCGCATCCTCCGCTCGCTGCTGTGGTAGATGTAGAAGTAGACGTCCTCGGCCGTCCGCTGGTCGTCCTCGGAGCAGACGGCGCGGAACTTCCGCAGGCGGTAGAGGTCGACGAGCGGGAAGGTGCCGAGCTTGTGCTCGATGAGGGTCTCCTTGCCCGGCTCCAGCCGCTTGAAGAGCTTGCGGTAGCCGGTGAGCGTCGGCAGTTCCTGGCGAACCTTCTGGAGGATGCTGGCCGTCAGCTCGTCGGCCGTCTGGTTCTCCAGCTTGTCGGAGTTGCCGGCCTGCCCGACTCTTTCGATGGCTTTGATGGCGGCGTCGATGCGCTTGCCGATGTCAGCCCTGATATCCTGCTGCGTCTCGTTCCACAGTTCGGCGGTCCACAGGTCGCCGGGTTTGCTGGCCCTGTAAGGCTCTACGTCGTTAGCCATCTTCATTCTCCTTTCGGTTGGTTCCCTGGGTCAGTCGTCGGGCAGGGCGCGGTCGCGCGTCACCCTGACGTGAACGCCGGCGGCCTTGGCCTGGAGCAGGCCGACCGGGCTGGGGCGGAGGATGTCATCTGCGAGGGCGGGCAACTGCTCGCCGCCGAGCACGACGCGGCGGGCGCTCTCGAAACGCGCCCCCTCGAAACTGACCGTCACGTCGAAGCGCGCCGGGCCGGACTTGCGCGCGGCCAGCGCGACGGCGTTGCCCCGCGCGCCGGGCCAACGCGCCTCGACCATGATGAAGCCCGGCACGTCCTTCTCCGCGATGTACATCCGCGCCGGCCGCGCGTCGTTGCCGCCGGTCAGGCGGCGCGGCCGGCGGAAGGGCATGGTCACGGCCTCGAAGCCGATGGGCACGCTCGCGACCGGGGCGGCCGTGACGAGCGCCGACTGCGCGAGCCGCTTGACGATGAAGTCGGGGTCCGCGGCCGGCTCCGTCACCACGTCCTGGAACTCCTCGGGCGCGTCGCCCGGCCGCGAGAAGTATGTGTCGTTGAACCGCCCGCCGAAGCGCGGGGGCAGGTCGGCCGGCAGGTTGACGACGAAAGCGCCGGGCCGGTGCTGCGGCCAGCGGAAGCGGACGTGGGTGGGCGGTTCGATGACGCCGGCGGCGGCGGCGAGGCTCTTCGCTATCTCCTTCGGGTAAGCGTCTTCGATCAGCAACCTGTTGAGGCGAAGGAGGTCTTCGCCCGCCGGTCTTTGGCCGATCAGGCTCCGGGTCTCCGGCCTCAGGATGACCCCCGCGAAGCGCGGCTCGTTGAACAGCGAGGGGCCGCCGAGCAGTTTATTAAGCTCGCCCGTCAAGGTTTGTAGCAGCTCCGCCGACGGCGGGCCGGAGATGTCATAATCTTTCACCAGTTGTTGTAAACGGGGGGAGAATCGCTCCCGGAGGTGGCTGGAGACGGCGTCCCGGCTGCCGCGCAGCTTGAACAGCAGGTTGGGCGGGTCGGCGATGTCGCCCGCGTCAAACAGCGGGGAGCCGGCGGCGAAGACCGTCACCTCGTGGCGCGGCGGGTGGCGCGTGAAGCGGCTGACGTTGAAGATGGCGCGTTCGGCGCACACCCCGCCCGGGAAATACGACTCGTCGAAGCGCGCGCTGTTGAAGCGCGTGCCGAAGCAGTCGAGGTAGGCCCACTGCGTGCGCCCGCGCGGCAGCGCGAGCGTGTCGGCCTTCGCGGCCTCGGAGGCGCGCACGAAGCGCGAAGGCTGCGGGCCGGCGTTGATGCGGCGCGTCAACTCGTCGCGCGCGTCCACGCCCGGCCCGACTGTCACGCCCCGGTGAGGCTCGTCCGGGGCGTCGCCCGGCTCGCGCCTCAGCGTCACGTCGAAGAGCGCGGCGATCTTTTCGACGACCAGCGTCGGCGGCGGCTCGCCCTCGCCGCCGTACAGAAGCCCGGCGACGACGACCACGCGGTCGCGGTAGTCTTCGAGCGCGACGCCCGCGCCCGCCCGCAGCCGCGCCGTCTCGGCCCCTGAGGCGTCCGTCAGACGGAGTCCGTCCGCGACGGCGCGCACGCGCCCGGTCAACTTCTCGAAGCTGCCCTCGGGTGTGCCGTGCGGTGACTCGTCGCCGAACGTCTGCGCCTCGGTCACGCGCACCCCGACGCGGCCCGGCGCGCCGCCCGCGTCACGCGCCCGAAGGATGACGACCGAGTGTGACGTCGGGTCGTTCAGTTCAAGGGTCGCGGGCGGGCCGGCCTCACCTTCGCTCAGTTCCCACTCGCCTTCAAACGGCACCGAGACCTGCGGGCCGGCCGAGCCTGCGAGCACGCCCGAAGGGTGCACGCGCCGCCGGCTCCCGTCGGCGGCGACGATCTCCGCGCGCAGGCCGCCCGCTTCGTCGCGCCACAACTCGGCCCGCTCGCCGGGGTGGACGATCCCGGTCAGGCGCAGGCGCGCGCCCGTCGTCATGTTAATCAGCCCCGGCCCGACCGCGCCGTGCGGCGCGCTCAGCTCGACCCTCAGGTCGGCGTCGGCCGCGCCTTCGTTGGCGACGAACCAGCGGTCGCCGTGCCTCACGGCGCGCGGCGGCATGGCGGCGGTCGGGTCGGCCGCCTCCTCCGGCGGGTACTCGATCACCTCAAGCACGCGCAGCGGCAGCACCTCGACGCTACTCCCCTCGCCACGCGTCGGCGAAGTCAGAAGCAAACGGTCGTCGCCGGTCGCCGACGCGAGGCCGGGGAAGACCGCGTTGATGCCGGCGACGATCTCGTCGAGGAAGGTCGTGGCCGGGGCCGCGCCGACAACCTCAACGTCGGTCGGCCGGCCGCCGTCGACGGCGATGCGCAGCGTGCGCCGCTCCGACAGGTTGACGGGCGTGAGCAGGTCGGACTCGCCCTTGACCGAGGCCGGCGCGGGGTCGCTCCCCTGCGTCGCCTCGGCGCGGCCGAACAGCTTCTCGCGCGCGTCGCCCGCCGTGTGCGAGAGCAGTTCGATTCGCTCGTCCCCGCCCGCGGCGTTCGTCGTGATGCTGAGCCGCGCCCCGTCGTGCGAGGCGGCGGCCGGGGCGCCCGCGCCGGAGAGCGCGTCGTTGACGGCGCCCACGATGTCGTCGAGCCCGACCTGCGACCTGTCCCCGCCCGCGCCGACGCGCGACGCGCAGTCTATGTCGAGCGGCGTCGCGCCGTTGACGGCGAGCCGCAGGAAGCGCGCGACGCGTAGGTCGGCGCCGTCTTGCAGGCTCTTCAGCCCGGCGACCCGCGCCGGGAGGGCGTTCGCGCCGCGGTAGGCGCGCGGCGGCCGGACGCCGAAGATGGCGGCCACGGCGTTCGGCTCGGCCTGCGCCGGGAACTCGACGCGGCTGCCCGCGCCGGCCGTGGGCGAAGTCAGCGCGACGCGTGCCCCCTCGCGCGAGGCGACCACGGCGTTGAAGGCGACGTTAATCGCCATCACGATCTCGTTGAGCGATGTCTGCGCCGGGTCGGCGCCGGCGCAGGAGACTTCGCGGGTCTGGCCGTCAACGGCGACGACGACCTTGTCGGCCGCGCTGAGGTCAACGCCGCCGCTCAGGTCAACCGTCCCGACGAACTTGATGCCCGCCGCGTCGCGGCCGCGGAAGACGCCCGGGCCGCGCCCGAGCAGCGCGTCCGAGGCGTCGGCGGCGCGGGGCGGCTCGAAGGCGAGGCGGCTGCCCGCGCCCGCGGTCGGCGAAGTGAGGACGACGAACTTATTGTCGGGCGTGGCGGCCGCGAGTTCGAAGCCGAACTTGTCGTTGACGGCGCGGACGACCTCGCCGATGAGGGTCGCGCGCGGCCGCGTGCCGGCGCAGTCCACATCCACGCCCTCCGCCCCGTCAACGGCGAGCCGGATGAAGCGCGCCTGGCCGAGGTCTACGCCGCGGCTCAGGTCGGCCGTCCCGACGAGCCGCGCGCGCGTCGCGCCCTCGCCCCGCGCCCTCCGCTCGAAGAAGCCGAAGACGGGCAGCGCCGCCTCGTCCATGATGAAGGCGCGGGTGACGAAGCGACGGCGGCGCGTCACGGTCAACGGCTCGACGCTGACGCGGCTGGCCCCGCCCACCGTCGGCGAGGCCAGCGTCAGGCGCTCGTCGTCGTGCGAGGCGACCTCCGCCCCGAGGGCGCGGTTGATCGCATCCCTCAACTCGTCGAGCGTCGCGCCGCGCACGTCCTCGACGCCCTCGCGCAGGTCAATCTCGACCGGCGGCCCGCCGTCAATCGAGACGCGGAGCAAGTGGACGGCGCTCAGGTTGACGCGCGGCCCCGCGGGGCCGGAGGCCGTGACGGCGCGGCCGACGAGCCGCGCGCGGCGGGGCGGCGCGCCCTGAAAACTCCTGGGGCGGACGCCGAAGATGAGTTCCGTGGCGTCCTCGCCCGGCGGCAAAGGCTCGAACCTGATCGAGCCGGCCGCGCCCCTCGTCGGCGAGGTCAGGCGGACGAAGCGCGCGTCGTGAGAGGCGACGCCCGCGCCGAGCCGGTTGTTGAGCGCGGCCGCGATCTCGGCCGGGCGCGTGCGCGCCGGGTCCTCGCCCGCGCAGTCGACCGTGTAGGCCGGCTGGTTGTCGACCTGCACGCGCACCAGCGAGCGGCCGCTCAGGTCGACGCCGAAGCCGAGGTCGTTGGCGCCGACGACCTCGGCCGGGCGCGCGTCGCGGCCGAGGTGAAAGTTCTCGACGGGGCCGAACAACTTCTCCTTCGCGTCCTGCGCGGCCGGGCGCTCGAAGACGATGGAGCTGGCCTGGCCGGTGGTCGGCGAGGTGAGCCGCAGGAAGCGGCCGTCGTGCGAGGCGATGGCCGCGGGGAACTGCGCGTTGATGGCCGCGGCGACCTGCGCGAGCGTCTTGACGCCGGGGCTGCCGGCGGCGCAATCAACCTCGGCGAGGAGTTTCCCGTCAACGAGCAGCCGCAGGTAGCGGGCCTCGGTCAGGTCTGCGCCGCCGCTCAAATCGGCGAGGCCGGTGACGGACGCCGGGGTCGCGTCCGCGCCGCGGTAGGCTTTCGGGAGGAGGCCGAGCAGGCGCGGGGCCGCGTCGCCCTCGGCCTCGCCGACCTCCAGGCGGCTGGCCGGGCCGAGCGTCGTCGAGGCGAGGCGCAGGCGTCCGCCCCCCGCGCTGGCGACGCGCGCGCCGAGCGCGTCGTTGATGGCCTTCACGATGTCGGGCAGCTTCGCCGACGAGAGGTCGCCGAGCCGCGCGGCGAAGTCAACGTTGACGGCCGGCGCGCCGTCCACCGCGACGCTCAGGTTCGGCGTGGGGCGCAGGTCAACCCCGCCGCGCAGGTCGACGAGCCCCGTGAACGCGGCCGGGCGCGCGGCCTCCCCGCCGGCCTCGGCGGCGGGCGCGCCGAAGAGCAGGGCGGCCGCGTCGTCGCCGCGCGGCTCGACCCGCGTCAGCGCGTCGTCCGCGCGCGTCCACCACGCGTCGAGTGCGGCGTAGTCGTCGGCGATGTGCAGGCCGAGCGCTTCGGCGGTGATGCGGAGGATGCCCTGCACCGTCATCGTCCCTTCGAGCAGGGTGCGCACGTAGCGCTTGAGGTGTTCGCGGAACTCCTCGACATCCTCCTCGGGCCTGGGCGACAGCCCGTAGAGCGCGGCGATGCGCGCGAGGTCGTCAATGAACTCCGCCCCGCGGTCGGCGTGGTCGACCCAGTGGGACAGCATGACCGCGGCCAGGCTGTTCTCGGCCAGCAGCAGCTCGTGGCCGAAGGCGTCGGCCACCGAGTGCAGCGCCGTCGGCTTCGGCAGCGCGCGGAACGTGCCCGGCAGGTAATTCAGGATGCGGTCGGTCTTGAGCGGCATCTCAACCCTCCGCCAGCACGATGTCGGCCGGCTCCACGTCGAGCACGACCCACCACTTCTGGCCGTCGGCCACCGCCGAGACCTCGAAGTCGCCGGCCTCGAGCTCGGCGTCGGTGGCGCGCTGCCCCGTCGGCCCTTTGACCAGGCCGCGGTCGGGGACGCGCTGACCCGTCGGCGCGAGCATGACGCCTTCGAGGACGTTGGCGAGGGCGACGGAGAGGGCCGCGTCGCGCGCCGCCTGCTCGCCGCCCTCCGCCTCGTTGCGCCGCGCCGTGTTGACGGCCTCGACCAGCAGCTTGACCAGCGACTCGGGGCCGGGCAGCCCGATGTCCGACCTCCACGCCATCACGTCTACGGCTAAAGCCTCCTTGACCTCCTTGACCTCTGTGACGGCCTTGAGCAACTCCTTGCCCGAGGCCGACTCGCCCGTGCTGAGCTTGTCGACGTACTTCTGCATCGCCTCGATGAGCTGGGCGACCAGCTTCTCCTTGCCCGCGGGCGTCTGGATCGCGCCCGCGGCGACGCGCACGACGAGGCGCGGCTTGAAGAAGACGTAGCGGGCGACGAGCGTCGTGAGCACCCCGGCGGCGCGCGTCTGCTCGACGGCGGCGCGCAGGCTGAGGAACCGCTCGGGCTCGGCCTCGATGAGCAGGGCGACGGTGCCGGGCCGGGTGCGCTTGACCGGCGCGCTGTTGGGGTCGAAGACCTCGGCGAGCGTGCCGCGCCCCTCGGCGACGGCGTTGATGAGCGCGGCGACGGTCGCGTAGCCGAGCCCCCGCAGGCGGGCGCGGGCGCGGGCGCGCAGCTGCTCGTCGGTCTCGCCCTCGGCGCCGAGCACGGTGGCCTCGAAGTTGGTGACGCGGGCGATGCCCGTGATGGGCTGCGCCAGCGTGGTGATGGCGCCGGCCTTGACGACGCCGGCCTCGCCCCGCGACGCGGCCGTGGCGCGCACCGGCACGTCGATGCGCACCTGCCCGCGCTGGAGCGTGCGCAGCTCGGCCGTGACGAAGCTCGCCTCGGCCTTCTCCGTCGTCAGCAGCACGCCCTCGGGGATGGTGATGTTGCCGTCGCCGGCCGCCGGGTCGCGGAAGAAGGTGACGAGCCCGAGCGCGAACTCCTTGGTCTTGCGCTTGACGCCGAGGATGGAGACGACCAGGTCGAGCGACTGCCCCTTGGCCGTGTCGATGAAGCCCGCGAGGTACGCCTCGTTGATCTGCTGGTAGACGGTGGCGATCTCGCGGCCGACGGCCTCGGAGAGCGTGCGCGTGACGCTCCCGACGTTGATGTCGGTGAGCGGCGAGCGGCTGTCGCGGCGGAAGTAGTCCACGTAGAAGACGGTCTCGTCGTCGGGCGGCGTCCCGCCCTCCAGCCAGACGACGGCGTTCTCGCCCTCGCTGAACTCGAAGTCGACCGACTTCCGGAAGGTGTGGTGCGTCGGCCGCAGCTCGCCCGCGGCGTCCCTCACGGAGAGCACGCCGGTGATGCCGCGCACGTCGCCCGCCGGCTCGGCCAGCGGGTAGCGGTCCTCCTTCACGTCGAAGATGATCGGCTCGTTGACGACGCCGCCGACGATGGCCGTCAGGATGTCGTCCACGACCTCGCGGTACGGGCGCTCGATGAGATTCACGGTGTCAGCGTTCACGGGGTCACGCCTCCCTCAAGGAAAAAGGGGAAGACCAGGTTGAGCGGCGTGTCGCTGTCGACGGCCAGCAGCGAGACGGCGATGTCCATCACGGTCGGCCTCCTGCGGTCCTGGGTCACGCTCACCGAGAGCACCTGCCTGACGCGCGGCTCCAGCGCGAGCGCCTGAAGGACGTACAGCTTGGCGCGGTTGCGGTTCGTCTCGTTGTTCAGCTCGCCGATCAGCTCGGCGAGCCGCGAGCCGTAGTCGGGGTGGCCGAGCGGCGCCAGCGCGCCCGCGGGCGTCAGGAAGCGCAGCAGCAGGGCCTGGGCGAGGTTGTCGGCGCCGGCCAACGTCTCCAGGTCGAGCTGCCCCGTCTCGGGGCGGCGCGCGACGGAGAGGTCGTGGCCGGGGTCGCGGCTGCTCTTCTGGCGGTCGAGTTCGCGCAGCAGCCGCAGGTCAGTGCCGAACCTCGCGTGTGAGACTGGCATCCCGGTCCCTCCTCGGCGGGGCCGCTTACGGCGCCCACTGGTCGATGACGAACGTCGCGGCGGGCGGGCCGAGGATCGTCAGAATCCCCGGCGGCGAAGGGATGTTGTCGCCCATCCGCACGAGCCCGCGCCCGCCGACGTTGACGCCCGTGCTCGCCAGCGGGCCGATGACGAGCGGGTAGGGGATGCCCGACAGCGAGTTGACCATCATGCACAGCGACCCCGCGGTCGCCAGAGGCATCCCGCCGGCCGTGATGAGCGGCGGGAAGACGGCGATTATCGTCCCCGTGTCGGGCGGCCCCGCGGCCCCTGGCGAGACCGTCACTAGGCAGCCGATTGAAACTGGCGGGCCGGGCATCGCTCAACTCCTTTCAAGGCGAGAACGAGGTGAGCCCCTTGAGGCTGAGGGTCGCCCCCTGCACGGTCGAGGAGACGCCGCCTTGGACGGTCGCGCCGACGTTGCCCTTAAGGGCCGCCTCCGTCCCGGCCTCGATCGAGGTTTTCATCTGCCCCTTGACGGTGACGTTCAAGCCTTCGAGCGTCAGGTCGCGTGTCGCCTTGAGCGTCATCGCGCCGGCCGCCTCGACCGTCAGGTCGCCGTCCTGGTTCATCGTGATCTTCGTCCGCCCGGCCAGGATGGTGACCGTCCCGCCGCTCCCGTCCGGCTGGTCGAGCTTCATCTCGGTCCTCCCGGCCGTCGCGCGCACGGTGCCGTCGGTGACGCGCACGGTGATCTTGGGCGGCATCTCGAAGACGAGTTCGCGCGGCGGCGAGTCGGACTGGTGGTTGCGGATGGCGGCCTTGATCGTCTTCTCGTCGGCCTCGGCGAGCGGCAGGCGGAAGATGACCTCGTCGGGCTCGTTGAGCGGCGGGCGGTCCTTCTCGTTGTAGAGGCGCCCGATGACGATCGGCTGGTTGACGTCCCCCTTGTCGAAGGCGAGCAGCACCAGGTCGCCCTTGTTCGGGATGGCGACCGTGCCGATGTGTCCGGTCGCGACGGGCACGCGCTTGAGCAGCAGGCCGCTGTTCTTCAGGCGCACGTCGCAGGCGTAGTTGTCCGAGTCGCCGTCGGCCTTGTGCGGGTAGACCTCCTCGACCAGCCCCAGCTCCGCGACGCGGACGCGGCCCAGCTCCTGCCGCACGATCTGCTGAATGGTGTTGACGATGCTCACGTTCGCCCTTCGCCCCCGCGGCCGTTTACGCGCCGAGCCCGGCCGCGGCCGGGGCCTCGATGGCGCGGAAGCCGACGGCCGTCGTGAAGCCCCCGCGCTTGGTGATGCGGTGCTCGACGCTCCGCACCTGGAAGTTCGTGTTCAGCGACTCGTCGGCCATCCCGCGCAGGCGGATGGCGTCGCCGAGCTTGACCTGCGGCCGCCCGATGGTCAGCACGCGCCCGCGCAGCGTCCGCCGCCGGATGGCCGTCAGCGCCGCCTGCGCGGCCGTGCGCGCCGCCTCGGTCGTGCGCAGCGCCGGCCGCTCCAGCAGCAGGAGTGGGCCGTCGCCGGCCTTCCCGCGCGAGCGCGTGAAGTCCTTGGTCAGCCACGCCCACGCGTCGTCGCCCTCGCTCCCCGTCGGGCTCTCGCCCCACGCCTCGACCCGCCCGGCCAGCGGCTCGGCCCGCGTCACTTCGAGGGCCACGACGTGCTTGGCGAACTCGAAGACGTGCACGGCCTTCCCGCCGACGAACTCTTCGAACGCGAGTTCGCCGTCGGCGTTGACGTAGAGGTCGAAGCCGCTGAGGTCGGCCAGGTCGCGCATGTGCCGGTAGACGCTGCGCCGGCCGTCGACGACGTAGGCCGGGAACTTGATGCCGTCGCCGGCGGCCGCCACGCGCACGCCCGCCTTGCCGGCCAGGTCGCGGACGATGGCGCCCGCGGTCTTGCCCTCGTAGGTCTGCTCGACGAAGGTGCGCAAAAGCGCCGCCGCCCCGCCGTCCACGAGGACGCGCGTGGTCGTCAGGCCGGGCTCGGACGAGACGACCGTCCCCTCCATGACCTGCGTCAGCCCGCCGTCGTCGTCCGCGTAGCCCAGCTCGACCTTCGCCTCGTCGCCGACGGCCGGCCTGACGCCGCCGACGTTGCCGAGGACGAGCTTGCAGTCGTCCAGAGGCGTGTCGAGGTCGAGGCGCACCGACAGCTCGACGACGGTGCTCGCGCGCGGCTCGTCCGTGGTGTCAACGACCTTGCGCCCGACGGTCAGTTTGTAGGCCGGACTGAGCATAAGTCTAAGCGCTCCCCCGCAACGACTCGACGGCCCTTTGCGCCGCCTCACGGTTGCTCGCGACCGGATCGGCGGCACTCATCCGTTCCAGGTGGGGGGCGGCTTCGGGACTCCCCAAACGTCCCAGCGCCTTCGCGCTGCACTCCCGGACGAAGTAGTCTTCGTCGTTAAGCCCTTGGATCAACTGCCGGAGCACCCTCTCTTCCGCGGCCCCGATCAGCCCCAGCGACTCGGCGGCCTGGGCGCGCATGACGGGGTCGGCCGCTTGCATCGCTTCGACGAGGGTGCCGACGGCGCGCGGGTCGCGTAGATACCCCAGGACTAAAGCGGCCTGTAAACGATCCCCCGGCGACTCCTGCGCGCCGCCCAGGATTGCTAAGAGCAAAGGGAGCGCCTCGTCCGCGTCCAACGCCCTGACTCTCCGCAGCCAGCCGTTCACGTCGTCGGTAGGCGTCAAAAGTCGTCGCACCTCTCGTGCCGTCTCTTCAGACATGTCTTCCCCGATCAAGGCTCAAAGACGATGCAGGGGTGGTTGCCGCCGCTCGTCCCGTTCAGGATGTTGAGCACCTGCGTTCTGTCTATCGTCGTCGCGGTGCCCGTATCGGCCGGGTGCATGATGTTGGCCGCCGGCCAGTCGGTCGGGGGCGTCGCCGTCTGATCCTTGTGTTCGTCGCCCCAGGCGCGCAGGAAGTGGTGTCCGAGTTCGTGGGCCAGGCCCAGGTCTGAGATGACCGGCCCTTCAATCGCAATCGCCGTGTTGTTGGGGTCGGCGATCAGTCCGGGGTAGCTCTCCCCGCTGTAGGCGACGCCGGCGGGCGGCCCGTTAATCCGGCGCACGTAGTAGACGTTCATGTCCCTCAACACGGCACTCCGGGACGGGCCGTTAGGGAGCAGACCCAGCAGCCGCCGCTCCTTGGTGGTGAGCGTGCTGGCGAAGGGGAGGGTGAAATCTATGTCGTTGAGTCCCGAGGGGTGGGCCACGGGGGCGGCGGCGCTGCGCTCTTTCACCTCGATGCCGGCCTGCGCCCACAGTTGGTTGGCGCGCCGGATGTGTCGCCGGATGGCCGCGAGGTCAATGTTCGTGTTGATGAAAGCCTGCGCGGCAATGTTGACTACGCGACCGCGCACCCGGACGAGCCTGACGCCCGCGCCGGAGAAGGACCCGGCCAAGTCCAGCCGGAACGTGCCGCCGGCCCGGGCGCGAACCACGTCGAGCTCCTGTGGGGCTCCGAACGTGATGCCGGCACGAAGTATGGCTTCGGGGATCGCCAGGATGGGGCGCGACAGGAATCTATCGCCGCTGTTGCGGAACAGATTAATGGGCTGTGGCAGTTCGGCCGGCGTCGCCGTGCTGACCAGCATGGCCTGGATAGAGTTGCCGGGGAAGCCGGGCATCTCGACGCGCGCCCTGAAGAGGGAGTTCGACTGGGTCCCGATGAGGTTGCTGATTCTGAAGCCGGAGAGGGAGGCGTTCAAAATGCCCTCGATCTGCACGGGCTCGACGGCCGTCCCGAACGGGAAAACGTTACTCACCACGTCCAAATTGAAGACCGTGACGACGACCCGGTCAGCCTCATTCTCCAGGCCCTGAATGCCGAGCCGATACCCCGTATCGCGGGCCGCGCCGCTGAACGAGATCCCCTCGACGAAGAACTCCGCCCCGCCCGGCGGGATGAGGCTGGTAAGGATCGTATGGGGGTTGGAGAGTTGGGTCTGCCCCGCGCCGGGCACCTCGGACGTGAACGCGCGCACCTGATTGTTGACCGGCGACAGCTCCAGCGTGACGCTGACGAGCGGGTTCGGGCGGCGAACGACGATCTTCGCCCGGGTGTGACTGTTCGCCGGGTTTCGGAGTTGTAGAAACCGCCCCGGGTCTATCTTGTCGGTGCCCGCGAGCGCGGGCGGATTCGCGCCCGGCACGGCGCGCGGATGAAATATGTCCAGTGTGAATTCGACGGCGGTCAGGGAGAGTGTGGCCGGCGAGCCGACCGGGGCTTGGCCGCCCGTCAATGTCAAGGTGAGCGTGTAGTCGTTCAGGCTGCCGCTCGCGAGCACGCTCTCGGCGAAGACCCGCACCCCTTCGGTCGAACTCAACTGATCGCCGGCGAAGGTGCGGCCCGCGCCGGAGAGGTCAACTTCGGTCGTGCCGCTCGCGCTGTCGAAGATGCGGACGGGGCCGGTCGTCGAGCGCGTGAGCGTGCCCGTCCCGCTGAAGGCGCCGCTCGTGCGCAGCGTCACCACCCGGCGCGCGGGCGTCGTGTGGGCCTTCCTGACGACGACGATGGGCGAGTCCACGGAGACCACCGGCGCGACCGCGACGGCGAGGGCGACGCGGTCGCCGTCGTCCTCCACGCCGTTGATGCCGAGCTGGAACCCCGTGTCGCGCAGGGCGGCGCTGGGCGTGACGCCCTCGACGAAGAACCGCCGGCCGACGGCGGAGTCGGCGTCGGTGGCGTTGAAGACGAGCAGGGTGGGGTGCGGCGCCTCGTTGACGGGCGGCGTCTGCCGGGGGCCGGGCGTCTCGTCGTCGAAGAGTCGGACGCGGTCGGCGCGGCCGGTGATGATGTTGTTCGCGACGCTCACCTGCCGCAGGACGAGGTCGCCGGCGAAGGCCGTCGGGATCACCTGGCCGACCACGAGCAGAGCGCGCGGCTGGCTGTTGCCCGTGTCCTGGGCGTTGACGACGGCCCCGCCGAACCACTTGTCGTTGGAGCCCGCGGGCGGGGGCGGGGGTGGAGGCTCCGGCAGCGGCGTGAACGGCGCGCCGGAGCCGGCCCGCGGCGGGCTCAGGCTGAGGGACAGCCGGACGGCCGTCAGCGCCACCTCGGCGTCCGGGCCGACGGGCGTCGGCCCCGGCGCGAGCGTCAGGACGAGGCGGAACTCGCCGAGGTTGCTGCTCGGGCTCACGCCCTCCGCGAACATGTCTACGCCTTTGGACAGCTCGGTGGCGGTGAAGGTGCGCTGCGAGTTGGTGAAGACGAACTGCTTCTGGCCCTTCTCGGTCGTGAAGAAAGCGATCTCCCCGCTGGTGGGCGTGGTGACGAGCGTGAGCGTGCCGTCCCTGGTGAAGCGCCGGCTCGTTTTGACCGTGATCTTCACCCTCTTGGGGCTCGTGTGCGGGCGCTTGACGACGACGAGCGTCTGGTCGGCCTTGATCGTCGGGTCGATGGGCGTCGGGGCAGGGCGCTGGCGATGCACGACCGCGTCGGCCTGCCCGGCGGGGGTCTGCGCCAGGAGCCCGTCCGGCACCGAGCCGAGTCCCGACTTTTCGATGTGCGTGCTGCTCATCTCGCTCGTCCGCGCCGCGCGGGCGTTTAGAACCTCTGGAAGAAACGCTGCTGGAGCGCCGCCGGCAGGCCGAGCCCGGCGCTCAACTTGATGGCGCCCGCGACGCGCTCGAAAGGGACGACGGTCGTCGGCTGTGAGACCATCACCTTCTTGCTCCTCCCGGGCAGCGTGAGTTCGATGACGTGTACGGCGCCGGGGGCCTCGCCCTCGCCGCGGTAAAGCTCCTCCAGGGCGAAGAAGTCAACCTCCTGCATCAGGTCGAGGAGCCGCGCCACCACCGGCGGCGGCACTTCGCCCTCGGCCGTCTGCGGGTTCGGGTCGTCGAGGAACGCCTCTTCGAGCAGCCGCACTTGACCCGCGCCCGTGATGACGACCTGGGACTTCCCGACCCCGGTCTTCGCGGAGTGGGAGGTGTAGGTGATCCGCACCTGCCCCAGCTCCTCGCTGCTCAGTCCGAACGGTAAAGGGCCGACCTCGTCCATGCGATGCTCCTCCCTCGCGCGGCTCACACCTTGACCTGGAAGCGTTGGGGGATGATGTAGAAGTTGTTGACCACGACTTTGGGGTTGGTGTGGCTCGAACCCGTGTCCATCGCGCCCCCGCCCGCGAAGAACTTGTTGCGGTTGTAGAACTCCTCCTTGTAGTCGGCCAGCGTCCCGCCGCCGAGCGTCCCGAAGTGGTTGAACAACTCGTCAATCGTCCGGAACTCCTTGGCGGCCTCGCTGAACGTCTTCGGCGGGGCGACGGCCTTGAACCTGTCCGCGCCCGAAAGGTACTTGTAGCCGAACTCCATGTTGAACCGCTTGAAGGATTCGAGCACGAGGTTGAGGCCCGCGAGCTTCAGGTCTTTCCAGTTGTCGAAGAACTCGAAGACGTTGTTGATCTTCGCGCGCTTGGACTTGTCGGTGAACGCCTTCCAGTAGCCGGTCTTGAAGTCGAGCTTGTGAACCTTGAGCATCCGCCAAAAGGCTTCCTGGATGCTCCCCTCGGCGTGCGGGCCGACGGTCGTGTTATCCGTGCCGAGGTTGAAGGTCACGTTCGCGTCGTACCCGTCGTGGTAGATCGCGTCGTTCTGGAGCGCGCAGGCGAGGAAGGTCGCCGGCCCTTCGAGCCACGCCGCCTCGTAGTGCTCTTTGGTGTCCCTGCCGTGCTTCGGCGTGTCGTTGTAGAGGTATTCGGGGTGGTTGGGTATGTTGCCGATTTTCGCGGCGACGAAGTGCCCGTACTCGTGCAGGAGCACGTCGCGGTCTTTCAGGTCGCCGTCGAGGATGACGACCGCGGCGCCGCGCTGGAACGACACCGCGCCGGTGGCCGGGAACCTGATGGTGCAGAGGTCGGCGTCGAAGCCGGTCAGCTCCTTGAGCTTGTGGTGCCCGAACCAGATGCTCTTGTAGGCGTCGCACATCTCCGCGAACTTGGCCTTCTTGATTTCGACCTCGCCGAAGTCGAGCTCGACCGTCTTCTCGTTCAGCTTCGAGAGGTCGAGGTCGAACTGGTGGAAGACGACCTTGTCCTTCTTGACCTCGAAGTCGGCTTGGGCGATGTGGTCCGACTCGCCCTGGACGTTGACCACCTTGGCGTCGCGGTATTCGAGCAGGACGCGCAGCGCCGCCTTCGGCGTCTCCGGCAGGTCGACAATCTCGAAGGCGCCGTGCGGGTCGGTCACCTTCGCGCCGTCCTTGGTCGTGATGGTCTGGAAGACGGTGAGGTCGGCCGCCCCCGGCCGCTGGATGCGCACCTCGACCTTCGCCCCCGGCAGGAACTCTTTGACGGCGGGGATGGAGGCCGTCGCGGGGAGCTTCGGCGCGGTGTTGTATTCCCACGTCCGGTTCCAGAAGAGCTTGCCCTTGGCCTTGACGTTCGCCCGCACGGTCATCAGCACCTTGTCGGCCTCGGGCTCGACATCCTTGACGGCGAGGGTGAAGCCGGTCTCGCGCTCCGTGCTGCTCTTGACCGCGCCCTCGGCGAACAGCTTCACGTCGCCCGCGGCGAAGTCGGCGGGCTTGAGCGTGACCGGCTCGGTGAGGGGCGTCTGGCCGGCGGCCGCGATCTCCTCCGTGCCCTTGAAGAGTCTGACCTGCTTCTTCGTGTCGCTCTTGAGCCGCGCGACCTCGAGTTCGCCCTTGAAGTCGCCGGGCTTCGGCTTGCGGACGATGAGCATCGCGCGCGCCGAGTTGAACTTGGCGTCCTGCACGCGCAGGAAGCGCCCCTTCTTGATCTTGTCTTCGGCCGAGAGCAGGGGCGGGTCTACGCCGGGCGCGGTGCGCTTCTGGGCCACGTCGAGCGCCACCTCGACCGCCGTCATCTTGAGGGTGGCCGGCGCCCCGACGGGCAGGCCGCCGGTCGGCTTCGGCACGAGGGTCAGCGTGAGCTGGTAGTCTTCGGACTTCCCGCTCGGCAGGACGCTCTCGGCGAAGAGTTGGAGGCCGTTCGACAGCTCGTTGGCCGTCAGCGTCCGCCCCGCCCCCGAGAGGTCTACCTCCTTGCCCCCGTCGGCCTTATCGAAGAGCCGGATGGGGCCGGCGCCCGAGCGCGTGAGCTTCCCCGTCCCGCCGAAGGCGCCGCTCGCGCGGGCCGTAATCAGGCGCCGCTTCAGCTTGAGGTGCGCCTTCTTCACCACCACGACCGGCGAGTCGGCGGCGAGCACGGGGGCCGCGACGACCGTCAGGGCGACGCGGTCGCCGTCGTTCTCGACGTTCTGGATGCCGAGTTGGAAGGCCACGTCGCGCAGTGCGGAACTGGCCGACGCGCCCTCGACGAAGAACTGTCGCCCGGCCGGGGAGTTGGCCGAGGCGGCGTCGAAGACGAACGGGTTCGGTTGCGGCGACTCCTTCGCGGGCGGCTTACGCTTCGGGCCGGGCACCTCGTCCGCGAAGAGCTTCGCCCTGTTCACCGCGCTGGTGACTTTGTCGTTGACGACGCCCGCCTGGCGCAGCACGAGCTTCCCGGCGAACCCGCTCGGCTTTACCTGCCGGACGACGAGCTGCGCGCGCGGCTGGTTGTTGCCGGCGTCCTGGACGCTGACGACGGCGCCGCCGAACCACTTGTCTTTGGGCGGCGGGTTCGCCGGGGGCTTGGCCGCCGGGGGCTGCGGCAGCGGGGCGAAGGGCGCGGGCGGGGTGCGCGGCGGGCTGACGTCGAGCGTCAGTTCGACGGCCGTCAGCTTCACCTCGGCCGGCGGGCCGACGGGCGTCGGCCCCGGCGCCAGAGTCAGGCGGAGGGTGAAGTCGTCGAGGTTCCCGCTGGCCTTCACGCCCTCGGCGAACAGGTCGAAGCCGACGGACAGCTCTTTGGCCGTGAAGGTGCGCTCCGAGTTGGTGAAGACGATCTCGGCGCCGCCCTTGTCGAACAGTTTAATCTCCCCGCTCGTGGGCGTGACGACGCGGCTGAGCGTGCCGGCCCTGGTGAAGTGTCGGCTCGTCTTGAGCGTGATCTTCACCCTCGCGGGGGTCGTGTGCGTGTGCTTGACGAGGACGACGGTGCGCGCCGCCGTGATGGTCGGGTTGACGGCGACGGGCGCGGCGCGCTGGCGGTGCACGACGGCGCCGGCCGGCTGGCCCTTCGCCAGCAGCCCTTCGGCCAGCAGCCCCCCCGCCACTGAGTCGAATCCGGCCCCGCCGATGTTCGCGTTCGTGCCGCTCATGTCGCTCGGCCCTCGCCCGTCGTGCCCGACCCCGGGCCTCAACCGTCCAGTGTGAAGCAGACCACGTTGCCTATCGCCTCCTGCGGCGGCTCCTCGGAGGCGCGCGCGACCAGCGTCGTCTCGCCCGTCGCCTCGCCCAGTTCGAGCAGCTCCAGGATGTAGACGCCGACCGGCGTCTGGCGCGGGTGGCTGAAGCGCCCGGCCTCGTCCGTGCGCTGCGGGATGGGGCGGCCCCTCTGCGGCCCCGAGGGCCTTTCGCCGAGGTCCGGTTTGCCGTTCGCGTCGGTGTGCAGGAACTCGCCGTCGGGCGCGATGAGCGCGTACTTCTGGTTGGCGACGGGCGACCCGTCGTCGAAGGTCACGACGCCGCTGACGACCGCCTTGTTCGGCTCGGCCGGCCTGACCAGCAGCTTGTTCGGCTGCTCGCTCTGGCGCGTGAGGAAGCAGCAGCGTTGGTTGGGGTCGCCTGGCCCCAGACACCAACTGCCCGCCACCGCCCCCGGCCCCGGCAGGTCGAAGGTGAAGGGCTGCGGCACCTCGCAGGGCAGCTCGGCGACGCGGACGAAGAGGATTTCGGTGCGGCGGTTGGGCCGCCAGGCGTCCTCCGTATTCCTCACCGGGTCCTTCTCGCCGCAGCCGAGCCACTTCAGGGTGCCGCCGTCGCAGCCGCCCTTCGCGTTGCGCAGGAAGCGGTCTTCAGGGAAGGCCAGCGCGACGGCCCCGAGGTACGCCTCGATGAGTTTGGGCCAGGTGTCTTCGTTCACCTGGCCGGTCTGCTGCAGGCCGTTGTCAGACTGGAATCTGCGCACGGCGTCGTCGGTCTTCGGCCCGTGCTTCTCGTCTATGTTGCCCGAGTAGTACTCCAGCTCCTGGAGCATGTACTGGTACTCGCGCGTCGCCCAGGTGTCGTTGATGGTGGGCGCGTTCGGGGGGGCCACCCTCTTCTTCCGCAGCTCGTTCCAGTCCGCGAGGGCCGAGGCGCGCAGCGCGTCGTTGGAGCCGAAGGTGAGGCAGGCGAAGACGGAGCGCGCGCGCCGCTCCGAGAGCGCCTGGTTGTAGTTGTCCGAGCCGGTCAGGTCGGTGTGGCCGACGACGACGACCTTCTCGTTCGGGTGCGACTGCGCGTAGGTGAAGACGCGCCCCAGCACCTCGCTCATGCACGGCTCGAGGAAGGCGCTGTCGAAGCGGAAGTGGATGATGAACGCCTTGGCGATGCCCGTCCCGCGCCGCAGCGTGATTTGCAGCACGGTCGTCTCGGCCGCGCGCACCCCGCCCGCGGCCGACCCCGACATCTCCTCGGGGTCGGTGACGACCGCCGTCGCCGTGTACTGCCCCGGCGGCATCACCTCCTCCGTCCAGACGTTCCCGGCGCGGTTGCGCAGCTCGCGCGAGAGCTGCGTGCCGTCGTCCTGCCGCCCCTCGGCCGTCACCGTCACCGTGCCGAAGTCGAAGTCCGGCTCGCCCTCGACCGTCACCTCGACGACGAGCGTGCCCGTCTCGACGGGCGGCCTGGGCGGGACGGGCGGCGGCGGCACGACCACGGGCTCGGGCGGCGGGATGAACTCGCGCAGGGTGAAGGCGTACTCGAAGCGCGCGGGCTTCCCGGCCAGCTCGCGGACGCCCAGCTCCTCGATCAAGACCTTCTCGACCTTCGTCGCCGTCGTCACGTCCGAGACGAAGGGGACGGGCTGGGTGGCGCGGTACTTCTCGCGCAGCCGCTCGAGCCGCTCGCGCACCCCCTCGCCCGTCAGGACGCCCTGGAGGGTGACGCGCAGCGCGCGGCGGTCGAGGCGCTGGAGGAAGTCGGTCGCCAGCGCGGGAATCGAGTGCTGCGCCAGGACGTGCTCCTCCTCGACCTCGATCTCCTGCGCCTGCTCCAGCTCGATGTCGTCGAGTATGGGACGCGCCATACGACTCGTTCTCCGCCCGCGCGTCGCCGGCGCGGGCCGCCCGGCTTCAGAGCGCCTCCAGCTTGGCGACGAGTTGGCCGATGAGGGTCAATATCTCCTCGATGTCGGCGATGCCGGGCAGGTCCTGAAGCGTCTTGACGATGGTCTTGACCGTGTTGAGCGTGCCCTTCTGCCCCGGCGCCAGCCCCTCGGCCGCCGCCAGCAGGTCGTTGACCGTCTTGAGGAGGTCTTCGAGCGCCGTGACGCTGCCGAGGCTGTTCTTCAACTCTTTGAGCGCGTCCTTGATGACGTTGAGCACGGTCTTGAGCCCCCCGACGACGGGGTCCATGATCGCGTCGGGGACGGCCCGGATGGCCGTCTGCACCGCCGGGTCGTCGAGCAGGGTGGAAAGCTCTTGCAGCGCCTCTTTGAGTTTCTCCAGAACGTTCTCTTCCATCGTCCTCCCCCTCATCGGGCGGCCGCTACGGCTGGTTCGCCAGGCGCCGCAGGGCCTCATTCAGTTCGGTCAAGCGCCCCACGAAGGCCGAGAGCCGCTCGACGATCTCGAAGCCGTTGACGAGGTTGTCCATCAGGCCCAGCGCGTCGCCGGCGATGCTCTCGTCGAGCGGCGAGAGGTCTTCCGCCGCGACCGGCTCGACGAACTCGCGCAGGGTGAGCACGTAGGCGAAGCGCTCGGGCTTGCCCGCGAGGTCCTGCACGCGCAGGTTCTCGATCACCACCCGCTCGATGTCGGCGTCGGCCACGATGTCGCCGACGAAGGGGACGGGCGCCGCGGCCCGGAACTTCTCGTCGAGCTTCTCGACGAAGGCGCGCGCCTCGGGGCCGGTGGCGACGCCCCACAGGGTGAGACGCGCGGGGCGCCGCCCCATGTCCTGCAAGAGGCTGCCGGACATGCCGGGCGGCTTGTGCTCGGCGAGGACGCGGCGCTCAAGCGTGGCGATCTCCTGCACCTGCGGCAGCTCGATGTCGTCGAGCATCGGTCGCATAAGGCCCCTCACCTCCCGCGGGCGTCCTGAACGTCAACCCCGCGCGCCCTAAACGTCAATCCCGTGGCGGCGCGCGTCCTCTTCGAGGATGCGTCTGATCTTCGCCGCCAGCGCCTCAAGGTCTTCGTCGGCGGCGGCCTCGTCGCGCGCGCCCTGCCGGGCCGCCGCCGAGGCGACGCCGGGCGCGGGCCAGCCGGCCGGGGCCGGGATCAGCGGCGGCAACTGCGCGGCGAGCGCGGGCGGGTCGCCGCCTCTGGCCCACAAACCTTCGGCGTCGTCGTCCGCCGCCTGCGTGTCTAAGACGCCACGCAGCGGCCCCAGATACTCCCCCTCCGGAGTGACGGCCCGCCGGTGCCCGTGCGGCGGGCCGTCTGCTTGAGCGGGCGCACGCGCCGCTCCGGCCGCGGCCGACGCGTGCGAATGCCTGCGCGGTGCCGGTGCGCCGTTCGCACTTCCGACGCCCGGGGCGGCGAACCGTTCGGACGAGGCGAGACCCGCCCCCTCTTGGGTCAGGGGCGGCCTGGTGCGTCGTGCGGGGGGCTCGGAGTCCGCCGGGTTGACAGGCTTCCTTCTACCGGCCGGGACGCGTTCGTCGCGGGCGGCCGGTTCGGTCGAGCGCGGAGGGTTGACCAGGTTGCTCAACAGCCCGGGCGGGGCCTCCGGCCCTGCCGCGACCGGCTGAGCCCAGAGTCCGTCGAAGGGCTTCTCCTCGCGCGCGTCGGCCGCCGCCGGCGGCGACCCCGCGCGCGCCAGTACGCGGCGCGTGCGCCCGCTCAATTCGTCCCGCCAGCGGCTCTGCGCCGAGGCCGAACGTGTCGCGTCACACAGGTCGGCCGGGCGGGACTGCGGACGCACGTCCCGCGCGGGCCGTGGCGGCTCGGGCGGAGGCGAAGGTCTGGGTCCCGAGGCCCCGCACTCGGGCGCGGCGGCGCGGCGCGCGCGCGGGCGCGGCTCAGGGTGGCAAACTTCCGACTCGCGCCGCGTGGATTTCGCGGAGTCGGCCGGTCGTGTCTCCTCGCCCGCCAGCCGGCAGAGCAGTTCGCGGTCTGCCCGCTCGGGCAACTCGGGCGGCGCCGGCTTCGCGTCGCCGTGCGCGCACGAGAAAGGTGCGGGCCGCTGAGGCGGGTCGTCGGGAGTCGCGCCCGCGGGCCGGGGCGAGCAGGGGACGGCCTGCGGCGGGTCGGCCGCGCGGCCGTCGCCGCTCGCGAATGAAGACAGGCAGGAGCCGAAGAGTGGCTCCGCGCGCAGCCTGACGGGCGGGGCCGACTCCGCGACCCAGGCGCAGGCGCGCCGCAGCGCGCCCGGCCTCGCGGCCTCCCGCGCCGTCTCCCGCCGCCAGCAGGCCGGGGCCCGGCCCGCGGCGAGCGCGTTGAGCGCGCGCGCACTCATGCGCCATCCCCCCCGTCGGCCATTTGCAGGTAGAGCAGGATCTGACCGATGGTCATCCCGCTGACCTGCTCGGGCGTCCAGCCGAACTCCTTCGCGAGGACGAAGCAGGCTTTGGCGAGCGGCGCCTGGACGAGTTCCTCCAGCTCGCCGCGCGGCGTGCTCACGCCGCTGATGGCGTTGATGCGCTCGACGAGGAAGCGGGCGAGGCCGGCCGGCAGTTGCGAGACCTGCTCCATCTTGAGCGGCGGCTCGACGAGCGCCTGCTGGATCATCAGCGCCGCCGAGAGGCCGTCGTCGTCGCGGGCGGCGCGGCCGATGCGCTGGAGGTCGCGCACGGTGAGCGGCCGCAGCGTCAGCCGCGCGCCGGCCTGTCCGCCGCCGTTCGCCCCGAGCAGGTCGGGCGGGACCTCCACCTCGTGGGTCAGGGCACCGCCGGCCAGCAGTTCTTCAGCGGTCAGCGTCATCTGCTAAGCCTCCGTCATCCGGCCTCCGGGAACTGCGGCGTCTTCACGGCGCGCTCGCCGCCGGGCGACGGCGCCTCCTCGTCCTGCACGCGGATGCGCAACGCCTTGAACGTGACGTTCTCCATCACGAAGTCGTCTTCCGGCAGCGCGAAGGACCAGTTCTCGAACTTCACGTTCTCGATCGTCACCACCGAGCGCGTTTCGGGGACGGCCGGGTCCTGGAGGACGACCTGCATCTGGAGCGTCGGCTGGACGTAGGGCTCGTCGATGTTGTTCGGGTTCGCGCCGCGCCCGAGCAGCAGGAAGAGGAGCGCGCCGTTGATGTAGGCGCGGCCCACCTTGCCGCTGACGTGGATGTTGCCGGGGTGGAGCGAAGTGGCGTGCCGCCGGCCGATCTCGTGGTACTCCGACAGCTCGGTCTTGACGCAGACCTCGACGTCGGTGACGCGCCCGACGTCGAAGAGGTTGTACATCTGGTCTCCGAGCAGGGCGTCGGCGTCGGCGGTCTCCGTGGCGGTGCCGGCCGCCATGAACACGAGGATCCCGTTCGCCCCGGTGTAGACGTTGGTCATTGCCATACTCGTACTCTCCTTATTCGAGGAACATGGTGACCTTGATGAAGTCGATGCTGAACACGGGACGGAGCACCATGTTCACCCGGACGATGCCCTGCCGCTCCTCCTCGCGCGTGGCCGTGACCTCCAGCTCGTAGCTGACGAGCATCTCGTCGTTGACCATCTCGCCGAGGAAGAGGTTGACCGTGCCGTGCAGCGCCGTGCGCACCCGCTCGTTGTTGAGCCGGCCGATGAAGGGGGTGGCCGCCGAGCGCACGCCGTACTTGGCGAAGTCCACGATGCGCCGGGTGGTGATCTGCGCGAAGGCCGAGTTGGTCGAGGTCGTGATGCCCTTCACGACGCGGAAGCCCTGGCGCTGTTCGAGGGCGAAGACGCGGCTCTGCACGAGCTGGGTCAGCTCGGCCGCCGTGAAGCGCCGCTCCAGGCCGCCGATCGAGACGACCTTGTTCGTCAGGCTGACGTGCGGCGAGAGCCCGGCCAGCAGCCCGGCCACGGCCGCCGCCGCGTACGCGCCGGGCAGCGTCACCTCGTCGCCGCTGATGGTGCCGTCCGGCCTGAGGCCGGTGTCGGTCACCTTCACGCCGGGCGCGACGAAGATGAGGCGGTCGCTGTCGAGCGTGTGGCCGCGCAGGTCGTCCACGGTCGCGCCGAGGCGGCTGCCGACCACCGCGATGCGGTCGCCCTTGATCGTGTCGGTCGAGGCCGACTGGACGTGCGCGTTCAGCTCGTCGCCGAAGCTGTCGTCCTGCCCGGCGGCGACGACGATGTGCACCGGCTCGTTGAGCAGCAGGTTGAGGGCGACCTGGTAGTCGCCCGCGTCGGCGTCCTCGCCGTTGGCGCCGGGCGTGTTGGTGCCGGTGCCGAAGTTCGAGAAGGCGTTCGGGCCGGCCGACGAGTCGGGCAGTTGGCCCGCGTTGGTCTCGGCCACGGCCGTGACGAGGGCCGAGCCGCCGGGGCTGCGGTTGATCTCGCTCACCAGGTCGTCGCCGCTCACGATGGTGTAGACCTCCTGCGACTGCCTGTAGCGCAGCGTCACCTTGCGCGCGCTGGCGCGGTCTACGACGTAGGAGACGGTGAGGATGTCGTCGTCATCCAGGGGCGTGCCGAAAGTGATGACCCCGTCCGCGCGGTTGATCTTCACCTGGTTCGGGCCCGGCGCGGCCGGGTCGTCGTCGTAGATGATGCCGAGCGAGCGCGTCTCGCCGGTGGCGGCGATGCGGCGGCGGACGCGGTTGCGGGCGCTCGCGACGACCGGCGGGAAGGCCAATTTGAAAGGCCCGTCATCCGTAATCGTCTCGTTTTCGACGAAGGCGTCCTGGTCGGCGGCCGTGACGTTGACCTGGAGGTCGTTGCCCCAGGTGCCAGGGTTCTTCGCCGTCAGCGTGACGTTGTCGCCGCCCGGCGAGCTGAGGAGGTAAGTCGCCGCCCCCTGGTTCGCCGCCAGCGAGCTGACGCGCAGCGCGAAGACGGTCGTCGCGCCGTGGCCGAAGGCGAGTTCGAGGGCGCGCACCAGCGTCAGCTCGTTGTTCGTCCCGCCGCCCCAGGCGTCGAAGTCGCCGAAGCGCTCGCGGGCCTCGGTGTAGCTGCCTACGATGACCGGCACCCCGACCGGCCCGTTGCTCGCCGTGCCTAACACGCCCAGGTTGCCTACCGTCACGCGGCCGGGGACGATGAGCCCCTCGGCCCGCACCTCGATGTAGACTCCCGGCAGGATCATCTCTGCCATCTCGATTCCTCCTTAACTTTTATGTCGCGGGGGTCCCGTGGGCGCCCCGCGGCGACCGCGCGCACGCTGCTTCGGCTCCCCGCCCGGCGCGCCTCAACCCAGCGCGCGCAGGTACACGACGGCGTCGGCGTGATTCAGGGGGGGCGCGGCGTACACCACGCGAAAGAGATCCCCCCCGCGGGCGAGCAGGATGGGGGCCGGGAAGTCCGCGTTCGGAAAGGCGAGACGCCCGGCGCTGAAGACTGCACCCCCGAGTTCGACCGTCCCCGGCTCCGGCGTAAGAGCGTTGAAAAAATCCCGGACGCTGGCGAAGCCCCGCTGCTGCGGCACGCCGCCGACCGAGGACGAGACCGTGACCCCGTCGCCGTCCCAGCCCGCGGGCAGGGAGGCCAGGACGTACAGCGCCCTGACGCGGAACGGCCTCGCGACCCCGGCGCGCACCTCCAGGTCGGGCGCCTCCACGTCGCCCCAGCGCACCGTCTCGTCCGTGACGACGGTTTGCTCGTTGTAGACGCTGTCGATCCCGACGGGTATGCGCGCGATGAGCCCGCCGGCGTCTCCGCTGTCCTGAAAGGCGAACTCGTAGAGCACGTGGTAGTCGGCGAACTTCCGCCAGAAGTTGAGGGCGCCGACGAAGTTCACGAGCGAGGTGGACTGCGCGGCGACGGTGAGGAAGCCCGCGACCTTGAGCTGCTCCTTGGCGGCGAGCAGCAGCGCGTGCTGCTGCGTCATCAGGTCGTCGGCCGCGGCCGGCGTGTCGCCCCAGACCTGGAAGCGGACGACCGCGTCGAGCCTGACCCCTCGGAGGAGCGAGGTCGAGAAGGGGCTGCGCGTCTCCAGGCCGCGGAGGCCGCCCAGCCCGACCTGCTTCTCCGTGACGCTGACGAGCGAGACGCCGGGCGGCGGCGGCCCGGCCGGGGCCGGCGGGAAGAAATCGTCGAGCGTGTCCATCATGGCCGCGACGACCTGGTCTAAACTGGGGCTAGCCATCCCGCTCCACCTCACGCGCGAGGCCGGCGAGGCCCCGCCCTCGCCTCACGACGCCTGACTGAGCAGCGCACGTATCTCCTGCATCCGGTGGCGGTTGATGCGGTAGTGGAGCCTCGCGTCCCGGCCCTTGCGCTCGAGAACCAGTCCCGTCCCCACCAGGGCGGCGAGCGCCCTTTTGACCCCGACCGTCTGCTGCTTGATTCTCTGCTCCAACAGCCACCATTCCACGATGCCTTCGACCGTGTCCTGCGCCTCTTCGTGTTCGGCCAGGTATGACAGGATCTCGCGGGCGGATTGCTCCTCACTGATTGCGCACATATTCGATAAACGCCTTCGAGAAACGCCGACGCCAAGCACCGAGAACGCACGCGCGCGTCAACGCAAGCGCCGCGCCAACGGCCGAGCGCCCGATTCTCGGCGGCCGGGGGCCGGCGGGCAGGCGCTTCTTGTCCGGCGGCGCGGCGCGCAGAGGGGTTATGGCCCTCAGCCTGAGGGGGATAGCGGCAGGACAAATTTGCCCTACGCCCGCGGGTTAATGTCCGGGTCGGAGGCGGGGGCGACGAGCGCCCGCGTGCCGTCGCTGAGATGCGGGCGCGGCGCGGCGGGCGTCGGCGGGAAGGGCGAGGGGTTCGCGCGGAGGTCTGGCGGCTCAGGTGTTGGGCTTGAAGGGCCGGACGTCGATGCGGTACTTGCGGATTAGCTCCCAGAACGCGCGCCGGTTTTTGCGGGCGACCTGCGCCGCCTTCGTGATGTTGCCCTGGCAGATGAGCAGGAGCTTCTGGATGTAGTCCCTCTCGAACTGCTCGACCACCCTCGTCTTCATCATCTGCAAGGGCTCGCACTGCCCGGGGGGCTTTCGCGCGCGCAGGCCGATCTCGACGTTCTCGATCACGTCGCCTTCGCAGGTGATGACGGCGCGCTCGATCACATGCTCCAACTCCCGCACGTTGCCCGGCCAGTCGTAGAGCATCAGCTCCTGCACGGCGGCCGGGGAGAAGTACGCCGCCTCCTTGCCGAACTCGGCCGCGTACTTCAGCAGGTAGTGGTTCGCCAGGAGCATGATGTCGCCGGCCCGCTCGCGCAGCGGCGGCAGCGTCAGCGGGAAGATGCTCAGGCGGTAGTAGAGGTCTTGGCGCAGCCGCCCCTTCCCGACCGCCTCCTCGAGGTTGGTGTTCGTCGCCGCCATGATCCGCACGTTCGCCTTATACGTCTTCCTGGAGCCGAGCGGCCGGTACTCCTTCTCCTGGAGGAAGCGCAGGAGCTTGACCTGCGCGAGCAGGGGCAGGCAATCGACCTCGTCGAGGAAGAGCGTGCCGCCCTCGGCCTCCGTGATCAACCCGAGTTCGGAGGTGGAGGCGCCGGTGAAGGCCCCCTTCTCGTGCCCGAACAACTCGTTCTCGACCAGCTCCAGCGGGATCGCGCCGCAGTTGACGGGGACGAACGGCTTGTTGGCCCGCGGGCTCAGGTAGTGGATGGCCCTCGCGCAGACCTCCTTGCCCGTGCCGGTCTCCCCCGAGATCAGGATGCTCGCGTCGCACTTCGCGATCAGGGGAATCTTCTTCACCTCGTTGAGGAACGCCTCGTCGCGGCCGATGAGTTGCTGGACCCCCAGCCGCTCCTTGAGCGCGTGCACCGGCGCCCCCTCCCGGCGCGAGTAGTTCAAGACCCGCCAGACGCGCGGCACGATGTCGCCGGCCTTCAGCGGGGGCGTCACGAAATCGGCGGCCCCGAGTTCGAGGAGGTTGAACATCTCGTCCGGCTCGCCCGCCTCCATGACGGTAACCAGCGGCGCGTCGGGCGCCGCCTTCACGACCGACGAGATGAGCGAGCCCTGCCCCGCGAGCGGCGCGGGCGGCAGGACGAGGAAGATGAGGTCGGGGCGGGAGAGTGAGACCGCCGCCGGGAGGCCGGCCCCGCCCGCGCCCTGGGGGCCGTCGAAGGTCTCCCGCCGGAGGTGAAAGTTCTGATCCAGGGAGGTCTCAAGGATTGCGTTCAACCGATCTCCGAGTTCGCCCGCGGTGTTAAAGTCGAGCAGCAAAAGTTCCAACGGCCTCATTGGACTCACGCGCGGTGCCTCCGGCCTTCGGGGACGGAGGTGCAGACCGCCTCCTTTCTCGCCTCATGTTTCTGCGGTGGTCGTGAGAGCCCCCTGACTTCCGAGGTGACGCTTATCGGCGACACGGGGCTGACTTGTCTGGCGTGTCGAGCCAACTTAAAAGGGCACGTTAATTCGGCACGTCCCCGCTGGTTCGTTAATGACCGAATGGCCGAGAGACTGCGAGGAAAACTTCACGGCCGGCAGCGAGAGGTGCGGCGTCCACGGCGCCTTCGTCTCCCGCGGACGAAAGAATCGCGGGACGGCTCTCGGCCGGGCAGGGGGCATGGAGGGCTAGGCGAGGGATGCGCGGTGTGCGGCTGGGGAAGCGCCGCGGTAAGCACCTGCGGTCGGGATACTGATTGCTGGGATGCGCCTCTTGCTTAAGGCTAGGGCCGCATCAAGTTTTCAAGAAGGCGAGTCCGAAAGGTCGCGAGTGAGCAACGACTGGGGCTACGGCAGAGCGAGTAAATGCAGCAAGGTGACGCGACCAGGGAACGATGAGCGGCGCTTACTCTATTTATAAAACCTAACGCTGTCAAGTTTTTTTAGTGCCGTTGTCTATCCACCGCGACTGTGTCAGCGTTAACTCCACCGCGATTCCGTCAGTAGCTCCTACCTGCCTTGTGGCAGAAGGGAGCGATGCTACTGACGATGGGAGAGAAGACGCGCATGAGCCTCGGGAACCTGTCCGGCGACTTTGACCCAAGTGTCGAGGCCGGCGCGGGGGCCGTGGTTGTTCCATCTGCCAGACCGTTCGGGTGTAACTATTGACTTCCTTCGGGAGTTGAATGAATAATCTGCCGCTCCTGCCGGAACTTTGAGTGGAGGGATTCAGATGAAAAGACTTACCCCCGCCGCCCTGGCGGCGGCGCTACTCCTCCCTATTCTTGGCGCCGCGGTCATCTGCCGCGGGCAGACCGGGACGAATAAACGGCGCGTCGCCCGCGCCGGGGCGGTGCGCGGCAAAATAAACGGTCAGAACAAACCGGACAATGAGCGCGAAGAAGAGGCGCTGAAGAACCTGGTGCGCGAGTGGGCCGACGCCGCCGTGCACGCCGACCTCGCGAAGCTCGACAGAATCCAGGCCGATAACTTCCAGGGCTCGGCCGCGGGGAAGGACTTTGACAAGCGGATGCTGCGCGAAGCCCTGAGGTCAGGCGCCCTGAAGGTCGCCGCCTGGACTGTCGAGGACATGGACGTGAAGATTACCGGGAACACCGCGGTGGTGACCGGCAAGAGCACGCTGACGAACGCCGTCTTCATGGGCACCGACTACAGCGGCGAGTACGAGTGGACGGACAGGTTCGTCCGGCAGAGGGACGGCACCTGGCGCGCCGTCACCTCCCACGCGAAGCTGATCAAGAAGTAGTCACGCGCGCGAGGCCCCGCGGGCGCGCCCGCAACGCGCGGGCCGCCGCCCGCCGCGCGCCCCCCCGACACGGGAGCCTGAGCCCACACACACTCTCCTCTCAGAAATGCGGGCGGCGGTGCCCGCGGTAACGGCTACGCCGTCGGCATCACCTGCCGAACCAGACCGCACGAACCTCGGCGCTTATCTCCCCGCGCGCGCCCGCCGGGCCTCGACGTCTTCGCGCGCCGGAGCAATTTGCCTATGACGGCCGACGAGATCAGGGCGAAAGTCAAAAGCGCCATCTCCTCGACCGCCGGCCTCGACGCCGGCGACATCCCGGACGACGCCGACTACCGGGAGGATTTGCAGCTCGACTCGCTGACGATCCTCGAAATCGCGGTCAGCCTCGAATACCAGTTCCGGCTTGACATCCCCGACGAAGAGCTTACCGCCGTCCGCACGATAGGCGACACGGTCGGCCTCATCCGGCGTTACGCTAAGACCCCAGAGGCATGCGCCCCCGAGTAGTCATCACAGGCATCGGCCTGGTCACGCCCGTCGGCGCGGGGCGCGAGCGCGTCTGGGACAACCTGCTCGCCGGCCGCTCCGGCGTCACGCCCGTCGAGTCCTTCGATGCGGCCCGCTACGGAGTCCGCTTCGGGGCCGAGGTGAAAGACTTCCGCCCCGGAGACTACCTGCCGGACACGGACGCCTCTTCAATGGGGCGCGCCTCCCAGTTCGCCGTCGCCGCCGCGCGGATGGCGCTCGCGGACGCCGGAGTGGCGCCCGGAGACCTCGAGCCGGGCAGGGCCGGCGTCTCGATGGGAACCACTTCCGGCGAGCCGCGCGAGGTCGAGCGCTTCGACGACCTGCGCCTGGCCGGCGAAGAGGGGCGGCTGGGGGCAGAGTTCGCGGCGCGCTACCCGTGCCACCGCATCCCCGCGAACGTGGCCGGGGCACTGGGGCTCTCGGGCGTCAACCTGATGACGCCCGCCGCGTGCGCCGCCGGTAACTACGCCATCGCATACGCGGCGGACGCGCTCGCCGCGGGCCGCGCCGACCTGATGCTGGCCGGCGGCTCCGACTCGTTCTCGCGCATCACCTACGCGGGCTTCGCGCGCCTCGGCGCCATCGCGCCCGAGAGGTGCCAGCCCTTCGACCGCAACCGACGCGGGATGATCCCGGGCGAGGGCGCGTGCGTGCTCGTGCTCGAAACTCTGCGGCGCGCCGCGCGGCGCGGGGCGCGCGCCTACGCGGAGGTCGCGGGCTACGGGCTGACCTGCGACGCGCACCACATGACGGCGGCCCACCCCGAGGGCGACGGCGCCGCGCGCGTGATGGCCGCGGCGCTCGCGGACGCGGGCCTGCGCCCCGAGGACGTTGACTACATCAGCGCGCACGGCACGGGCACGCCGACTAACGACCGGCTGGAGACCGTCGCCGTCAAGCGCCTCTTCAAAGAGCACGCCTACCGCGTGCCGATGAGCTCCATCAAGTCCATGATCGGCCACACGATGGGCGCCGCCTCGGCCGTCGAGGCCGCCGTGTGTGCGCTCGCCGTCCGCGAGGGGCGCGTGCCGCCGACCGTCAACCTCGAAGAGCCCGACCCCGAGTGCGACCTCGACTACGTGCCGGGCCGCGCCCGCGAACTGAGGGTTGACGTGGCGATGAACAACGCCTACGCCTTCGGCGGCAACAACTCTTCACTCGTCCTGCGCCGCTGCGAGGTGACGGCGTGACGCGCCGCGTCGTCGTCACTGGGGCGGGCCTGGTCTCGCCGCTCGGCGACTCGCCCGCGGCGCTCCACGCCGCGCTCTGCGAGGGGCGCGGCGGCGTCAAGCCGCTCGAACTCTTCGGCGCGGGAGGCGCGCGCTGCACGCTCGCCGGCGAGGTCTCCGGGTTCGACGCGCAGAAGTACCTCGGCCGAAGAAATCTCCGCCCGCTCGACCGGACGGGGCGGCTGGCCGCGTCGGCGGCGCAACTCGCCCTGGACGACGCGGGGTGGACGCCGGAGCTTCGCGGCTCGCGCGAGGTCGGCCTCGTGCTGGGGACGATGTTCGGCGGCCTCCACACCATCTCCGAGTTCGACCGCCGCGCCGTCGAGGCCGGCCCGGCCTACGCCAGCCCGATGGACTTCGCCAACACGGTCATCAACGCCGCCGCCGGCCAGGCGGCCATCATCCACGGCCTGCGCGGCGTGAACTCGACCGTCTCGGCCGGCGCGGCCTCGGGGCTCCAGGCCGTCGCCTACGCCGCCGACCTCATCCGCCGGGGCCGCGCGCGGTCGCTCGTGGCGGGCGGCGCCGAGGAACTGTGCTTCGAGTCCTTCTACGGCTTCGACCGGGCGCGCGTGCTCTGCGGCTCCGGGGGCGACGGCGAAGGCGAATACCCGGTCCCCTTCGACGCGCGGCGCAACGGCTTCGCGCAGGCCGAGGGCGCGGCGCTGCTGGTGCTGGAGGAGTCGGAGTCGGCGCGCGGGCGCGGCGCGCGTGTGCTCGCCGAAGTCGAAGGTTACGGCTGCGCGTTCGACGCCTCGCTCGGAGAGAATGAGGAGAGTGCCGTGGGGGCAATCGCGCGCGCCATCGGCTCGGCGCTGGAAGATGCTTCGGTGCGACCCGAAGAGGTTGACTGCCTCAGCGCCTCGGCCAACGGGGGCGTGAGCGGCGACCGGCGGGAGGCGCGCGCGGTCGCCTCGGTCTTCGGCGGCCGCGCGCGGGAACTGCCCGTGACGGCCGTCAAGTCCGCGCTCGGCGAGGCGCTCGGCGCGTCGGGCGCCTTGCAGGCGGTCGCGATGCTCGGGACGATGCGCGACGGCGTGCTCCCCGGCGTGCGCAACTTCGAGCGCGGGGACGACGGCTTCCCGCTCGCCTCGGTCAGCCCGGCCGGCCGGCGAGTCGAGGTGCGCCGCGCCGTCATCAGCTCGGTCGGCTTCGACGGCCACTGCTGCGCGCTCCTGCTCGCGCGCCCCGCCTCACAGTAGGGGTGACGGATGGAAGACGCGACTACCCACATGAACGCCGAACCGGACGCGCCGCTCGAACTCGTGCCGAGGCTTAAGGGGCAGGGCTACGGGCGCGCGGACGTGGAGCGGCGCCGCGCCTGGGTCGAGGGGAGGGTCGGTTGCAGGCTGGCGCACGTCGGCTCCCACTCGATACCGTCGGAGGAGATGCGCGGCAACGTCGAGAACCCCGTGGGCGCGGCGCAGGTGCCGCTGGGCGTCGCCGGGCCGCTCGTCGTCCGGGGCGAGCACGCGCGCGGCACGTTCTACGTGCCGCTGGCGACGACCGAGGGGGCGCTCGTCCGCTCGTACGAGCGCGGGATGGCGGCCGTGGCGCGGGCGGGCGGCGCGGAGGCGCGCGTCCTTCTGGACGAGAACCGCGTCTCGCCCGTCTTCCTCTTCGACGGGGTGGCGGAGGCGCACGAGTTCGCGCGCTCGCTGCCGTCCGACTTCGAGTTGCTGCGCGCCGCCGCCGAGGCGACGACGCGGCACGGCAGACTCCTGCGCGTCGAGCCGCACGCGGTCGGGCGCGAGGTGATCGCGGACTTCTGCTACCACACGGCCGACGCGCAGGGCATGAACATGATCGTGCGCGCGACCGAGGCCGCCTGCCGCTGGGTCGTGGAGCGCGGGCGCGCGCCCCGCTACCTCCTCTTCAGCGGCCACAGCTCGGAGAAGCGCGCCTCGGGCGCGCTCCTCGCGGGTGGCAAGGGCAAGAAGGTCCTGGCCGGCGCGCTCCTGCCGGCGAGGGTGGTCGAGTCGTACCTCCACACCAGCCCCGCGCAACTCGCGGACTTGTGGCGCCACACGGTGCTCGGGCACTTGCAGGCCAACGCCGTCGGCTACAACGGCCACTACGCGAACGGGCTCGCCGCCATTTTCATCGCGTGCGGGCAGGACGCGGCCAACGTCGTCAACTCTTCGGTCGGCGTCACGAACTTCGAGGTCACGGAGGGGGGCGACCTCTACGCGAGCGTCACGCTGTCCGCGCTGACGGTGGCGACCGTCGGCGGGGGGACGGGGCAGGGCACCGCGCGCGAGTGCCTCAGGATGCTCGGCTGCGCGGGCGCGGGGCACGCCCCGAAGTTCGCCGAGATCGTCGCCGCCACGCTCCTCGCCGGCGAACTCTCGATGGGCGCGGCCATCGCCAGCGGCGAGTTCGTCGCCGCGCACGAGACCTACGGGCGGAACAGGCCGGAGGAAATGATGAATGCGGAATGATGAATGATGAATGTGTCACATCTTGACCCGCGTCATGCAAGCTGTCTTTAATTCATCATTCCGCATTCATCATTCATCATTTATGAAGAGTCCCTTCCGAGGACTGCGGGGCGAAGCGCCGCGCGAGTCGTACGACGCCGTCGTCATCGGCGCGGGCGTCGGGGGGCTGGTGTGCGCGAACCTCCTGGCGCGGGCGGGCCTGCGCACGCTCGTCGTCGAGCAGCACTACGTCGTGGGCGGCTACTGCAGCACCTTCCGGCGGCGCGGGTTCACGTTCGACGCCGCCACGCACTTCTACCCGCTGCTGGGAAACCCTTCGACGATCACGGGCCGGCTCCTCGCCGAGATGGGCGTCGGGCAGGAGTGGGTGAAGATGGACCCGGTGGATCGGTTTCACTTCCCCGACGGCTCCGACTTCTCCGTCCCCGCGGACTTCGACGCCTACCTCTCGAAGCTGAAGGCCGAGTTCCCCGGTGAGGCGGCCGCGCTCGACCGGTTTTTCGCCGCCGTGCGCGAGGCGTACCTGCACGGGCTGCTGCGCTACTTCCGGGGGCGCGAGACCGCCCACCTCGGAGGTTACGCCGGGCTGACCGTCAGGGAGGCTCTCGAACGCCACTTCCGCGACCGGAAGCTGAAGCTCCTGCTCGCGGCCGACTGCGGGCACTGGGGCTCGCCGCCCTCGCGCACCTCCTTCGTCTTCGACTCGATGCTCAGGCTCTCCTACTTCCTCGGCAACTACTACCCGCGCGGCGGCTCGCAGAGCTTCGCCGACGGGCTGGCGCGGAGCTTCGAGGCGCGGGGCGGCCACGTCTTGCTGCGCGCGCTCGCCAGGCGAATCGTCGTCCGCGGCGGGGCCGCCTGCGGCGTCGAGATCGAGACCGGCCCCCCGCGCGGGCGCCGGAGCCTGGCCGTGCGCGCCGGCGTCGTCGTCTCGAACGCCGACCTGCTCCTGACGCTCGAACGCCTTTTGGGCGAGGAGCACGCCGGCGCGGAGCTTCTGGCGCGCGCGCGCGCGATGCGCCCGACGCACCCCTGCTTCCTCACGCACCTGGGCCTGAGCGGCGTGCCGACGGAAGCCTTGCGGGAGGCCGCGGGCTACCACTGGGACTCCTGGGACGCCGAGCGCGTCGCGGAGAGCGCCTTCAAGATTTTCGTGCCGACGTTGTACGAGCCCGAGATGGCGCCGCCCGGCTGTCACGTCGTCATCGTGCAGAAGCTGACGGAGGTGGACTACGAGGCCGTCACCGACTGGGCCGGGCACAAGCGCGAGGTCGAGTCCTACGTCGTGCGCCGCCTGGAAAGGGTCGCGCCCGGCATCAAGGGGAAGACGGTCGTCCGCCTGAGCGCGACGGCGCAGACCTCGCACCGCTTCACGCTCAACCACCGCGGCGCGATGCTCGGCTGGGAGATGTCGCCGGGGCAGCTCGGCGCGGGCCGCCCCGCGCCCGAAGGGCCGGTCGGAAACCTGCACTTCGTCGGCCACTGGACCCAGCCCGGCGGCGGCGTCACCCCGGTCATCGTCTCGGCCATGCGGGTGGCCGAGCTAATCGCGGGCGGCACGCCGGAGGCGGCGGCGGCCGGCTCGGCGCGCTGAGCTTTCGTCTTAAAAGTCCGGAGGTCCGAGTTTATGTCGAAGAGGCGGAAACGACTGATCTTCATCGCCGCGCCGGTCGCGGCGCTGCTGGCGCTCGCCGTGGTCGTCAAGGTCAAGGTGGACCGGCTCGAGGCGGGGGCGCGGCAGCTCGCGCAGTCGGGGCAGGCCGCGCAGAAGGTCTTGGGCGAGTACAAGTCCGGCGTCGAGAAGTTCGACGCCGGGCGGGTCGCCGCCGTCTACGACGACTCTTACGCCAACGAGGCCGAGGGCGACTGGGCCGAGGAGCTTCAGTCGGAGCGCGACGGCGTGCGCGTCTACGAGTGGGAGCAGACGGGCGTGCGCCCCTTCGGCAAGCGGGAGGTGGGCGAGCAGGTCGCGCGCTACCTGCGCGGCCTGGGCCAGATAGAGGAGAGCAAGTTCAAGCTCGACTCGGTCGAGCGCATCGACGACGCGAAGCATTTCGTCATCCGCTCCTTCCTCTGGCTGCGCGGGACGCGCCCGGCGCGGGGCGGAGGCGTAGCGGCCGTCGCGGGCGCGGAGCCGGCGCAGGGCGGCGGGCCGGACGCCGGCGCTGAAGCCTTCGAGACGCAGGTACTCTTCCGCATGAGGCTGTGCGAGCGCGGGGGCGGTTGGAAGATCACGAGGCAGGAGTTGATTCACGGCACGACGGTCACGGGCGACAGGCGCGGGTTCACGGACATCACCGCCGACGCCGGCATCGCTTTCGCCGCCCGCCAGAACCCGATGTGGTCAACGCCCGAGTGGAGGCCGGCGAAGACCGAGTTCGTCAAGTACGGCTCGGGCGGCGTGGCCGCCGCCGACTACGACGCCGACGGCTGGTACGACATCTTCTTCGCCGACGGCGAGCGGCCCCGGCTCTACCGCAACCGCGGCGGCGGCCGGTTCGAGGACGCGACCGCGAGCGCCGGCCTCCCCGAGGTCATGCCCGGCGCGCACGTCGGCGTCTTCGCCGACTTCGACAACGACGGTCACAAAGACCTCTTCGTCGGCTTCACCACCGACCGCAACCGCCTCTTCCGCAACCGCGGCGACGGCCGGTTCGAGGACGTGACCGAGGGCGCGGGGCTCGGCGGCCACCTGGTGACGGTCGCCGCGGTCGCCGACTACGACAACGACGGCGACCTCGACATCTACGCCGGCCGCTACCTCGACCCGCGCAAAGACGTCCCGACGACCCTCTTCTACGCGCGCAACGGGGCGGGTAACTCGCTGCTCCGCAACGACGGCCGTCTCCGCTTCACGGACGTGACCGAGCAGGCGGGCGTGCGCGAGGGCGGTCTCGCGCTCGGCGTGGCCTGGGGCGACTACGACGGCGACGGCCGCCAGGACATCTACGCCACCAACGACTTCGGGCGCAACGCGCTGCTGCGCAACCGGGGCGACGGCACCTTCGCCGACGTGTCCTACGAGACCGGCACGCTCGACTTCGGCTACGGCATGAGCTCGACCTTCGCCGACGTGGACAACGATGGCGACCTCGACATCTACGTCTCGAACGTCCACTCGGGCCAGCGCTGGTACGCGCAGGCCGTCACGCTCCACAAGTACATGCTCAACAGCCTGAGGCAGGGGACGTTCTTCGAGGACTTCCCGACCTACCGCGAGATTTACGCGTTCGTCGGGGCCGACTACCGCGGCTACGGCGACCGGATGGTGAAGGGCAACTCGCTGCTCATCAACGACGGCGCGGGCCGCTTCCGCGACGTGGCCGAGTCGGCGCGCGCCAACCCGTTCGGGTGGTACTGGTCTTCGACCGTCTTCGACTACGACAACGACGGGCGGCAGGACATCTACGCCGTCAACGGCTGGATCACGTCGAAGACGACGGCAGACCTTTGACTGCCCTACATCCTGAGCGCGGTCGCGCACATAAAAGAGTACAAGACGGGTAAGTTCTTCCGCGACGAGTTCCGCGGCGACTCTTCCTGGAACGGCTTCGAGCACAACGTCCTGCTGAGGAACGACGGCGTGGGCGCGGACGGCGCGCCCCGCTACAGCGACGTGGCGATGGCCGTGGGCGCCGACGACATCCGCGACGGGCGCGGCATGGCGACGGCCGACTTCGACAACGACGGCGACCTCGACATCGTCGTCAACAACAATGTCGGCGACAGCGGGCGCGAGGAGCTGGCGCGCGCCGTCCTGCTCCGCAACGACACGGGCGCGCGCCGCAACTGGCTGGCCGTCGAGCTGCGTGGCACCGAAAGCAACCCCGACGCCGTGGGCGCCGCCGTGACGGCCGAGGCCGGCGGCGTCCGCCAGTTGCGGCTCGTCACCGCGGGCTCCGGCTACGCCTCGCAGCACAGCGCGCGCCTCTACTTCGGGCTCGGCGAGCAGGCGCAGGTCAACTCGCTGACGGTGCGCTGGCCGGGCGGGAGGGTCGAGCGCTTCGGGAGCTTCCAGGCGCGGCAGTTGGTGCGCGTCACCGAGGGGCGCGGCGCCGAGACGCTCGCGCTCGCCGGGGCCGGGGGCGAAGTGGCACGCGCGGCGGTCAGGTGAAGGGCGGAGGGTTGAAGTTGACGAGGGTGATTATCTTCGGCGCGGAAGGCCGGCTCACGCGGCTCGTGGCCGAGCGCCTGCGCGCCTCGGCCGCCGCGGAGTCGTGCGGCGTGGTTACGCGGGAAGCGCGTGGCGGGTCTCGGCTCGGCGGCGGGCGGCAGGACACGCCCGCCTTCGAAGGCGGCGCCGGCGCCGCCGTCTACCTCGCCCTCGCGCGCTCGCGCGACGGGGTCTTCCCCGACCTCGCCGACGCCGAAGCAGCCTTCCGCGAGTCGGCGGCCGCCGGCGTCAGGAGACTCCTGCTCGTCACGAGCGCCGCCGTCTACGGCGCGAACCCGCACAACATCGGCCTGCTCCCGGAGACCACCCCGGTTCCGCGCGCAGAGGCCGCGACGGTCTGCGGGGCGTGGGCGAGGCTCGAAGCCCTCGCCGCCGGGCACTTCGGGGCGCAGACGGGCGGCGACCTCGTCGTCCTCCGGCACGCGCCCGCCCCCGCGCGCGACGGCCGCGACTACTTCAGCCGGCTGCTCGGGCGGCGCGTGGCCTTCGCGCTCCCCGGCCACGACCCCTCGCTCCAACTGCTCGACCCCGAAGACCTCGCGGAGGCGGTCGGCCTCGCGTTCGAGAAGGCGCGGCCGGGCGTCTACAACGTCGCCCCCGACGGCGTCGTGCCCCTGCGCGCGGCGCTGCGCCTCGCGGGCGCGCGGCGCGTCCCCGTCCCCCGCCTCCTGCAGCGCGCGACGCGGGCCGCGCTCGCGCCGCGCGGCCACGCCTCGCCCGCCGGGCAGCTCGACTTCATACGCTACCCGTGGACGGTCTCCAACGAGAGGCTGAAGGCCGAGACGGGCTTCGCCCCGCGCCGTTCGAGCGCGGAGGCGGCGGCCCGCTTCGCGGGGCAGGCGGGCGGGGCCGCGCCGGGCGGGCGGGCGGAGTTCGACGACTTCGGAATGGACGAGCGTTACGCCGCGGCCTACGGCCGGACGCTGTTCGGCTTCCTCGAACGCGTCTACTGGCGCGTCGAGGTCGAGGGGTTGGAGCACGTGCCGGCCGAGGGGCGGGCCGTGCTGGCGGGGACGCACCGCGGCTTCATGCCCTTCGACGCGGTCATCGCGCTCAACCTCGTCGGGCGGCACGCCGGGCGCTACCCGCGCTTCCTGATCCACCCCGGCCTCATCAAGTTTCCGTTCCTCTTCAACTTCCACACGAAGCTCGGCGGCGTCGTCGCCTGCCAGGAGAACGCCGACCGCCTGCTCGCGCGCGGCGAGCTGCTGGGCATCTACCCCGAGGGGATACGCGGCGCGTTCTCGCTCTACCGCGACGCGTACCGCCTGGGCAAGTTCGGGCGCGACGAGTTCGTGCGGGCGGCCATCAGGAACCGCGCGCCCATCATCCCGTTCGTCAACGTCGGGAGCGCCGAGATCTTCCCGATCATCGCCAAGCTCGACTGGCGCTGGTGGAAGCGGAACACCGAATGGCCCTGCTTCCCGATCACGCCGACGTGGCCGCTCTTCGGGCCGCTGCCGCTCCCCTCGAAGTGGCACGTGCGCTTCCTGCCCGCGCTCCACGTCGAGCAGCGCCACCCGCCCGAGGCGGCCGAAGACCCGGCGGCCGTCCGCGCCGTGAGCCTTGAGGTCAGGGGGATGATGGAGACGGCCATCGCGGAGATGCTCAGCCGCCGCAAACACATCTTCTGGGGCTCGGTCTTCGAGGACCGGGCGCGGCGCGAAGAGGCGACCGCCATCCCCGGCGGCAACGGGCGTCCGCATAAGCTGTAGGGGCCGCCCGCGGGAATCCGCGACGTTAACTTCAGAGGGCTTATGCCGAGACTGCTGACAAGGTTGACCCTGACTCTCGTCGTCCTGACGTTCGTCGGCTGCGCCGACGCGGGCGAGCCCGCGGTGGTCGCGGTCGGAAGCCCGGCCCCGAGGTTCAGGCTCAGGGCGCTCGACGGGCGGACGGTCGAGAGCGGCTCGCTCAAGGGGCGGCCCGTCGTGCTGAACTTCTGGGCGACGTGGTGCGCGCCGTGCTTGCAGGAGATACCCGAGCTGAAGGGGCTGGCGGCGGGCGGGTCGGCGCAGGTCGTCGGCGTCGCGCTCGACGAGGGCGGCCCCGACGCGGTCAGGCGCTTCGTCGAGCAGCACGGCATCAACTACACGGTGCTCCTCGGCGACGAGGAGACCTTCACGCGCTTCGACGGCGTCGGAATCCCCTACACGCTGCTGCTCGACTCGTCGCAGCGCGTCGTCAAAATCTACCGCGGCACGACGACGCGCGAGGCGCTCGAACGTGACCTGAAGGCGGCGGGGCGGGGCGACTGAGGCGCGGCGGCGTGAGACAGATGGCCGAGACGGTGAAGCACTACGACGTGGCGATCATCGGCGCCGGGCTGGCGGGGCTGGCACTCGCGCGCCAACTCCTGCTCTACACGGGCAAGACCGTGCTGCTCGTCGAGCGCCGCGCCGAAGTCCCGCCCGCGCGCCAGAAGGTGGGCGAGGCCACGGTGCAGATGAGCGCCTACTACTTCTCCAAAGTCCTCGACCTCGAAGAGCACCTGCTGCGCGAGCACTTCATGAAGTACAACCTGCGCTTCTTCTGGAAGGCGGGGGGGCGCGCGGGCGACCGCTACGAGGACTACTCGCAGTCCTACATCCGCTCGATGTCGAACATCGCCACCTACCAGCTCGACCGCAACAAGCTGGAGGCCGAGATGCTGCGGCTCAACCTCCTGCACGAGAATTTCGAGTTCCGCGCGCCGGCCGCGGAGCTCGAAGTCTCGCTCTCGGGCGAGGGCGCGCACCGGCTCCGCTTCCGCCAAGCGGGCCGCGAGGTCTCGGCGACGGTCCGCTGGGTGGTGGACACTTCGGGGCGGTGCAAGTTCCTCGCGCGCCGCCTCGGGCTCGAGCGCGAGAACGTCATCCGCCACGGCGCGGCCTTCTTCTGGGTCGAGGGCCTCGTCAACGTCGAGAAGCTGACGGACGCCGCGCCGCGCGACGTGAGGCTCAACCCCGCGCGCCGCGAGATGGGGCACCTGCCCGTGTGGCTGGCGACGAACCACTTCTGCGGCGAGGGCTTCTGGTTCTGGGTCATCCCGCTCCAGGGCAAGACGAGCCTCGGCCTCGTCTACGACAACCGGACGTTCCCGCGCGAGCGCGTCGAGACGACCGAGAAGCTCGTCGAGTGGGTCTGCCGCGAGTTCCCGCTCTTCGCGCGCGACCTGGCGCGCCGCAAAATCCTCGCGCGCGGGTCGCTCAGGGACTTCTCCTACGACTGCGAGCGCACGATCAGCCCCGCCCGCTGGGCCCTGGCCGGCGAGGCGGGCCGCTTCACCGACCCGCTCTACAGCCCCGGCGGCGACCTCATCGCGCTCTACAACACGCTCATCACCGACGCCGTCCTGACCGAGGGCGACGCCGAGCTGTCGGCGAAGGCGGCGCTCTACGAGCGGCTGATGAAGGCGCTCTACGAGGCGTACGTCCCGAGCTACGGGACGAGCTACGACGTGCTCGGCGACCAGGAGGCGATGACGCTCAAGTACACGTGGGAGCTGGCGGTCTACTTCTCCTTCTACGTCTTCCCGTTCATCAACGACCTCTTCACCGACCGCCTCTTCGCCGTCTCGTACCTCAACCGCTTCTCGCGCCTCGGCCCGGTCAACCGTGGCCTGCAAAAGTTCCTCCGCGACTTCTACCACTGGAAGAAGCGCCACCGCCCGCGCCCCGCGGCGCCCGTCTTCAACGACTTCACGGAGCACGGCGCGCTGCGCGCGGCCGAGGGCGCCATCTACCGCGTCGGCGTGTCGGCCGCGGAGGCGCGCGGCGTCCTCGACGCGCAGCTCGCGAACCTCCTGGAGCTGGCGCGCTTCGTCGTCGCGCACGCCCACGCCGTGGTGTGCGAGGACGAGCGCGCCGTCACGAACCGCGCCCTCGTCGAGAGCATTGACTTACAAGACTTCCGCTTCGACCCCGAAGAGATGCGCGCGCGCCACGCGGCTCACCGGCACTGCGCGCGGCCGTACGAATGGCCGTTCGCCCCGACCGCCCTCGCGCGCTTCCGCGCGGCCGGGCGGCCGGAGGGCGGCGGGCGCGGGACGGGGGGCTGCGCGGCGCGCCCGCGGGAGCCGAGCGTGCCCGAAGAGGACGGGGGCGCGGTCGTGAGCGGAGGGCGGGGGTGCGCGCCGTGAGGGACTACGCGCCTTTGCTCGAGAGGGCCTTCGGCGTCGAGCCGCGCGAAGGGTCTTACGAGGTGACCCGCGTCGAGGGGCGCGTGCCGGAGTTCGTGCGCGGCACCTACTACCTGAACGGCCCGGCGCGCTTCTCGCGCGGCGGGTTCCGCTACCGCCACTGGCTCGACGGCGACGGTATGGTCTGCTCCCTGCGGTTCGGCGGAGGGGGCGTGCGGTTCACCAGCCGCTTCGTCAGGACGAGGAAGTTCGTGGAGGAGGGTGAGGCGGGCCGCCCACTCTTCCGCGCCTTCGGCACGGCCTTCGAGTCTGACCGGCTGAGGCGCGGGGGCGCGCTGGAGTCGCCCGCCAACATCAGCGTCTACCCTTACCGCGACGCACTGCTGGCGTTCGGCGAGCAGGGGTTGCCGGCGGAGCTCGACCCTTTGACGCTTGAGACGCGGGGGGCCTTCGGCTTTGGCGGGGCGCTCAACGAAGTCAGCCCGTTCGCCGCACACCCGAAGTTCGACCGCGAGACGGGCGAGGTGTTCAACTTCGGCGTCGCCTTCTCGGCCTCGGAGCCCGCGCTGAGCTTCTACCGCTTCGACGCCGGGGGCGCGCTCGCGCTGCGGCGGCGGCTGCCGCTCGAACACCCCTGCACGGTTCACGACTTCGGCCTGAGCCGTTCCTACGCCGTCTTCTACCTCAGCCCCTACCTGCTCGACGTGGAGTCGTTCGTCGCCGGCGGGCTCTCGCTGATGGACTCGCTGCGCTGGGAGCCGCGCCGCGGCAGCCGCCTCCTCGTCGTCTCGCGCGAGACGGGCGAGCCCGTGGCCTCGGTCCCCGTCGGCGCGCGCTACTGCCTCCACCTCGTCAACTGCTTCGAGCGGGGCGGGCTGCTCTACGCGGACGTGCTCGAACTCGACCGCCCCGTCTACGACCAGTACCGCAACGTCCCGGACCTTTTCACGGACGTGTGTGAGGGCCGCCCCGTCCGCTACGCGCTGGGCGCGGGCGGGCGTGAGGTCGTCGCGCGCCAGCCCCTCGACTACCCGGCTTACCCCGACCTGCCTTCCGTTGACCCGCGCCGCGCCGGCGCGCCCTGCGAGGAGTTCTGGATGCTCGGCATCTCTTCGGCCGGCCGGCGCGGGCGCAAGTTCTTCGACCAGCTCGTGCACGCAGACTGGGCGGAGGGGCGGCCCCGCGACATCTACCAGGCCCCGCCCCTGCACTACCTCTGCGGCGAGCCGGTCTTCGTCCCCGACCCCGGGCGCGAAAGGGGCGGGGCCGTCATCTGCCAGGTCTTCGACGCGGCGCGCGCCTCCTGCGCCTTCGCGGTCTTCGACGCCGGCCACGTCTCGGCCGGCCCGCTCGCCACGCTCCGGCTCGACGCGCCGGTCCACTTCGGCTTCCACGCCGCCTTCCAGCCGGAGGGGCCGCGGCCGACGCGAGGGCACCATCAGCCGGCGAACCGCTAGCCGCCGAGGGGAGGCCGGCTCGCGGCCGGGCGCGTGCCGTTATCGTTCGCGGGGGTTCTGCCCTTCGACGACGCTTTCGTAGACGGCCCGCGAGATGTCGGCGATGAGCCGGTGCGCCCGCCGCTCATCCTCTATTCCGCGCGTCAGGACGGCCAGCACGTAGGGCTTGCGGCCCGGCACGTAGACGATGCCCGCGTCGTGGTTGACCTTCGTGATGGAGCCGGTCTTGTGCGCCACCCGCACCCCCTGCGGCACGCCGGCCGGGATGCCCTCGTTGAACTTCTGCCCCAGCAGTATCTTCACCATCTCTTCGGAAGCTTCCCCCGAGACGACCCGGCCCTCGGCGATGGCGCGCAGGACGATCAAAAGGTCGCGCGCCGTGGTGGTGTTGTTCAGCCCCCGCTCGTAGGCTTTCCCGTCCTCGACGCCGCGCAGCACGCGGATGTCGCGCGCCCCCAGCTCCCGCATGAGCGCCATCACCCGCTCGGGCGTGACCCGGGCGATGACGATGTTCGTCGCCAGGTTGCTGCTCTCGGTGATCATCAGGCGCACCAGCTCGCGGACGGTCTCCGTCCCGCCGACCCTTTCGTAGAGCGTCCTCTCGGAGTCGTCTTCGGCCGCGACCGAGAAGCGGCTGCCGTCGGCGATGCTCTCGAAGTCGTTGCGGACGGGCAGGCGTCCGCCGAGGGGGAGTTCGCCGGCGGCGGCCTGGCGGTAGACCTCCATCATCACCGGCACCTTCATCATGCTGGCGGCGTGGAAACTCTCGCCCGCGTTGACCAAGACCTCCTCGCCGGTCTCGAGGTCCTGGAAGGCGACGGCCACCCGCTCGGCCCCGCTCGCGCCGATTATCTTTTGAACTTTGTCTTCCAGGCGGGCGGCATCGAGCCGGGGCCTGCCCTGGGCGGACGCGGGCGGCGGGAAGGGCAATAAGCACACGAGAATTAACGCTCCGAGCCTCCCGGCTATGCGTACTCGCGCCATCGCGTCGGCCTCCGTGATGTTGACGTTCGATTCGGCGGCTACTTGACCGTCACCGCCCGCGTGGCAGAACCGCCCAGACTGCTCCGCACCGTGACGCTCTGCGGGTTCGAAGGCCATGAGAAGTCGCCGCGATATCTGCCGCCGCCTTCGTTGCGCAGCGTCCCGATCAAGGCGTTCGTCGAGGTGACGTAGGCCCGCAGCGTGGCGCTCGAATTCGTGCTCGTCGCCTCGACGCGCAACTGCTGGTTGCCGGAAGAGTATTCGGCGACCTGAACGGCTACCGTGTCGGTCGAGGGCGTTGGCGTCGGCGTCGGCGTTGGCGTCGGTGCGGGCGCCGCCGCGACGCTCAGCGTCGCCGACCGCGTGACGCCGCCGTAAGCCGCGGAGATGGTGACGGACGTTGACGCGGACACCGATTTAGTCGTCACCGTGAAAGTCGCCGCGGTCGAGCCGGCGGCGACCGTGACGCTGGCAGGGACGGTCGCGGCGGCCGTGTTGCTGCTCGTGAGCGTGACGACCGCGCCCCCCGACGGGGCCGCGCCCGTCAGCGTGACGGTGCCCTGCGAAGAGTTACCGCCCGTCACGCCGGTCGGGTTGAGCGACAGCGCGGAGAGAGTCGCCGGCCCCGGAGCGGGCGCGGGCGCGGCCCCTCTCTTGATTTCGAACGAGCGGGCGGAAGACCACGCGCCGTTCGTGCCGCCGGCGGTGCGGCCGCGCACGCGCCACCAGTAGCGCCGCTCGCTGGTGAAGGTCTGCGCGGTCTGCGTCTGCGCGAGTCCGGGCCGCGACACCACCAGCGGGGCGCTGAACGAACTCGAATCGTCAACCTGGAACTCGTAAGTCGCCGCGCCCGCCACCGCGTTCCACGAGAAGGTGATGCTCTGGCCGGGAGGCAGTTGCACGTTGTTCGCGGGGCTGACGAGGGTGGGCGCGGCCGGCGGCGCCGTGGAGGGCGTCACCGTCAGCGTCACGCTTTTGCTGGTGGAGCCGTAGGTGGCAGTGATCGCCACGTTGGTTGTGGCTGAAACGGCCCTGGTCGAGACCGTGAATCTCGCCAGGTTGCTGCCTGACGGGATTGTGACGCTCGCGGGCACGGTCGCGACCGCGGTGTTACTGCTCCTGAGCGAAACGACGGCGCCGCCGGGCGTGGCCGTGGACGTGAGCGTGACCTCCCCTTGCGACGGGTTGCCGCCTGAGACGCTCGGCGGGTTGACCATGAGCGTCGAGACGCCCGCCCCGGAGTTGAAGCTGCGCACCTCCGACCACTCGCTCAGGTTGCCCGACCGGTCAGCCGTCCGTACGCGCCAGTAGTAAGGCCCCTCGAAGCGCACACTGGCTCTCCAGTCCGAGTTCTTCGTCCAGACCTCCTGCCAGTCATTGCAGCAGACGAAATCCGACCTCTGGTTGAGCTGGATGTTGTAGCCGTCGAGGCCCGACGGGTCGGCCACGTCGCTCCAGTCGAAATTGATGGTCGTGAGGGTCGGCTGAAAAGAACCATCGGCGGGGCCGAGCAGTGTCGGCGCGGCGACCGCGTCGTCGCCGTCGCCGTCGGGCAGGAGCGTGAGCCGGGCGAGGAAGCCGTCGAACTGCGTGCCTCCGGGGCCGCCGGCCGCGCCGCCGACGCCGTCGTTGTTAAGAACCCCGTCGTGCGCGCCTGGGGTCACGGGGAAGTCGCCAGAAAGAGTCCAGCCGGCAAGGACGGTGGTGTTCGGGGCGACGAGCGCGACCTTCACGTGGCGGTCGTTGAAGGCCCCGCCCAGGTACGTCCCGTAAAGCACCCGCGCGCCGTCGGCGCTGATGCGCGCGGCGTAGGCGTCGAACCAGAGCACGCCGGACGAGATGGCGACAGACCTGTCGAAGGCACCCTGCGTGGTCGGGAAGTCGAACGAGCGCGTCTCGCCGGAGAGGACGATGCTCCCGTCGCTGTCCACGGCGAGGTCTGCGACCTCCTCGTAGTCGAGGCCGCCGAAGAGCGTTGACCAGACGAGGCTGCCGCCGCCGGCCGCGGGGAAGCGCCAGCGCATGACGAAGCCGTCAATGCTCGTGGAACTCGGCTTGAGCGTGCCGGCGGTGGTCGGGAAGATAGCGGGGACGCCGGCGGTCGAGTAGGTGACGCCGCCGACGAGCACGTCCTGCGGGTTGAAGGGGTCGAGGGCGACGGCGAGCGCGTGCTCGTTGCTGTTGCCGCCGATGAAGGTCGAATACTTGAGGTCGGCCGCGCCGGCGCCGTCGAGGCGCATGCGCGTGAGGAAGGTGTCGTTGATGCCCTCGCGGTCGTGCGGGGTGCGGGCGAGGGCGTCCGACGTGGTCGGAAAGTTCGGGGCGGACGCGTCGGGCGAGGAGTAGATGTCGCCGGTGAGGGTGACGAAGCCGGCGGCGTCCACGACGACGCTCTTGGGCAGCTCGTCGCCGAAGCCGCCGAGGTATGTGGAGTATTCGAGCGCGGAGCCGTCGGCGCTCAGGCGGGCCACGAAGGCGTCGCGCGCCGAGAAGACGCCCTCGAAGTACGGGGTGCAGCAGTTGTGCGTCCGGTCGAAGGCCCCTTCGGTCGTCGGCCACGCGGCCGAGGTCGTCTCGCCGACGACGACCGCCGTCCCGCCGGGCGCGAGGGCGACGGCGACGGCCTGTTCGTAGTCGTCCGTGCCGACGAAGGTCGAGTAGACGAGCCGGTCGCCGCCCGCGCTTAGGCGCGTGACGAACGCGTCCGCCCCGTAGATGGGGCCGAGGGCGTCGAACCTGACGCCGTGCGTCGTGTCGTAGGCGCCGGGCGTCGTTGGGTAATCAGGGGAGTAGCTCTCGCCCACGACCACGGGCTCGCCGCCGGCCGCGACGGCGACGCCGCGAACCCACTCCCGGTCCGAGCCGACTAGAATCGTTTTGTAGACGAGCGCGCCGGTCGCGCTGAAGCGCGTGACGAACCCGGCCACCGCGTTAGGGCGACCCGTGAAGTCTTGCGACAGGGTCGCCCCGACCGCGATCACGTCGCCCGTGCCGTCGCCCGCCGCGGCGATGTCGTGAATCTCGTCCCAGTTCCCGCCGCCCAGGTACGTCGCCCATTCGAGCCCGGGGTCTATGACGAGCGGCAGGCCCCGCCCGCGCCCGACCACCTCGAAGCCGTAGCGGCGCGAGTCTATCTTGCGGAACCGGCACTCGACCATGCGCCTCTCGCCGCCCGGCAGCTCTTCCCACGTCACCGGCCGCGACTGGCGGAGCGCGCCCGCCCCGGTCTGGATAAGCAGCGACCCGTCGGCCGCGACCTCAAGCCCCGAAGCCCCGTCGGCGCGGACGACTATCTTCGCCACGTCCGCCCCGGCGGCGACGAGCAGGTCGTACTCGAGCCGCCCGCCCGCCTCGCGCAGGCGCATGTCCACGCCGTTGTAGAGCCCGCGGTACAGCACGCCGGCGTAGGCCGCGACCCTCGGCCGCCACCCGCGGGGGTCTGCCCCCACGAAGAAATTGTAGTAGCCGCGGCGCCGGCCCTCCCCCACGAGGGTCGTGCCCGGCGAGGCCCCCTCGAAGGCCAGGGCGAGCGGAGCCTGCGGCCCCTTCGCGTGCCGGAGCTCGATGCGGTCGCGCCCGAGGCGCGCGGTCAGCGGGCCGCCGCGCGCCACGAAGGCCGCCGACTGATCCCATTGCCCCAGGTTCTCAACGAAGTCGAGCGGCGGCACTGCAAACTCCGACGCCGCACGCGTGCCGGGGGCGGCCGCCGTCGCCGTCACTGACGCAGTGTCGCCGGGGCGCGTCGCGAAGAGAATAGCGATGCCGGTTGCCAGGTAAAGGGGAAGCGCGTAGAGAACTTTCCGCCGCACGAGTGTTCACCTCCGCTCGTCGAAGCCGCACCGGCCGACGCCCGCTCTGGGCGAGGCTGCGATCCCTCGTGCGGCTCCGCGCAAGTTAGAACATAGCACGGGGAGTTTCTGGTAGCGGTTGTTAGAGGTGGCCCGGCCGGCAAGTGCGCGCTGGTCACTTACGAGGGTCGGTTTAGTGGCAGCCCTTCGAAAGTCGGATTCCGGAGAAACGTAAATCGTGTCCGGAGAAAAGTCAAGATTCTTGGAGCCCGAACGGCCATCACTCCCGCGGAGCAGTCTCCTTTGACGGCCCGCCGGCGGGGCGGCTATGAGGTCGCACTTGGCTCGCCTCCCGGCGAGTCCGTGCGGCGCCGCGCGGCAGCGCGGCGCTGTCGCCGGCGCCGAAGGCGATGTTGCCGTCCGAGTTGACGAAGATGCTCGAATAGTTTTTGCCGAGGAAGGGGAAGCTGAAGCCGAGCGGCACCTCGACCGTTCCTTTCAAAGGGGCGAGGCCGGGCGGCTACTGCGCCTCCGCCGCGGCGGGCTGGGGCTCGAAGGTCAGGACGGACAGGTCGGACGAGCCTGCGCGGGAGGAGACGACGCGGCCCTGTATGTTCACGCCGTCGGGGTCGGCTCCCCCGACGACGAGCACGGCGAACCCCAGTTTCACCGCCGCGTCGAAAGAGCCGCCGGCCGCCAGCAGTTCGTCTACCCGCACGCTCTGCCTGCCGCCGGCCCCGCCGAGCGGGAACGTGCACGGGTTACAAACGTCCTGACCCGCGGCCGAACGCAACGGGCTGCCCGCCGTGTCGTCGAACAGGAACAAGTCGACCGACGCGCCCGGCCCCGCGCCCAAGCCGGCGAGGCCCGGCGTGTAGGTCATAAAGATCGTGGTGTCGAAGGTGAACTGCGCGGCGCCCGCCGAAAGGATGAGCGGCACGACGAATCTCCTCGCCCTTTTCGACCGGCCGGCGTGAGGCCCGGCGGGCGGCGACCCGTCCTGGGCGAACGCCGCAGACGCCATGAGTAAAAGGCTCAGCAGTGTGCCGATGGCCTGCTTCTTCATTGACAGCTCCTTTTTCAGAGGGGCAGCGTTGGCGGGTCTGTCCGGGGTGTGAGTCGGCGGCGTGAGACGTAATCAACGCCGCGGCCCCGGCGCCCGCGCTCACTCGCTGTGCTGGACGGGGTTGATGCCGCTTTGGGTCTCGGCGCGGGGCGCGGAGTTGTTGTTGTTGTAATCAGTCTGTGCGGCGAGCGGGCCGCCGCCGGTGTTGTCGAACAGCTTGTTGCCGCCCGGCGTGCCTAAAGTGACGGCGGCCGCCAGCGCGATCATGATAGACATTATTTGGATCATCCTTCTTTCTCCTTTCTTCGGTCGCGAGTAAAACCTCAAGTGCCTTGTCGTTCGCCGAACCGGCCCCGCCGGTACGATTGCAATCCCTGAGACTGGGGGCTAGGCTTTGACCGGCGGGGCTCCCGTGCCCGTGCGGCCAAGCCTTCCGCCCTCACCTGATAAATGCGACAAACCCGCTCGGAATCCGACACGGGCGGAAAATTTTTTTGCGAGTCATTTATGCTTTCGGCGCGGGGCTACGACGCGAGGCGTGATTTGCGGCGGCTGTGCGAGTTGGTGCTGTCGTCGGGCGAGACGACGCTCCACGCCGGCGACCTCCAACTGAAGCTGAGCGACCCTTCGCTCAGCCCGCGGAACGACGTGCGCGTCTAGAAGGACGGCGGGAGACTCGTCGGCTTCGCTGGAGGCCGCGCTGGCCGAATTGAAGCGGAACGGGATCAACGCCAGGGCGGGCGGTTCTTAAAACCCTCTTCTTGAAATCGTCTCGACCTTCCGTTTAGGCGCCGGGCGGCCCGCCCCACCATCGCCCGCGCGCCCCGGATTCGTGTTACCTCCTCACGGCGCCGCACGCGCGGCCGCGCCCCCGGCACCTCCGTCGGAGATACGCACAGCCAGGCCCGGCCGGCCTTTTCCTGTTGACAATCTACAGGAAGAGGCGTACCTTACTTGTAGATTGTCTAGGGGGAAAGTATGGCGAGGCAAAAAACGGATCTGCTGCAGGGGACGCTCGACCTGCTCGTGCTCAAGACGCTCCAGTCCGGCCCGACCCACGGGTGGGACATCGCCCAGCGCATCCAGCAGGTCTCCGAGGACGTGCTCCAGGTCAACCAGGGCTCGCTCTACCCGGCGCTGCACCGCCTCGAAGAGCAGGGGTGGATCACCTCGGAGTGGGGCGCTTCGGAGAACAACCGGCGCGCCAAGTTCTACCGGCTGACGGCGGCCGGGCGGAAGCAGTTGCAGACGGAGGCGGAGACGTGGGAGCGGTTCTCCCTGGCGGTCTCGCGCATCCTCCAGACGAGTTAGGCGCGGCGGAGGGCGGGCATGTTCGATAAGTTTTCGAGGCGTCTGAGGGCGCTCGTGCGCAAGCCGGAGGTGGAGCGCGAGCTGGACGAGGAACTGCGCTTCCACCTGGAGCGGGAGGCCGAGCAGAACATGGCCCGCGGGATGAGCGCCGCCGAGGCGCGCCGCGCCGCCCTCCTCAAGTTCGGCGGGGTGGAGAAGGTGAAAGAGGAGTGCCGCGACGTGCGCGGGGTGCGGCCGCTCGAAGAGCTTTGGCAGGACGTGCGCTACGGCCTGCGGCTGTGGAGGAAGAACCCCGGGTTCACCGGCGTGGCGCTGCTGACGCTGGCGCTCGGCGTCGGCGCGAACACGGCGATCTTCCACCTGATCAGCGCCGTGCGCCTGCGCGCCCTCCCGGTGCCCGAGCCGCAGCAGCTCGCCGAGGTGCGCATCGAGGACATGAGCGCCGCCCGCGGCATGTTCGCGAGCTGGCACCCCTCGCTGACGAACCCCATCTGGGAGCAGATACGGGAGCGCCAGCAGGCCTTCTCCGGCGTCTTCGCGTGGGGCGCCGACGACTTCAACACGGGGACGGGCGCCGACGTGCGGCTCGCGCGCGGGCTGTGGGTCAGCGGCGACTTCTTCAACGTGCTCGGCGTCGGCCCCGAGCTGGGCCGCGTCTTCGACGCCTCGGACGACCGGCCGGGGTGCGGGCCGGCCGCCGTCATCAGCCACCAGTTCTGGCAGCGCGAGTTTGGCGGCGACAAGTCGGTCGTCGGCCGTCGGCTCTCGCTCGACGATCACCCGGTCGAGATCGTCGGCGTCACGCCCGCCAGCTTCTACGGGCCGGAGGTGGGGCGCGCCTTCGACGTGGCCGTCCCCGTCTGCTCGGCGGCGACGCTCCGCAGCGAAGACGGCCGGCTTGAGTCGGGCACCACTTGGTGGCTCATCGTAGTCGGCCGGCTCAAACCCGGTTGGACGGTTGAGCAGGCCACGGCGCACTTCAGCTCCATTTCGCCGGGGGTATTCGAGACGACCCTGTCGCCCAAGTACCCGCCCGAGAGCGTGCAAGGCTACCTAGACTTCAAGCTGGCGGCGTACCCGGCCGCGAGCGGCATCTCGCAGGTGCGCGAGACGTACGAGAAGCCGCTCTGGATGCTGCTGGGGATCGCGGGCCTCGTCCTGCTCGTCGCCTGCGCCAACCTCGCCAACCTGATGCTGGCGCGCGCGAGCACCCGCGAGCGCGAGCTCGCCATGCGCCTCGCCCTGGGCGCTTCGCGCGGCCGCCTCATACGGCAACTGCTCACGGAGAGCCTGCTCCTCGCCGCGGCCGGCTCGCTCCTCGGCGCGGTCTTCGCCGGGTTCCTGAGCGAATTCCTTGTCTCGTTCCTCAGCACGGAGGATAACCAACTCTTCGTTGACCTGCGCGCCGACTGGATGGTGCTCGGCTTCGCGGCCGGGGCGGCGGTGCTGACCTGCGTCCTGTTCGGGGTGGCCCCGGCGCTGCGCGCGTCGCGGGTCGCGCCGGGCGCGGCGATGAAGGCGGGCGGGCGGGGGCTGACGGCGGGGCGCGAGCGCTTCAGCCTGCGGCGCTCGCTCGTCGTCGTGCAGGTCGCGCTCTCGCTCGTCCTCGTCGCCGGCGCGGTACTGTTCTCGCGCAGCCTCGGCAAGCTGCTCGCCACCGACGTGGGCTTCGAGCAGGAAGGGATTCTGATCGCGCAGGTCAACTCGTCGCGCCTGAACCTCCCCGGAGAGAGGCGGGCGGCCTTCAGGCGCGAGCTGCTCGAACGGATCAGGGCCGTCCCCGGCGTCAGCTCGGCCGCCACCGTCAACGTCGTCCCGCTGAGCGGCAGCGGCTGGGGCAACAGCGTCTGGATGGACGGCGAAGACCCGGCGGGGAAGAAGGGCGTCAGCTTCCACCGCGTGAGCGCCGGCTACTTCCAGACGCTCGGCATCCCGCTGCTCGCCGGGCGCGATTTCGGCGACCACGACGCGACTTCCTCGGCGAAGGTCGCCGTCGTCAACGAAGAGTTCGCGCGCCAGCTCGCGAACGGCGCCAACCCCGTCGGCCGGAGCTTCTGGGTGGAGACCACGCCCAACACCCCGCAGACGCGCTACGAGATCGTCGGCCTCGTCAAGAGCACGAAGTACTACGACCTCCGCGAAGAGTTCCGGCCCGTCGCCTACTTCCCGGCCACGCAGGCCGCCACCGCCGGCCTCTTCAACCAGTTCCTGATCAAAGCCGGCGTCCCGCCCGCCGAGCTGACGGCCGGCGTCAAGCGCGCGGTCGGCGAACTCAGCCCGCAGAGCACGATCAACTTCAAGGTGCTCCGCGAGCAGATTCAGAACTCGCTCATGCGCGACCGCCTGATGGCGATGCTCTCCGGCTTCTTCGGGCTGCTCGCGCTCGCGCTGGCCTGCGTCGGCCTCTACGGCATCATGTCCTACGGCGTCGCCAGCCGCACCCAGGAGATCGGAATCCGGATGGCGCTCGGGGCGCTGCCGCGCGAGGTGCGGCGGATGATCCTGCGCGAGTCGCTGGTGCTCGTCCTCGTCGGCGTCGCCGTCGGCCTGCCCGCCACGCTCGCCGCCACGCGCCTCGTCTCGGCCCTCCTCTACGGCCTGACGCCGGGCGACCCCGTCTCGCTCGGCCTGGCCGCGCTCTCGCTGGTCGGCGTCGCCCTGGCGGCGGGCTACGTCCCGGCGCGCCGCGCGTCGCGCGTTGACCCGATGGTCGCGCTCCGGTACGAATAGGCGCCAGGCGTCCGGGGGGGAAGTGCGGGTCGTTTTGTGTTACGCTCGGACATCCTTCGAGAGTGTGCGAGCGTATGCGGCATAAGGTCAGGCCCCCGGGCGTATTAATACCCCTCTCGGTCTCTTTACTCGCGCTGGTCTCCTACCTGCCCACGCTCGGCCAGCCGCTGATCGAAGACGACTACCCGAACATCGCCCTGGCCCGCGAACACGGCCCCGTCGGCGGCTGGGCCGGGATGGCCCGCGACCGCGTGAACCGCGTGCGCGCCACCACCTTCGTCGTCACGCACTGGGTCGAGCGCGCGTTCGGCCTCCGCCCGGCCGCCTTCTACTCGCTCAGCATCCTTCTGCACGTCTCAAACTGCCTGCTGATCTACGCGCTCGGCCGCTGGCCGCCGGTCGGGTTCCGTGTGAGCGGCTGGGCCGCGGCCTTCTTCGCCGTGCACGAGGGGCACCAGGAGGCCGTCATGTGGTACTCGGCCTGTAACGAACTCCTCCTGTTCTTCTTCGGGTCGCTCTCGCTCCTCGGCTGGCTGCTCTTCCTCGAAGGCGGTCGCGGTCGCCGGCTGTGGTACGCCGCTTCTTTACTCTCCTTCGTGCTCGCGCTGCTGTCGAAGGAGTCGTCCGTCGTCCTCGTCGCCGTCCTCTCCCTGCCCCTGCTGCTGGGGCCTGAGCCGAGGGCGCGCCGCCTGCCGGCTCTTTCGCCTTTCGCCGTGCTCGCGGCCGTCTACGCCGTCTCGATATTTCAGACCCGCGGCGAGTCTTTCCGCTTCTCCGACGGGAGTTTCGATCTCGGCGCGCCGTTCTGGGAGACGTGGGCGAAAAGCTTCTTCGCGCTCTTCTGGCCGTGGGGCTGGCTCGCGGCGATGACGCTCGCCGCCGGGCGGCGGTTCGGGGGCTTGCTGCGGCTCGGCGTCTTCTGGGTCTCGGTCAGCTTCGTGCCTTACATGTTCGTCGCTTACGTCCACCGCGTCCCGAGCCGCCAGACTTACCTCGCGAGCGCCGGCCTCGCGCTGATCGTCGGCGCGGCCGTCGTCGTCCTGAAGGAGCGGGTCAGGCCGTCGCGCGCCTGGCTCCTGACGGCGTTGCTGGGCGTCATGCTCCTCCAGAACGTCAGCCACCTTTGGACGCGCAAACACGGGCTCTTCCTGAAACGGGCCGAGCCGACCGAGCAGCTCATCGCCCTGGCCCGGAGCGTCGAAGGCCCGATCTACGTGCGCTGCTTCCCCCGCCCCCCGATCATCGCGGAGGCGGCGGTGGAGGTGGCGCTGGGGAGGCCGCCCGGCACGCTCGTCTGGGACGAGGCCGAGGCCCGAAGGCTCCGAACTGCCGCGACCTTCTGCTACAAGTAGGGCGGCCCGCGTGCCGGCGGGCCGCGCCCGCGGAGTGAACGAAATGGACAACACCGACGCGCGCGCGGGGATACTTCTCAGATGGTCGCCGCTCTTCTTCGCCGGCGCTACCGCGGCGCTGCTAATCTCTGCCTCGGAGGGGCCGCTGTCGGGCGGCTACCTGCTGCGCGCGGTCGTCGTCGGCGTAATCTACAGCTCGCTGACAATCAGTTTCCGGAGGTGGGAGTTAACACACCTCGACCGTCTGATCCGCTCCCTGCTCATCGCCGCCCTGATCGCCGGCGGCTTCTTCTGGTCGAGGGATCAGACTTTCGGCGACGTTCACGTCCGCGGGCCGTTGCTGGCTCTGGCCGGGCAGTTCCTCTCGGCCGTCCTCGCGGTATTCTTTGCCGTGCTGAGCGTGCTCGGACTAAAGTCTAGGGGCGCGCGTTGAATATTGTTTCTACCGTCGCCCGACCGGAGCATTCTTGTACCGGGCCGTACGGGCGGGACGGACGCGGGCGCGAATCGAAGTGCGGGCTCTGAGGACGACCGGGACGCTTGCCGGGCGGAAGGTGTGCGTCGGAAAATCGGCGAGGAGCGGCCGGAGGCATCCCGGCCCACGGGCGGGGAGAGACATTAACCAGCAGGAGGAGACCCAATGAAAACGGATGAAGTAAGGACAGACGCAGAAGTTCTCACGTCGCGGCAGCGACCCGCGGGCGTTCGGCCCGGCGAACGCGTGAAGAATGTAAGCAGGGCGGCGCTGCCCCTCGCCGTGCTCGCGCTGGCCGCCGCCCTTTCCTTGTTGGCCCCGGCCGCCGAGGTCTCCGGTCAGAAAGGGACGAAACACGGGCGGGGGAAGAGCACACATGCTCACGGGGGCGGCGAGAAAGAGGGCGCGCGCGCCCGCGCCGAGATCAAAGGGGATCGCGTCACGGGGACGGCGGAGTTCGTCGAGGTCGAGCGCGGCACCGAGCGGCTGGTGCGCGTCACCGTGCGGGTCAAGGGCGACCCGTCGGCGCTCACCCCCGGGCTGCACGGCGTCCACCTCCATGAGAAGGGCGTGTGCGAGCCGCCGTTCACCTCCGCGGGCGGCCACTTCGACCCCGGCCCGGCCGGCAACTCCGACCCGGACGTGAACCACCCGTACCACATGGGCGACCTGCCGAACATCAACGTGGACGCGAAGGGCATGGGCACGCTCGAAGCGGTGACGACGCGGGTCACGCTCTCCGAAGGCCCCCTGAGCGTCTTCGACGCCGACGGCTCGGCGATCATCATCCACGCCCGGCAGGATCAGTTGACGAGCGGCGAGACGAAGTCGGGCGTGAGCGGCGGCCCGCGCCTCGCCTGCGGCGTCATCACGCGGCAGTGATTTTCGGCGGCGGCAGAGTCCGCCCTCACTTCTGATTCGGGAGGACGAAGAGATGGCAGTGCAATGGAACAAGGACGCCGACGCGGCGCTCGCCGAAGCTAAAGAGGCAAAGAAACCGCTTCTCGTTGACTTCAGCGCCGCACCGGCCTGAGGCGCCTGCGCTCGGCTGGAGGCCGAGTCCTACGCCGACGAGGAGACCTCCTCCTTCATCCACGCGAACTTCGTGCCCCTCGGGGCACACATCAAAGAGCGCCCGGCCTACTTCCACCGCTTCGACGCCGTGTGGACGCCGACCGTGCTCGTCCTGGATTCAGGCGGAGTGGAACGGGTTCGCATCGAGGGCTACCTGCCTAAAGACGAGTTCCGCGCCCACCTGGAGCTGGGGCTGGCGCGGGTCGCCTTCATGAACAAGCAGTGGGCGGAGGCCGAGCAGAGGTACGCTCGAATCGTCGAGCGCTACCCCGACTCGAAGGTCGCGCCGGAGGCGGTCTACTGGAGGGGCGTCAGCCACTACAAGGCGACGGACGATCACACGGCGCTCGGCGAGGTGGCCGAGCAGTTCAAACAGAAGTACCAGGACAGCGTGTGGGCGCAGAAGGCCTCGGTCTGGTCTCATTAAGTGAGGGCCGGGCCGCCCCGACCGCCGGGAGGCGGCCCTCCGCCTTCGGCGTCACGCGAGGTCGAATAGAAGGACTTCGGACTCCTCCTCGGCCCTTATCTCCAGAGACTCCTCGGCGGTCACGGCCGCGCCGTCGCCGGCCCTGAGCGGCGTGCCGTTCAGCGTGACGGCCCCCTTGACGACCTGAAGCCAGGCGTGGCGCCCGGGCCCGAGCCCGTGCGTCACCGCTTCGCCCGGCGCGAGCAGCGAGTCGTACACCCTCACGTCCTGGTAGAGGGTGACCGCCCCGTCAGCACCCCCCGGCGCGGCGACGAGGCGCAGACGCCCGCGCCTTTCGCTTTCGGGGAAAGCCTTCTGCTCGTAGTAGGGCTTGATCCCCCTGCGCTCGGGCTGAATCCAGATTTGGAGCAGGTGCACGGGGTCGGTCCGCGAGGGGTTCATCTCGCTGTGGGTGACGCCCGTGCCGGCGCTCATCTTCTGCACCTCGCCGGGGCGGATCACGCCGTGGCCGCCCGAGGAGTCGCGGTGCTCGAGCGCGCCCTCGATGACGTAGGTGATGATCTCCATGTCGGCGTGCGAGTGCGGCGGGAAGCCGCCGGCCGGCGCGACGCGATCCTCGTTGATGACGAGGAGGTCGCGGAAGCCCGTCCAGCGCGGGTCGTAGTAGCGGTTGAAGGAGAAGGTGTGGCTGCCGTCGAGCCACGGGGCGCGCGTCTTGCCGCGCTCGTTTGCAGGTCTGACCGTGATCATTGCTCTGAAGTCCTTTCGTCACAAACCCGGGTTAGTAAGTTTGGCCTGCCAGTTTAACGCGGGGCGGGCGCGCGTTCAGTCCGCTCCTGCGCGGAAGCGTCCCCCGGCGCGAAGGCTCAACGGCCGGCGGCCGGCTTCGGCGCGGGCCGGACGGCTTCGAGCCGCAGGCTGACCGTGACCTCGTTGCCGACGTCGAGCCCGCCGCCCGCGAAGGCGTTGCCGTAGTTGATGCCGAAGTCGCGCCGGTTGTGCGCCAGATCTATGAAGGGATCTTCGGTATCGACAAGAACGAGGAAGTTCAATTGAGCCAGGATGCGTCCGGCTAATGGGAATGCAAGGACTGTTCAACGAGGCCGTCGATCGCATTGGAGGGGAGCCGATATCGGCTCGGATGGCCCGCAAGGCGCCCATTCGGCACCTCGATCCCGTGCTGCTGTT
>DASZKF010000292.1:0-4459 GCA_035947355.1 Pyrinomonadaceae bacterium | reverse complement strand
GGCCGCGGCCGTGCGCGCCCGCGCGGCCGGGCCGGTGCGGGCCGTCAGCTTCAGCCTCCTCGGAGGGGCCGCCGCCCGCGGCGTCTCGGCCCGTGTGACGCGCACGCCGTCGGGCACGTCGAAGTTGTCGAAGCGGTAGGTCGTCTGCGCCGAGGCGGAGAGACAGGCGGAGGCGAAGAGCGCCGAGAGCAGGGGAAGTTTTTTCATACGGGCGAAGGGGTCGCGGGAGAGGCCGGGCCGGCGCGGGCGGCCGCCCGGTACTCTGATTTGGCGGGGCTTGATTGAACGAGACCGGCGAAGCTTCTCGCCTGAGTTCAAACGCGCTCGAATGAGCGCAAAGTCAGCATAACACAGCCGCCCGAGATGTTCAACGTTTGTTTAACCTTTGGCGGTCGGGGTTTCGGCGACTCCGCCGGAAATCCGGCGAACCTGTCTAAGTCATTCAGGTCGAGCCGCTTCGGGCGGCCGGGCGGCGAGGGCTTGACAGGGCGTATATGATGTTAGGCCGTTCGGCGAACGAAGAAGCCTACCCGGCTCAAAGGCCAGCGCGCCAACCCCGCCTGCGCGCCTCACACTCAGGAGAAGAACATGAAAAGAATGATCACCGCGGCCCTCGCGGCGCTGCTCTGCCTGTCGGCCGCGACCGGCGCGCAGAACACAAACTCCCCCGCGGCCGGCGCGGGCGAGACGGCCGCCCCCGCGAAAAAGCGCCCGCCCATCTTCCGCGCCACGAAAGACCAGATTAAACAGGCGCAGGCCGTCCTGAAGGGGCGGAACTTTTACGCAGGTGATGCCACGGGCAAGCTCGATGACGACACGCGGGCCGGCCTCCGGAAGTTCCAGGAGGCCGAGGGGCTGAAGGTCACGGGCACGCTCAACGCCGTCACCTTGCAGAAGATGAACATCCCCCTGACCGACAGGCAGAAGGAGGTCGTCGCCGCGCGCAGCCAGAAGACGACTTGAGATTCGCGGCCCGCCTCTGAACAGTTATTGATTGAGCTAAGCGGCCGGCGCCGCCTCCAGCAAGCGCTCGACGACCTGGTAGCTCGCCTCCAGGGCTTCGGCGAGCTTCTGCGGCTCGGGGCCGCCGCCCTCGGCCATGTCGGGCTTGCCGCCGCCGCGGCCGCCGATGATCGGGGCGAGTTCCTTTATGACCTGGCCGGCCGGGACGCGGCGGGCCAGGTCGGGCGAGGTGCGGACGATGAGCGCGGCCTTGCCGTCGGCGCGGCGGCCGAGGACGACGACACCCGACTTGAGCTGCGCGAGCAGCGTGTCGGAGAGCTGGCGCAGGGCCGCGGCGTCGAGGTCGCTGGCCTCGCGCGCGAGCACCATGACTCCGCCCCCGACCTCGCGCGCCTCGCCGCCGTTCTGCGCCGACGCGCCCGCGCCGAGCGCGATCTTCAAACGCAACTCGTCCGATTCGCGCCGCGCCCTCTTCAAGTCCTCCTGGAGCTTTTCGACCGCCGCGGGGATGTCTGCGCGCGAGGCGCGCAGCCCGGCGGCGACCTGGTCAACGAGCGCCTCGGTCTCCTGGAAGCGGAGGAAGGCGTCGCGGCCCGTCACGGCGCGGATGCGGCGCGTGCCGGCGGCGATGGACTCGTCGCTCGTGATCTTAAAGAGCCCGATGTCGCCGGTGGCGCGGACGTGCGTGCCGCCGCACAGCTCTTTGGAGAAGCCGGGGACGGTCAGAACCCGGACGCGCTCGGCGTACTTCTCGCCGAAGAGCGCCACCGCGCCCGAGCGCATCGCCTCTTCGAGCGAGAAGATGTCGGTCCGGACGGCCTCGTTCCGCAGGATGTGGTAGTTAACGAGCCGTTCGAGTTCGGCCAGCTCCTCGCGCGTGAGCGGCTGGTAGTGCGCGAAGTCGAAGCGCAGGTAGTTGGGCGCGACGACCGAGCCGGCCTGCTTGACGTGCGTGCCGAGGACTTCGCGCAGGGCGGCGTGCAGGAGGTGCGTCGCCGTGTGGTTGCGCCGCGTCGCGTCGCGCTTCTCGACATCCACCTGCGCCGTTAAAGTGTCGCCGACGCGGACGCTGCCCCGGTCAACCTTCACGCGGTGGACGATGAGGCCGCCCGCGGGAGACGGCGGCGTGTCGTTGACGGTCAGGTGTGTGTCGCCGTGGACGAAGACGCCCGTGTCCCCGACCTGCCCGCCGGCCTCGGCGTAGAACGGTGTGCGGTCTAAGACGACCTCGCCCTCTTCGCCCTCGCTTAACTCTTCGACCTCCTCCTCGCCGCGCACCAGCGCGACGACGCGCGCCGGGTCGGTGCGCGTCTCGTCGTAGCCGGTGAACTCGCTCGGCCCGGTGCGTTCGGCGATGCGGGCGTAGACGGGATTAGTCTTGGCGCCGACCGCCGCCTGCGCCTTCGCGCCCGCGCCCTGTATCTCGCGCAGGGCCTTGTCGAAAGCCTCGTTGTACTCGTCCTCTCCGACGGCGAAGCCGCGCTCTTCGAGGCCGACGCGGATCAGGTCGCGCGGCGTGCCGAAGGTGTCGTAGAGGCGCGCCAGCTCCTTGTAGTCCGGCATCAAGCCCTCGGGCGTGGCGGCGAAGAGCGCGTCGAGCTTTTGCAGGCCCGTGGTGAGCGTCGAGCGGAAGCGCTCCTCTTCGAGCCTCACCATCCGCTCGATGAAGCCCCGCTGCGCTTCGAGTTCGGGGTAGGCGTCCTTCATCAGGTCTGCGACGAAGTCCGTGACCCGGTGGAAGAACAGCCCGTCGAGGCCGAGCGTGTGCCGGCCCTGGTAGATGGCGCGGCGCATGATCTTGCGCAGGACGTAATTCCTGCCCTCGTTGCCGGGCAGGATGTTGTCGGCGACGGAGAAGGCCGTGGCGCGCGCGTGGTCGGCGATGACGCGCATGGCGAAGCCCTCGGCCGAGTCCGGCTCGTAGTGGCGGTCGGCGAGCCGCGCCGTGAACTCGACGATGGGGCGGATGAGGTCTGTGTCGTAGTTCGTCTTGACGTTCTGGAGGACGGCCGTCATGCGTTCGAGGCCCAGGCCGGTGTCAACCGAGGGCGCGGGCAGGGGCTCCAGCCGGTAGGACTCGTACTTGCCGTCGGCCGTCTTCTCGCCCTCGCCGATGCGGTTGAACTGCATGAAGACGAGGTTCCAAATCTCCATCGTCGTGTCGCCGGGGCCGTTGACCAGTTCGGCGCGGTTCTTCGAGGGGTCTTCGGGGTCTTCGCCCATGTAGTAGTGAATCTCGCTGCACGGGCCGCAGGGGCCTGTGTCGCCCATCTGCCAGAAGTTGTCCTTGCGGCCGAAGCGAAGTATCCGGGCGCGCGGCGCGCCGACACGCTCCCAGAGGGCCGCGGCCTCCTCGTCGGCCGGCACCTCCGCGTCGCCCTCGAAGACCGAGAACCAGAGGCGGCGCGGGTCGAGGCCGTACTCCTCGACCAGAAGCTCCCAGGCGAAGCGGACGGCGTCCTCCTTGAAGTAGTCGCCGAAGGAGAAGTTGCCGAGCATCTCGAAGAAGGTGTGGTGGCGCGCGGTCTTGCCGACCTCGTCGAGGTCGTTGTGCTTGCCGCCGGCGCGCAGGCACTTCTGTGACGAGGCGGCGCGCGCGTAGTCGCGCCGCTCCAGGCCGAGGAACGTGTCCTTGAACTGGTTCATCCCGGCGTTGGCGAACAGGAGCGTCGGGTCGTTCGCGGGCAGGAGCGGGCTCGACGGGACGCGCCGGTGGCCGTTCTTCTCGAAGTAGCTCAGAAACTTTTCGCGAATCTCATTTCCGGTCATAGTCTTGTAGCTCGGTCTCAAATTCCGTCGTGTGCCGAAAAGGGAATTTTAGCACGCGGGCCGGAGGGGGAGAAATTGGGCGCGGCGGCCGTCACCCGGTGGCGTCTTCGGAGGGGTCGGCGTCGGCGGCCTCGCGCACCTTGCGGATGATGAGGTCGTAGGAGAAGCCGAGGCGCAGCAGGTGGTCGTAGAGGCTCTTGGTCTCCTGGCGCGTCCGGGGGCGGCCGCGCAGGCGCGCGCGCTTCTCGATGGCGCGCTCGATGAGTTCTTCTTCGGGCGTCTCCTGGTAGACGAGTTCGAGGGCGGCGTCGGCCGTCTCCTTCGAGACCTTCCTGGTCTGGAGGTCGCGGGCGAGGCGCTGGCGGCCGACCGGCTTCTGGCGCACGCGGTAGGAGGCGAAGCCGAAGGCGAAGCGCTCGTCGTCGAGGTAGCCGTACTCCTTGAGCTTCGAGAGCGCGTGCTCGACCGCCCGCTCGTCCGCCCACTCCTTCTCCAGCAGCCGCTCGCGCAGCTCGTCCGCCGAGCGCGGCCTGGCGGCCAGGAGCTTCACGGCCCTTTGCAAAGTCCGCTCGCGCGCCTTCTCAGGGTCAACCGGCCGCGGCGGGCGCTCCTCGGCCGCGCCCCCCGGCCTCGGTCTTCTCTGTCTATTTCTGAATCCCACACCAATATGCTAACGCCGGCCGGTGAGGGCGGCAACTTCACACAGTCAGAAGCCCGACCGTGAGGG
>DASZKF010000291.1:0-9684 GCA_035947355.1 Pyrinomonadaceae bacterium | reverse complement strand
CCCTCACGGTCGGGCTTCTGCCTGTTGCCTTTAACTCGAAACTCGTAACTCGAAACCCGAAACTTCTTCTACCCGAGGTAGCGTTTCATCAACTCGTCCCAGCGGCCTTGCGCCTTGAGGATGAGTTCGCAGACTTCGCGCACCGCGCCGAAGCCGCCGGGCAGGCGTGTGACGTAGTGGGCGGCGGCGCGCGTCTCTTCGGTCGCGTCGGCGACGGCCGCGGCGAGGCCGGCGCGGCGCATGAGCGGGATGTCAACCACGTCGTCGCCGACGAAGCAGACCTCCGACTCCTCCACGTCTGCCGCGCCCAGAACGTCCTCGAAGACCTCGACCTTGTTGAAGGCCCCCTGCCGCACGAACGCCACCCCTAAGTCGTGCGCCCGCCACTCGACGGCCTGCGACGTGCGCCCCGAGATGATCCCCGAGCGCAGCCCCGCGCGGTGCAGGAGGACGAGGCCGTGACCGTCGCGCGTGTGGAAACTCTTCTCCTCGCCGCGGCCCTCGACGAGCGTGATGCGCCCGTCCGTCAGCACCCCGTCGCAGTCCAGCAGCAACAGCTTCACGCGCGCCGCGCGCCGCTCAACCTCGTCCGGCTCAAGCATAAAAAGAGAGTAGACAGTAGTCAGTAGTCAGTAGACAGTAGAAATACAATCGCTCGCGAACCGTCAGCGTGTCAGCGTCAGTTGCCGCCGCGCGGAGCCTACTGGCTACTGGCTACTGTCTACTGTTTTCATCTTACCTCGAAGAATTGAACGTCCGAGAGCTTCCAGCCGGCGGGCGTGCGGGCGAAGACGAAGACGGCGGGGCCGGCCATCTCGCGGCCGAGGGCGCGGATGTTGAGCGTCACGTCGGCGGCCACGAGGCCCGTCGCCAACTCCTCGGTGCGCAGCACGCGCGTCTGCCAAACCTCCGGGGCCTGGCCGATGACGCCCTTCGAGAAGCGCGCCAGCTCGCCCGCCACGATGAGCGCGTCTATCTCGGCCTTGCGCCCACTCAGGACGGCCGCGTCGAGCCGCTGCGCGGCGGCCTTGATCTGCTCGTCGGGCGCGGGGGGCGCGCCGGCCGCCGCCTCGGCCCGCAGGCGCGCGGCCCGCGCCGCGAGCGTCGAGGCGTACTCGGCGTCAATCCTGACGGCGGCGTCGAAGAGGCGCGCGGCCTCGGCGGCGCGGCCGCGGCGCTGCGCGACCTCGCCGAGGCCGACGTGAGCCCAGGCGAGCGTGGCCGGCGTCGGCAGCGGGGCGCCGAGCGCCGAGCGGAACTCGCGCTCGGCCTCGTCGAGCCGGTTCTGTTCGAGCAGGGCGCGGGCCAGCACGACGCGGGCCTCGACGCGCGAGGGGAAGCGCACGAGGGCCTCGCGGGCGAGCGCCTCGGCCTTCGCCGGGGCCTGCGCGAGCTGTATCCTCGCCTGCTCGATCGCCTCCTCGGGGCCGGGCGCGGCCGGCACGATGTCGTTCGCGTAGTCGAGCTGCGGGTAGAGCTTTTCGGGGTCAACCTCGACGCGGACGATCTTCGACGCCGTCTTGAACTGCGCCTCGCCGAAGTCCTTGGCCGGGATGCGCGCCGTCGCCGAGACGCGCTCGCCGCGGTCGGTCGTCGCCTGCACCGTCACCTCCACGTCGAACGAGCCGGTGTTGCGCAGGTTCGAGGCCCAGCCGCCGGCCTTCGGCTGCGGCAGGCCGACGAGCAGGTCCGTGTCGGTCGGCTGGTCGAAGAGCGCCGCGATGGCGTTCGAGGCGCGGTCGCCGCCGGCCTCGACCAGGCGCGCGCGCAGGCCGGCGAGGCTGGCGCCGCGCCCCTCGCCCTGCGAGAACTCGGCGCGCAGGGCCGCGGCGAAGGCCTCGCGCCCGACGGCGTTCATCACCAGCCGCCAGGCGAGCGCGCCCTTGTTGACGACCGAGTTGAAGTAGGTCTCGTAGGCCGGCGTGAGCTGCGCGAGCGGGGCGTCGCGCCGCGCGACCGGCGCGTAGAGCAGCGCCATGCGCAGCCGCTCGGCGTCGGCCGCCTCCTTGCCGAACTGCTTTTCGAGGAAGAGCGTCGAGAGGAAACGCGTCAGCCCCTCGCGCACCGCGCCCGCGCCCTCGCCCGCGACGGGGACGGAGGCCCCGACCCAGAGGCGCGCGACCCCGTCGGCGACCTGCACGGCCGTCACCGAGTCCACCTTCGGCCGGCGGAAGGCGGCGTGATCCAGGAGCACGGTGCCCGCCATGTCGAAGCCGGCACCGCGGCGCACTCCGACGAGGCGGACGGGGCTGTCGGGCGCGGGGCCGAGCATGCCGGCGTAGAAGGCGCGCGCGGCGGCCGCGAGGTTAACCAGCGCCTCGGCCTGCCGCCGCTCGTCGGCCCCCGCGCCGGCGCGCACGAGCGCCGTCACGCCGCGCGCCTCGCCCGCGCCCTCGACCGCCTCCCAGCGGCCCGTCAGGAAGAACGGCTGCGCGTTCAGGCTCTGCTCGAACGTGTTCGCGCCCGCGGCCCTGCCCGACGAGACGACCGCGTCGCCGGCCGCCAGCCCGTTGACCGTCAGGCGGAAGGGCGCGTAGTCGGCCCCGCGCTGCGCGACCGGCGAGTTGGGCGTCGGATACCAGAAGGAGAGCGGGAGGAACTGCACCCCCTCGGGCGAGATGGCGGCGAGGCCGGAGTTGTCAGCGACCGGCAGGCGGTAGTCGAACGAGACCGTCAAGGCCCCGCCGGGCGGGACGGGCGCGGGCAGGGTGAGCCGCGCGAGCTGGAGCTGCGTGCGGTTCTCGGGGTACTTCGCGGGGCGCGCGGGCCCGCCATTGGCCGAGGCCGACTCGACGGCCGCGGCCGGGTTGAGGCGGGCCGTGAAGGTGCGGCCCGCGCCCGCGCCGACGTTGCGCGCCTCGATGCGGACGCGGGCCGTCAGGGCGCGCGCCGCGCCCTCCGCCTCGCCCGCGTTGACCGTCACCTCGTAGCGCGTCACCTGCCACGCCGCGCCCGGCTCCTCGGGCTGCTGCGCGCGCGCCACGAAAGCTTGCAGCAGGAGACCCGAAAGGATAAAAGCTCGGAACAATTTATTCATCATCGGCGAAGTCTACGACTAGATTGGGATGGCGATGCCCGCGCGGAAGATAGGCCGCGGGTTCACGCGGATGAAACGCGGATCAGAAGAAGAAATAAAGAGATTGAAGCAATCATCGTCTTATCTGCTTTTCTGATCCGCGTTTCATCCGCGTGAACCCGCGGCCGATTCCCTTTCCGCGTTGACGCGCTCGCGGACGAGCTCGTGCAGGTCGCGCAGCGTCGCGAGCAGCGGGGCGAGGCGCGCGAGCGGCAGCGCGTTCGGCCCGTCGGAGAGGGCGCGCTCGGGGGCCTCGTGGACTTCCATGAAGACGGCGTCGACGCCGCAGGCGACTCCGGCACGGGCGAGCGGTTCGATGAACTCCGACTGCCCGCCCGTTGCATGGCCGAGCCCGCCCGGCAGTTGCAGGCTGTGCGTCACGTCGAAGACGACCGGCGCGCCGAAGGAGCGCATGATGGGCAGCGAGCGCATGTCCACGACGAGGTTGTTGTAGCCGAACGTGAAGCCGCGCTCGGTGAGCAGGAGGCGTTCGCAGCCGGCGGCGCGCGCCTTCGAGACGATGTTGCGCGCGTCGTGCGGCGCGAGGAACTGCCCCTTCTTGACGTTGACGGCGCGGCCCGTCCGGCAGGCGGCCACTATCAAATCGGTCTGCCGGCAGAGGAAGGCGGGGATTTGCAGGACGTCGGCGACGCGCGCCGCCTCCTCGACCTGCGACACGTCGTGCACGTCGGTGAGGACCGGCACGCCCGTCTCCTCCTTGACGGCGCGCAGCGCGTCGAGGCCCTCGCCGATGCCGGGGCCGCGGTACGAGGCGTGCGACGAGCGGTTGGCCTTGTCGTAGGAAGCCTTGAAGACGTAGTCGAGGCCCGCGTCGCGCGCGCGCTTAAAGATTTCCCGCGCCATCATCAGCGCGTGGTCACGAGACTCGACGACGCAAGGCCCGGCGATGATTGTCAATCGGCCGTCGCCGAAGGTCGCGTTACCGACCCTGAACCGCCTGACCTCCACCGCATTTAAATTCTCACTCACCGATTGACGTTCCCTTCGTTTCGCTGCTCCTGCTCCATGCGACGGCGCAGGTCGCGCAGTGTGTTCTCGGCCCTCTGCCGGTTCTCGTCGCGCGGCGGGGCCTGCTGCAAGTAGGTCTCGAACTCGCGGATGGCGTCGGCCACCCGGCCCGTCTGCTGGTAGAGCAGGCCGAGGTTGTAGTGCGCGTAGGCGAAGTCGCCGCCGCGCTGCTCGATGGCCGCGCGGAAGGCCGCCTCGGCCCCGGCCGCGTCGTCCGAGCGCGCGAGCGCGACGCCGAGTTTGAAGTTCGCCTCGGGGTCGCGCCCGCCGTTCTGCTCGATGGCCTTGCGGTAGGCCTCGACCGACTCGGGCAGGCGGCGCGGCGAGTTGAAGAAGATTTCGCCGATCTGGAAATACGCGTCCGGGTAGTTGCCGCCGCGCCGCTCGATGGCCTCGCGGTAGGAGGCGACGGCCTCGTCCGTGTCGCCCTGCATCTGGAGCGCGAAGCCGAGGTTGTAGAGCGCCACGGGGTAGTTGCCGCCGCGCTGGCGCACCGCCGTGCGGAAAGATTCGGCGGCCGCCCTGGCCTGCCCCTTCATCAGCAGGGCGCGCCCCAGCCGGTTGTGCGCCGAGGGGAAGTCGGGCTGCAGCTCGACGGCGCGGCGCAGGTCGCGGACGGCCGAGTCGAAGTCGCGCACGGAGAAGTGGTAGGTGCCGCTCTGGAAGAAGTCGGCGGCCGAGCGCGGCTGCGCGACCGGCTGCGTGCGCGGCGCGGGCGACTCCTCGGGCGCGAGCGTGCGGCCGACCGTCTCGGCCGCCTCCTCCTGGCCGGCGCGCGGGCCTCCCTGCGGCGCCGCACCCGGCCGCGACGGGCGGCGGAGCATGAGCGCGGCCCCGACGAGGAGGAGGAGGGCGACGCAGATGACGGCGACGAAGACGTGCGGCTGTGTCAGCGCGGACCTCCACGAGCCGCCGCCCCGCGTCGGCACGCGGACGCGCACCGGGCGGCGCGGGGCCTCTTCGGCGGCCGGCTCCGAGGTAGCCGCTGAGGCGGAAGGCGCGGGAGAGGACGAAGAAGGCGCGGGCGTCGGAGGTGCTTCGGGCGCGGGCGTCGCAGACGGCGGCGGCGCGGCTTGCGGGGCGCGGCCCGGTCGGCCCGAGGTGTCTGCGACGCCGCTGTCGGCCGTGTCGGCCGGCGGCATCTCTGCGGTCTGCGCGGCGCGCTGGCGGCGCAGTCGCTCGATGTCTATGACGAGGCGGCCCGAGGGCGTCTCGGTGCCGGCCTCGCGCAGCGTCTCGATGGTCGGCGCGCTGAAGCCGGCCGAGTGTTCGAGGCCGAGCCGCTCGGCCACGGCGTAGAGGCGGCGGCGGAACTCGCCCGCGTCCGAGGGGCGCTCCTCCGGCGACTTCGCCAGCGCGTGCAGCACGACCTCTTCGAGCGCCGGCGGGATGGTTCCGACCAGCTCGCGCGGCGGCCGCGGCTGCTCCGACGAGTGCTTGAGCGCGAGCGCCAGAGGCGTCGCGCCCGTAAAAGGCGTCTCGCCCGTCAGCATCTCGTAGAGGATGACGCCGAGGCTGTACACGTCGGAGGCCGGCGTGAGCGGCACGCCGTCGCACTGCTCGGGCGACATGTAGCGCGGCGTTCCGATCATCACGCCCGTGCCGGTCAGCGTGTCGTGGGGCTGGCCTTCGCCCGTCTCGTCGGCGGCGAGCTTGGCGATGCCGAAGTCGAGCACCTTGACGAGGTGCGGGGCGTTCGGGCGCTGGACGACGAAGATGTTGCCGGGCTTGAGGTCGCGGTGGATGACGCCGGCCTCGTGGGCCGCGGCGACGGCGGCCGCCGCCTGGAGCATCAGGGAGACGGCCCGCGCCGGGTCGAGCGGCGCCTCGCGCACGAGCAGCTCGCGCAGGGGGCGCCCCTCGAGCAGCTCCATGACGAGGTAGACGAGGCCGTCGCGCGTCTCGCCGAAGTCGGTGACGGCGACGGCGTTCGAGTGCTGGATGCGGCCGGCGGCGCGCGCCTCGCGCCGGAAGCGCTCCTTCGCCGCCTCGTCGGTAACGAGCCGGCTGTTCAGGACCTTGACGGCCACGGGCCGCTCGATGAGCAGGTGTGTGGCGCGGTAGACCGCGCCCATCCCGCCCTCGCCGAGCCGCTCGTCGAGCCGGTACTTCTCGTCGAGCGTGCGCCCGATGAGCGGGTCGCCGTCGGCGGCCGGGACGGAAGGCGCGGAGACGACGGTCGGCTCGGCGCGCAGCAGCGCCCCGTCTCCGGGGCAGACGGTCTCCCCGGCGTCGAACCGCCGACCGCATTGCGGGCACTCAAGCATAAAAAAGAAGTTTCAAGTTACAGGTTCAAAGTCTCAAGTTAAAAGCAGTCCGGCTTTATAACTTGGAACTTTGAACCTGTAACTTGAAACTTTTATTCCGTGTTCGGGTTGAACTCGCCCGTGACCGTGTCGCTGTCCGGGTTCTCGGCGCCGGGCATCGGCGAGCCGGGCGGCGGCTCGCCGTGGAGTTTGGTGTTCGGGCTTTGCTCCTCGGTCGGTGTCTTATCGGTGTTGAGGGTTCCCTGCCCCAGGTCTTCGCTCATCTTCGAGCCCTCCCGGCCTGAAGTTTTTTTTAGTCGTCGCCGGCTAAGACTTGCGCGCGGGAGGCGTCATGCGCCTCGCCCTCGGGCGAGGAGTCGAGGGCCGTCTCGTCGCGCATGCGGTTACGGTACGCGGCCGCGACGAAAGATGCAAACAGCGGCTGCGGGGCGAGCGGCTTCGACTTGTACTCGGGGTGGAACTGGCAGCCCAGGAACCAGGGGTGCACGTCGCGCGGCAGCTCGACCATCTCGACGAAGCGCCCGTCCGCAGAGACGCCGCTGAAGACCAGCCCCTCGCGCTCCAGTTGCGCGCGGAACTCCGGGTTGAACTCGTAGCGGTGGCGGTGGCGCTCGCTGACCTCGGGCGCGTCATTATAGACCTCGCGCGCGAGCGTGCCGGCCGCGAGCCGGCAGTCCCAGGCGCCGAGGCGCATCGTCCCGCCCATCTCCTCGACGCCGACGAGGTCGCGCAGCTTGAAGATGACCGGGTATGGCGTCCCGGGGTCGAACTCGGTCGAGTCCGCGCCGACCAGCCCGCAGACGTTGCGCGCGTACTCGATGACGGCCGTCTGCATGCCGAGGCAGATGCCGAAGTAGGGCGTGCGCGACTTGCGGGCGTAGGTGATGGCGCGGATCATGCCGGCCACGCCGCGCTTGCCGAACCCGCCGGGGACGAGGATGGCGTCGAAGTCGCGCAGGCGCTCCTCGTAGTCATCGCTCATCAGCCCCTCGGCCTCGACCCACCGGACGTTGACCTTGACGCTGTTCGCCACCCCGCCGTGCGTCAAAGCCTCGCGCAGAGACTTGTAGGAGTCTTCCAGCTCGACGTACTTGCCGACGATGCCGACGGTGACGGAGCCCGCGGGCGGGTCGCGGACGGTCGCGACCAGTTCGCGCCAGCGCGTCAGGTCGCTCAGCGAGGCGCGTTCCTTGAGGCCCAGCTCCGAGACGATCAGCTCGTCGAGCCCCTGCTCGTGGAAGGCGAGCGGGACTTCGTAGATCGTCTCCACGTCCTCGGCGGCGATGACGGCCTGCTCGCGGACGTTGCAGAAGAGCGCGATCTTCGAGCGGATGTCGCGCGAGAGCGGGCGGTCGGAGCGGCACAGGAGGATGTCCACGGCGATGCCGATCTCGCGCAGGTCGCGCACGGAGTGCTGCGTCGGCTTGGTCTTCAGCTCGCCGGCCGCGGCGATGTAGGGGACGAGCGTGAGGTGTATGAAGAGCGCGCCGCTCTGGCCGTCCTGCCGCTCCTCGTTCCCCATCTGGCGGATGGCTTCGAGGAACGGGAGCGATTCGATGTCGCCGACGGTGCCGCCGATCTCGACGATGACGACGTCGGGGTCGTCCTTCTCGGCGACCGAGCGCACCGCCCGCTTGATCTCGTCGGTGATGTGCGGGATGACCTGGATGGTCTTGCCGAGGTAGTCGCCGCGCCGCTCCTTCTCGATGACGGAGAGGTAAATGCGGCCGGTCGTCCAGTTGTTGCCCTGCGACAGTCGCGCGCTGGTGAAGCGCTCGTAGTGGCCGAGGTCGAGGTCGGTCTCGGCCCCGTCGTCGGTGACGAAGACCTCGCCGTGCTGGAAGGGCGACATCGTGCCGGGGTCAACGTTGATGTACGGGTCGAGCTTGATGAGCGAGACCGAGAGGCCGCGCGCTTCGAGCAGGCACCCGATGGAGGAGGCCGCCAGCCCCTTGCCGAGACTCGAAACCACGCCGCCCGTCACGAAGATGTATTTAGGCATCTGCTCCCTCCGTCAGTGAATTTTTGATTTTTGATTTTCGATTTTCGATTTGAAGCTCCTGGCCTCTCCCAATCGAAAATCAAAAATCGCAAATCAAAAATTCTTTCCCTCCCCCTCGTCGTGGGGGTCGTCGTCGCCGCGCTTCTTCTTCTTGTCGAAGCGGCCGGCGCGCAGCTCGCGCACCACCTCGGTGCCGCGCGCCGCCTGCGGGTCGTAAATCTTCTGTAGCGCGTGGGCGACGCCCGCCGTCGTCCCGCGCCCCTCGGCGGCCCGCTCTTCAAACTCCTGTTCAGTCATCGGCGGCCTCTTCTTCCCCAGGAACGAGAGCCCGACAACCGCCCCCACGACCACTAGCACGAAGATGCCGAGCCCGATCCAGTCGCCCATCGCTTTATCCCTCCCCGAAGATGGCCCGCACGCGCCGCAAGTCCTCTTCCGTATCAACGCCGACGGAGGGCGCGGCGGCCTCGACCACCTTAATGGCACGGCCGCGTTCGAGGATGCGCAGCTGTTCGAGCGATTCGGCGCGTTCGAGCGCCGCCTGGGGCCAGCCGGCGTATTCTAACAGGAAGCCGCGGCGGTAGGCGTAGAGCCCCGTGTGCTTGCGGAACGTGGCGAGGAGCGACGGGTCGCGTTCGAGCGCGCCGGCCAGGGAGCCGTAAAGTCGGACGGCCTCGCGCGGGTAAGGGACGGGCGAGCGCGAGAAGTAGAGCGCGCGGCCGCGCCCGTCCGCGACGACCTTGACCACGTCCGGGCTGAGCACGTCGGCCGCCGACTCGACCGGCTCACAGGTCGTCGCCGCGGCCGCCTCCGCGTCTTCGAGCAGGGCCGCGACCGCCCGCTCAATCGTCTCGGGCGCGATCAGCGGCTCGTCGCCCTGGAGGTTGACGACCACCTCGGCCTCGATGACCTCGGCGGCCTCGGCCAGCCGGTCGCTGCCGGAGGCGTGGTCTGCGCGCGTCATCACGGCCTCGTGCCCGGCGTCGCGCACGGCCCGCAGAATCCGCTCGTCGTCGGTCGCGACGACGGCGCGCGAGACGCACGCGGCGGCCAGCGCGCGCTCCACGACGCGCACGACCATCGGGCGGCCCGCGATCTCCAGCAGCGGTTTGCCGGGCAGGCGACTCGAAGAGTAGCGCGCGGGGATGATGCAGACGACTGAGGGGTTCGGAATCGGCAGGCCCGTTTGATTCACGGGACTACAAAATAACCCAAGCCAAGTCTAAAGTCTAGAGTCCGGAGTCTGGAGTCCGGAGTCCGGAGTCGAAAGTCAAAACCGGAGCCGCGGGCCTCTCCTCGACTCCGGTTTT
>DASZKF010000290.1:0-62993 GCA_035947355.1 Pyrinomonadaceae bacterium | reverse complement strand
AAACGGGCGTTGGTGATTAATTGTCCGCGCCCGCTTTTCACTCCGCCTCGGCCCGCTCTTCGATCTCCGTGATGTCGCCCTCGCTGAACAGGTAGGTGCGCATGTGCTTGTCGAAGACGGGGTTCGTGCGGCGGAGGTATTCGAGCGTCATCACGGCGTGCTCGACCTCCTCGTCGCGGTTGTGTTCGAGGATGCGCCGCAGCTGCTCGTCGTCGGTGGCCTGCGCGCGCTGGTTGTACCAGTCCACGGCCTCCAACTCCTCCTGCACCGACTTGACGGCGCGCGAAAAGTTCCGCGCCTCCTTGCTCATCCTGTCGTAATCTTCGTGCCACTCCGCGCTGGTTGCCATCTGCTTCCTCCTGAGTCGAATGCGAACTCCTCCTCGTCGTGCGAGGTGAAGACCTTGCCGCTGACGAAGGTCTGCTCCCTCCCGGCCGGGGTGGCCGGCGACCCCTTTCCGGGCCGCGCCGCCGGACGGGCGGCCGCGGGACGCACGGAGTCAGCCGAATCCCCGCCTTCAAAGTTTGCATCATACCGCCGAGGGGCCGAACAACTCACCCGCCGCCGGCGTCTGTTACACTGACGCCGCAGAAGAGTCTGTCGGAAGGCATCGCCGGAGAGTTCGCCGAGAGGCTCGGAGGGGCGGGTCAGGATGGTGGCGTGTTGAAGCGGCTGGTGGCAGGGGGGCGCGGTCTTGAGTACGTGTGGCACGGCCCCTCGCCGGGCGACGCCCCCACGCTGGTCTTCCTCCACGAGGGCCTGGGCTGTGTCTCGACGTGGCGCGACTTCCCCTCCCGGGTCGCGGAGGCCACGGGCTGCGGCGCGCTCGTCTACAGCCGCGCCGGCTACGGCAAGTCCGACCCGGTCACGCTCCCCCGCCCCGTGAGCTTCATGCACGACGAGGCGCTCGTCACGCTCCCCGAGGTGCTCGACGCCGCCGGCGTGCGGGAGGCGATCCTCGTCGGGCACAGCGACGGCGCATCCATCGCGCTCGTCTACGCCGGGGCCGCGCGGGACGGGCGGCTGCGCGGGCTCGTCCTCGAAGCTCCGCACGTCTTCGTCGAAGACTTGAGCGTGGCGAGCATCCGCCGGGCGGCGGCGCAGTACCGGGAGGGCGGGCTGAAGCGCGCACTCAAGCGCCACCACGGGGCGAATACGGAGTGCGCCTTCTGGGGGTGGAACCGGGTGTGGCTCGACCCCGCTTTCCGCTCCTGGAATATCGAAGAGTACCTGCCCCGGATAACCGTGCCGGTGCTCGTCATCCAGGGCGCGGAGGACGAGTACGGTACGCCGCGCCAGGTCGAGGCGATAGAGCGCGGGTGCGCCGGGCCAGTGAGGAGCGTGCTCCTCCGGGAGTGCGGACACGGCCCGCACCGGGACCAGCCGGGGCGCGCGCTCGACGAGATCACCTCGTTCATCGGGGCGCTAATGCGGGACAGAGTCCGACGAATTACGTCGAAGTAGATCAGGCGCCTTGAAGAAGAGGCCGAAGGGGGCGGACGACACCCTGCACGGGGCAAGGCCCCGCGCGGGTTCGCCGTCGGCGCGGAGGATGAAAAAGAGGCTTGACGGTTGCCGCCGCCGGGGTTCATTCTAGGCGCGGCTTCGGAATAGCTCAGTGGTAGAGCGGCCGGCTCGGCGCAGGTTCGAGCCATGCTTCCGGAGCCGCCTGAAGCTTCGCCGCGGCGAGTCGAACGCGGCGCGAGAGTGGTGAGGGGAGAGAAAGAGTTGCCGGAGAGGCTCGGCAGGAACGGCTCATGCCCGTGCGGCTCGAAGCGCCGCTTCCGAACGGCGCTGCCTGCCTGAAGGCCGATTTCGAGGGCTCCCTCCGGAACCACTACTTTCAGTCCTGGAATCGAAGCACGGCGGGCGCTTTTCGCAGAAGCACCCGCCGTGCTTCTTTATGCCGAGCGTCCGTCGCGGATTACGGTTCGGGTATGCTTCTGACAATCACCAACACACAGCCGCCAGCGACCGAGCTGGGGTACTTGCTGCACAAGAGCCCCTACCGCGCCCAGTCCTTCCCGCTCCCCTTCGGGCAGGCGCACGTCTTCTACCCGGAGGCCCGCCCCGAGCGGTGCACGGCCGCCCTCCTGCTCGACGTCGATCCCGTGGGGCTGGTGCGTAACCGCCGCGGCCCGTCGGGCGAGGGCCGCACGCTGGAGCAGTACGTCAACGACCGCCCCTACGTCGCCTCGTCGTTCCTGAGCGTGGCGCTCGCGCGGGTGTTCGCGAGCGCCATGTCGGGCCGGAGCAAGGGGCACGAGGAACTCGCCGAGACGACGCTGCCCCTCCGCGCGAAAATATCGGTACTCGCGGCCCGCGGCGGCGAAGGGTTCCTCCGCAAGCTCTTCGAGCCCCTCGGCTACGAGGTGTCGGCGCGCGGGCACGCCCTGGACGAGAAATTCCCCGAGTGGGGTGAGAGCCCCTACTTCACGGTCGAGCTCTCGGCCCGCGCGCGGCTGCGCGACCTGCTCACGCACCTCTACGTCCTCGTGCCCGTCCTCGACAACGAGAAGCACTACTGGGTGGGCGACGAGGAGGTGGAGAAGCTCCTGCGGCGCGGCGAGGGCTGGCTCGCCTCCCACCCCGAGCGCGAGGCCATCGCCCGCCGCTACCTGAAGTACAGGCGGAGCCTCGGCGACGAGGCCCTCGCCAGGCTCGTCGCGGAAGAGGTTCCCGACCCCGAAGCCGCGGCCCGCTCGCACGACGACGAGGAGGAGAGGGTCGAGCGCCCGCTCAGCCTGAACGAGCGGAGGCTCGCGGCCGTCATCGCCGCGCTCAAGGGCGCGGGGGCGAAGCGCGTGGTAGACCTCGGCTGCGGCGAGGGCCGGCTCCTCAAGGCGCTCCTCGAAGAGAAGGGCTTCGAAGAGATCGTCGGGGTGGACGTCTCGCACCGCGCGCTGGAGGCGGCCGCCGCCCGCCTGCGCCTGGAGCGGATGCCGCCGAAGATGAGGGAGCGTCTCAGGCTGATCCAGGGCTCACTGACTTACCGCGACAGGCGGCTCGCGGGCTTCGACGCGGCGACGGTCGTGGAGGTCATCGAGCACCTCGACGAGGCCCGCCTGTCGGCCTTCGAGAGGGTGCTCTTCGAGTTCGCGCGGCCGAAGACGGTCGTCCTGACCACGCCGAACGCCGAATACAACGTGCTGTTCGAGGGGCTGCCCGCGGGCAGCTTCCGCCACAAGGATCACCGCTTCGAGTGGACGCGCGCGGAGTTCCGGAACTGGGCGGAGGGCGCCGCCGCGAGGCACGGCTACGCGGTGCGCTTCCTCCCCGTGGGGGACGAGGACGCGCGGGTCGGCGCGCCCACGCAGATGGGAGTGTTCGCGCTCGGCTGAAGACGACACTTTGATCCCCTGTTCCGTTTGAGGATTGACTCGACGCCGAAAAACCGGTTGGGTTAGTGACAGATGAAAGTGACAATTCCCGAACTCTCACTCGTCGTCCTCGTCGGGCCTTCGGGCTGCGGCAAGTCCACCTTCGCCCGCCGCCACTTCCGTGCCACGGAGGTGCTCTCTTCGGACTTCTGCCGCGGCCTCGTCTCCGACGACGAGAACGACCAGGCGGCGACCAAAGACGCCTTCGAGGTGCTGCACTTCATCGCCGCGAAGCGCCTGGCCGCCGGGCGGCTGACGGTCGTTGACGCCACGAACGTGCAGCCCGAGGCGCGCAAGCCCCTGGTCGCGCTCGCGCGCGAGTACCACGTCCTGCCCGTCGCCATCGTCCTCAACCTCCCCGAACGTCTCTGTCAAGACCGGAACCGCGGCCGCCCCGACCGGGACTTCGGGCCGCACGTCGTCCGCCAGCAGAGCCAACAACTTCGGCGCTCCGTCCGCAACCTCAGGCGCGAGGGCTTCCGCCACGTCTACGAGTTCTCGACGCCCGAGGAGGTCGAGGCGGCGACGGTCGAGCGCCATCCGCTCTGGAACAACCTCAAGCACGAGCACGGCCCGTTCGACATGATCGGCGACGTGCACGGGTGCTTCGACGAACTGAGCGCGCTGCTCGGGCGGCTCGGTTATGAGGTCGCGCCCGCGGACGAAGGCCCGGGCTCTTTCGGTTTCCGAGTCCGGCACCCGGAAGGGCGCAGGGCCGTCTTCCTCGGCGACCTCGTAGACCGCGGGCCGAAGACCCCCGAGGTGCTGCGCCTCGTGATGAGCATGGCGGCCGGGGGCGCGGCGCTCTGCGTGCCCGGCAACCACGACATCAAGCTGATGCGGAAACTCCGGGGCCGCGACGTGCGCATCACCCACGGCCTGGCGGAGTCCCTGGAGCAACTGGAGCGCGAACCGCCGGAATTCAAGGAGCAGGTCGCGGCCTTCGTAGACAAGCTGGTCAGCCACTACGTCCTCGACGACGGGCGGCTCGTCGTCGCACACGCGGGCTTGAAAGAGGCTTTGCAGGGGCGCGGCTCCGGGGCGGTGCGCGACTTCGCGCTCTTCGGCGAGACGACGGGCGAGACCGACGAGTTCGGCCTGCCGGTGCGCTACAACTGGGCGGCCGAGTACCGCGGGCGCGCCGTGGTCGTCTACGGCCACACGCCCGTGCCCGAGCCGGAGTGGCTCAACCGCACGGTCAACATAGACACCGGCTGCGTCTTCGGCGGGAAGCTCACGGCGCTCCGCTACCCCGAGGGTGAGTTCGTCTCCGTCCCGGCCGCGCGCACTTACTACGAATCGGCCAGGCCGTTCCTGCCCGGAGAGGAGAAGGCCCCGGCGCTGACGGCGCAGCAGCAGTTCGACGACGTGCTCGACATCGAGGACGTGACGGGCAAGCGCATCGTCTCGACGAGGCTGCACCACAACGTCACGGTTCGGGAGGAGAACGCCGCCGCCGCGCTCGAAGTGATGAGCCGCTTCGCCGCCAACCCGAAGTGGCTCGTCTACCTGCCGCCGACCATGTCCCCCTCGGAGACGACCAAGGAGCCGGGGCTTTTGGAGCACCCGGCCGACGCCTTCTCCCACTACCTGAACCAGGGCGTCGCCCACGTCGTCTGCGAGGAGAAGCACATGGGCTCGCGCGCCATCGTCGTGCTGTGCCGCGACGAGGAGGCGGCGCGCAGGCGCTTCGGCGTCGTCCGTGAGGGCGCCGGCATCTGTTACACGAGGACGGGGCGGCGGTTCTTCGACGACCGCGCGCTCGAGTCGGAGTTCCTGTCGAGGGTTCGCGGGGCGGCCGACCGTGCGGGGCTGTGGGACGAGTTCGAGACGGACTGGGCGGTTCTGGACTGCGAGCTGATGCCCTGGTCGGCGAAGGCACAGGAGCTTTTGCGACAGCAGTACGCGGCCGTCGGCGCGTCCTCCCGCGCGTCGCTCGACGAAGCGGTCTCGGCCCTCGAACAGGCGTCGGCCGGCGCGGGCGAAGTCGGGCCGCTGCTCGAACGCTACCGGCGGCGCGCCGCCGCCGCCGAGCAATACCGGGAGGCGTACCGGCGCTACTGCTGGCCCGTCGGCTCGGTGGACGACCTCAGGCTGGCCCCTTTCCACCTGCTGGCGACCGAAGGGCGAGTGCACACGGGCCGCGACCACGTCTGGCACATGGAGACGCTCAGGCGCCTCTGCGGGGCCGGGGAGGGGCCGCTCCTTTTCGCCACCTCCTACAGGGTCGTTGACTTGACCGACCCGGAGAGCCTGCGGGCCGGCACCGCCTGGTGGGAGGAGTTGACCGGCGGGGGCGGCGAGGGGATGGTGGTCAAGCCGCTCGATTTCATCACCCGCGGCACGCGCGGGCTGGTGCAGCCCGCCGTGAAGTGCCGCGGGCGGGAGTACCTGCGGATCATCTACGGGCCGGAGTACGACGCGCCGGAGAACCTGGAGCGGCTGCGCGCACGCGGGCTGGCGGCCAAGCGCTCGCTGGCGCTGCGCGAGTTCGCGCTGGGCGTCGAGGGTCTGGAGAGGTTCGTCCGGGGCGAGCCGCTGCGCCGCGTGCACGAATGCGTCTTCGGCGTGCTCGCCCTGGAGAGCGAGCCCGTAGACCCTCGCCTGTAGCGATTCCGGATCGGAGGTGCGCTTTGTCCGGACTATCCCGCAAAACCGTGCTGGCGTGCGCGACCGTCCTGTGCCTCGCGCTCATCGCCGGAGCCCAGCGGGGCGGTCGAGCGTCCGACGCACTGGTCGCCAGGCTGGACTGCCCCGACCGCGTCAAAGACGTCGCCTTCTCTCCGGACGGGAGGCTCCTGGCGGCGGGCTTCGGCTGGAACGACCGGGGCGGGGCGCGCATCTGGGATGTGGCCGGGCGCACGGTCGTGGCGACCCTCTCGGTGGGCGAAGGTGACGGGGCCAACGTGGAGTGCGTCGCCTTTTCGCCGGACGGGAGGTGGTTCGCCGCGGCCAACTGGGACGGCGACGTACTCATATGGCCCGTCGGCTCGTGGGGCTCACACCGGACTGTCCTGGCGCGCCGCGGCTCTCCGAAGTCCCTGGCCTTCTCGCCGTCGGGCACCAAGCTGGCTTTCGCGTCCGAAGAGGCGGCGCTGCTCTACGACCTCGATTCGGGGGAAGTGACCACGCTGGGCGCGTGGGAAGATCGGCAGGAATCCCCCGTCAGCGTTTCGTTTTCAGCGGACGGGAGGTCGGTGACTCTTTTCCGGGGCGACGCCGTGGAGGTCCTGGATTCGGAGAGCGGGAAACCGATCAAGCGCCTGGGGCCGAGCCGGGGCGGGTTCTTCGGGCGCTCCTCGCCTGACGGCCGGTACGTGATCGCCGGGGGCGGGGCGATCTTCGGCGAAAAGGTCGTCGAGGTCTGGGACGCGCGGGAGGGCAGGAAGGTCTCCGAGTTGTCCGGCTTCAGGAGCGGCCTCTTCTCCTTAGCCGTCTCGAATGGCGGCGAGCTGTTCGCGGTGGCCGGCGGGGACTACGGCGCCGGCGGCGACCTGAGTTTGTGGGACATAAAGGAGGCGAGGGAGGTCGGCTATGTCTCCTTCGGAAGGTTCCCGATTCAGGGGCTGGCCTTCAGCCCCGACGACAGGCTTCTCGCCGCGGCGAGTGAGGACGGCTTCGTCCTGCTCTACGCGGTCGAGCGTATCCGGGGGCCGGAGGTGAAGAAGCAGGGCTCGGCCCTCTGCGGGGAGGTCGCGGTCGAGGGCGGCAGAACGTTCGTCGTCCCTCTGTCCAAAGTGCCGACGCCGGCGAGGTTTAAATACGCGTGGAAGATCGAGGTCGCCAACCCCGAGGCGGTCGCGGCGGCCGCGGGCTCGCCCGTCGAGCTGCGTGACTGGGCGATTGAAAGCAGCGCGTCCGCCGACCGCGCGAGGGTCGCAGAGTTGCGGGTGCTGCGACCGCAGGGCCGCGCAGAGAAGACGGGCTCCGGACACATAATCTTCGGCGACGTGCGGAACCCCGGCTGGGACGAAGGCTTCGTCGTGAAGGTTTACGGGGACGGCAGTTTCGTGGCGGCGGATAATTCCGGCAAGTGCCTTTCCTACGGCCACCTGACCCGACTGGGGACTGACTTCGAATCGCTCCGAGCGCGCCTTGTGGGCGAGGGGCTTCTCTCCGTGCCCGGAGAGCCGCTCACGCTCGGCGCCAGCCACTACCGGACGCGATTCATCGAGCTCGCGTCGGGCGGCGCGCCGGAGCTGCGCAGCGACGCCGACTCCGCCGAGGTGCTGCTGAAGGGCGGGCCGGCGCGGAAGCGGGAAGCATTCTCGCGCGTCTTCGAACTGGAGGAACAGTTCATAAACTCGCTGCTGCGGGCGGGCCTGAACGCGCCCCGGAATTGACTACCCCGTGGGCGCCGCCGCAGAAGGGGTTCGAAGTCGGCCGCTGTTTTATCGCGCGCGGCCGCGTGTAGAATGGGCGCATGGCTCGAACGGTTCTCGCTTCTTTAGCGCTCCTCGCCCTGACACTCCTGCCCGCGCCCGGCGCGCCGCAGGCGGCCCGGACGATGCGGCTCGACTTTTACCACACGGGTACGGCGGCCGAAGAGGTCTTCAGCCTCGACCGCGTCGTCGTCGAGCCGCTCGCGTGGCCCGGCAACGAGCGCCGGGCGGTGGACGACACCAACCTCGGCAAATACCTCTTCGAGGTCAGGGACGCGAAGACCGGCCGCGTCCTCTATTCCCGCGGGTTCGCCTCCATCTACGGCGAGTGGGAGACGACGGACGAGGCCAAAACGGTGCGCCGCACTTTCCACGAGTCGCTCCGCTTCCCCTCCCCCGAAGCCCCTGTGCAGGTCGTCCTGAAGAAGCGCGACGCGGAGAACCTGTTCCGCGAAGTCTGGAGCACCGGCCTGGACCCGAAGGACATCTTCATTGACCGCTCCGCGCCGAAAGCGCCCGCGCCGCTCATCGAGATTCAGAGGGGCGGCGACCCCGCCTCGAAGGTTGACTTCCTCATCCTCGGGGACGGCTACACGGCGGCCGAGGCCGCGAAGTTCGAACGCGACGCGCGGCGGATGGCGGAAGTCCTCTTCCAGACCTCGCCCTTCAAGGAGCGGCGGGGCGATTTCAACGTCTGGGCGATGTGCCCGCCCGCGGCGGAGTCGGGCGTCTCGCGCCCCTCGACGGGCGTCTACCGCGACTCGCCGCTCGGCGCGACCTACGACGCCTTCGGCTCGGAGCGCTACGTCCTCACCTTCGACAACCGGGCGCTGCGGCGGGCGGCCCAGTTCGCCCCTTACGAGTTCGTGGAAATCCTCGTCAACGACCGCACCTACGGCGGCGGCGGCATCCACAACCTCTACGGCACGGTCGCCGTAGACAACGCCTGGGCCAACTACGTCTTCGTCCACGAGTTCGGCCACCACTTCGCGGGCCTCGCCGACGAGTACTACACCTCCGCGGTCGCCTACGCCCCGGCCGCGGGGCGCGTCGAGCCCTGGGAGCCGAACGTGACGGCGCTGCTCGACCCGGCCGCGCTGAAGTGGAAGGATTTGGTCTCGCCGGGCACGCCGGTCCCGACGCCCTGGGGCAAGGAGGCTTTCGAATCCTACTCGCGCGAGATTCAGGAGCGCCGCCGCCGGATCAGGGCCGAGCGCCGGCCGGAGGAGGTGATGGAGGCGCTCTTCCGCGAAGAGCTCGAACACGAAGGGCGCATGTTCGCGCGGGAGAAGTACGCCGGCCGCGTCGGGGCCTTCGAGGGGGCGAACTACGAGGCCAGAGGCTTCTACCGCCCGGAGGTGGACTGCATCATGTTCACCCGCACCGACCGCTTCTGCGCCGTCTGCCGCCGCGCCATCAAGCGCGTCGTAGACCTGTACTCCCGTTGACCTTCCGGTAGACGGGCGCCCGCACGGGGAGGCGCGGCGAAACGCTCACGGGGGATTAAGACGTTGATGGACACCGGGGCTTACCTCGAACGCATTAACTACCGCGGCCCGCTCGACCCGACGGCCGACACGCTGCGCCGGCTGCACGTCGCGCACCTGCTGTCGGTCCCTTTCGAGAACCTCAGCATCCACGCCAAAGAGCCGGTCGTCCTCGAAGACGGCGCGCTCTTCGACAAGATCGTCCGCGGGCGGCGCGGCGGCTTCTGCTACGAGGTCAACGGCCTGTTCGCCGCCCTGCTGCGCGCCCTCGGCTTCGACGTGCGGATGCTCTCGGCCGAGGTGGCGAAGTCGGAAGGCGGCTTCGGCCCGGACTTCGACCACATGGCGCTGCTCGTCACGCTCGAGGAGCGCTGGCTCGCCGACGTCGGCTTCGGCGACTCGTTCGTCGAGCCGCTGCTGCTCGACTACCGGGGCGAGCAGCCTCAGCGCGGGCGCACTTACCGGATCGTCCCCGAAGGCGAGCGACTGGTTCTCGCGCGGCGCGACGGGGGCGGCGAGTGGGAGCCGCAGTACCGTTTCACGCTGCGGCCCTACGGCTACCCCGACTTCGCAGGGATGTGCCGCTACCACCAGACCTCGCCCGAGTCGCACTTCACCAGGGGGCGCGTCTGCTCGCGGGCGACGGCCGAGGGCCGCGTCACGCTGAGCGAGATGCGGCTCATCACCACGACCGGGGGCGGCCGGCGCGAGGAGCGGACTTTAACCAGCCAGGAGGAATACGCCGCCGCGCTGCGCGAGCATTTCGGCATCGTGATGGCGGGCTGAAGCTACATGCACGCCCAACCGACTTTCCCCTTCAACACCCCGTCCAGCCGCGTCGTTATATCGAATTACGGTTGGGTGTAGCGTTTCTTCATTTCAACACAGAGGGCGCAGAGTTCACAGAGAAGAACATGCCTTTCTCTGTGCCCTCCGTGCCCTCTGTGTTGAGACTGCCCCGGTACGCCCAACGGTAATTCGGTCTAAGCCAGCCGGTAAATTCTGGTGGATGCCTCGCGACCCTTTACGGGGACGTGGCCCATCGGGAGCGCGGAGCCCAAGCCCTCTTCGCGCGCGGCCGCCCACACGGCTTCGGAGACGAGGAGCCGCGAGCCGAACTGTTTGTTCAACTGCTCTATCCGCGAGGCCAGATTCACCACGTCGCCGATGACCGTGTACTCCTGCCGCAGCGCAGAGCCGATGCTCCCCGTGACGGCCTCGCCGGCGTGGAGCCCGATGCCGACCCGCGTCGGGAGGATTCTGCCCGAGGCGGCCTCCTCCTCCACCCGCGAGAGGATTTCCCGCGCCGCCGCCACGGCGTTCGCGCAGTCGCGCCCGTCCGAGAGCGGCGCGCCGAAGACGGCCATGAAGCCGTCGCCGAGGAACTTGTTGATGATGCCGCGGTGGCGGCTCACGATCTCGACCATGAAGTCGAACAGGGACTCCAGGTACTCGACGACCTCCTCCGGCCGCCGGCTCTCGGCGAACGCGGTGAAGTCCCTGATGTCGAGGAACATCACGCACACGTCGCGGTGCTCGCTGCGGAACCCCGCGCCCCGTCCGAGCAGCTTCTCCACGACGGCCGGCGAGACGTGCTGCCCGAAGGTGTTGACGATCTCTTTACGCTCCTCGGCGAGCCTGAACGAGTCGAGCAGCCGCCTCTTGATCTGCAAGGCGACCAGCCCCGTCACGACCCCGAGCGAGAGCAGGGCCAGGCCCTTCACCATATGGATCGGCACGCTCGTCAGCACGGGGTTGAGCTGCCCGCCGCCGTCGAGGTAGAGCGCCCCGACGAGGGCGTATTCGGCGGCGGCCACGGCCCCCGTGAAGACGCACAGCCTGAAGTTCAGGCGCAGCGCCGAGAGGACGACGAACAGCGGGTAGAGGAAGACGGGGACGGCGGAGAGGGCCGTGACCGCGTCGGCGTAGGCGACCCCCACCATGATCTCGGCGGTCGGGAAACTGGTCTCGACGAAGGCGGTGACGTAGCGGTAGGAGGGCGGGGCCTTCCTCCCGCTCCTGATGAAGCGGGCGAGCAGGGCGCGCTGCACGAAGAGGTAGGCGACGAGCGGCAGCAGGACGGCGAGGCGCCAGAGGACGAACGACTGCACGTCGCCGCGGAGGGCGGCGGCGATGTCCTTCGAGAAGTAGGCGGGCGGGATTAAGGAGAGCGCCAGCCCGACCGCGAGGACGACCAGCAGGACGAGCACGCGCAGCCTCTCCGAGCTGAGCACCTCCCGCTCCAGCTCGGCCTCCAGCACGCCCTCGGCCTCGGCCCGCCGCGCCCTCGCGCGGAGCCTCAGCCTGCGTAGATGTAGCGACACTGCCGCCATCCGCCTCTCAGCTCAGCCTTTCACGCGCGCCGGCCAGACGCCGAAGGCGATGAACCGCGCGGCGAGGCGGCGCAACGGCGCGAAGCGCAGGAAGGCCGGCGGCGTGACCGGCCTCTCGGCGTCGAGCGCCTGCGAGATCAGACGCCGCTGGATCATTGACTGGAACGCCTGGATGATGCGCGTCGGAAGGCGGCGGCGGCGCTGGACGGCGCGCAGGGCCGAGGGGCGCACCTCGCCGGCGAGGAGCGGGCCGGCGAGGACGTTGGCCGCGACGACCGCGTCCTGGATGGCGTAGTTGATGCCGACGCCCGCCACCGGCGACATGACGTGCGCCGCGTCGCCGATGAGCAGGAGGCCCGGCCTGTACCACTGCTCCAGGAGGCTCGACTCGACCGAGAGCAGCGAGACCTGCTTCCAATCCTTCAGGTGCCCGACGCGGTCGGAGAGTTCCGGCCCCAGCTCGGCCACCCCGCGGCGCAGCTCGTTGAGGCCGGCGGCGCGCAGGCGCTGGTAGCTGCCCTTCGGGATGACGTAGCCGACCTGCCACTCTTCGCCGCGGTCGAGCTGCACGAGGATGCGGCCGCGCCCGAAGCGGCCGCCGACGCCCGCCCCGTCCGACTCGCGGCGCGGCAGGCGGAACCAGAGCACGTCCATCGGCGGCGAGGTCTTGACCGGCTCCATCCCGCTCAGGCGGCGGACGCGCGACGAGCGCCCGTCGGCCCCGACCGTGAGCAGCGCGCGCAGCTCGTGCGTGCGCCCCGCCTTGTCCTCGTAGCGGACGCCGCGCACCGCCCCGCCCTCCTCGATCAGCTCTCGCACGTTGGCGTTCATCACCAGCCGGAAATGCGGGTGGCGGCCGGCCTCCCCGGTGATGAACTCCAGGAAGCGCGCCTGCGGGAGCGCGGCGATGTACGGGTACTTGGTCTTGAGGGCACCGAAGTCGAGCGTCACGCCGCGCCCGCCCGCGCCCATCATGTTGAGCGTGCGAATCTTCGAGTGGGGCAGTTCGAGCAGGCGGTCGGCTAAGCCCAGCCCGTCCATGATCTCCAACACCGAAGGGTGGAGGGTGTCGCCGCGGAAGTCGCGGTCGAAATCGCCGTGCAGTTCGAGCAGCGTGACGGCGACGCCCCGCCGCGCGAGCAGCAGCGCGAGGACGGCCCCCGCCGGCCCGCCCCCGACGACGCAGCAGGTCGTCCGCTGCGCCGCGGGGCTGTCGCCCGCCGCCGCCGGGACCCGTTCGGCCGGCGCCGCGTTAGTCATGACACTCATCATTCTCTTCCTCCCTCACAGCCTTGTGCGGCTCTCTAAACTGTTTCGGGGCTGGCCTCGGCCGGCCGGGCGGCCTCCGGCAGCGTTTGCTCGGCGCGGTCGCCGACGTTCTCCCACCTGACGAGCTTCAGGTCGAGCACGAAGATGGCGTAGAGCACTGGTACCAGCAGCAGCGTGATGAAGGTGGCGGCGCACAGGCCCCCGATCTGCGCGTAGCACATCGGCTCCCACAGCGGCCCGCCGTGCGAGGCCAGAGGGAAGAGCGCGATGACGGTCGCGCCGACGGTGATGAGCACCGGGCGCAGGCGCATGATGCCGGCGTCGAGCAGGGCCTCGCGCAGCGGCTCGCCCTCGGCGTGCTTCTCCTCGATGAAGTCGAAGAGGACGATGATGTGGCTGACGATGACGCCCACCAGACTCACCACCCCGAGGAAGGCCATGAAGCCGAAGGGCACGCCCATCACCCACAGCGCCGCGAGCGCGCCGACCATCCCGTAAGGCACGGCCGCGAAGACGATCAGCGGCTTGACCGCGTTCTTGAACTGGAAGACGAGCGCGAGGAAGATCAGGACGACCGAAATCCCCAGCACGATGGTCAGGTCGGTGAACCCTTCGATCTGATCCTCCTCTTCGCCGCCGATCTCCAGCCGGTAGCCCGCCGGGAGCGACGCCTCAAGCTCCTTCAACTGCGCGCGCGCCGCCGACATGACCTCCGAGGGGAGGTACCCGGCAGCCGGCGTGGTCGAGACGGTGATGGTGCGGAACTGGTTGCGCGAGCGCACCTTCTCGACCTGCATCCCGTACTCGATTTGCGAAATCTGGCGCAGCGGCACCTTCTGCTGCCCCTGCGAGGAATAGACGTAGAGGTTCCGGAGGTCTCCGAGCTGCGCGCGCTCCTCCATCTTGAGGCGCGCGACGACGGGGATCTCCTTGTCGCCCTCGCGCAAGGTGGTCACGCGCGAGCCGTAGGTCGCCGCGGACGAGGCGGCCGCCACGTCCATGTTCGAGAGGCCCGAGAAGGCGGCGCGGCCGGGGTCGGTCTGGAGTCTCACGGCGAAGCCCTCGCCGCCCCAGTCGTCGCGGGTGCGCTCGGCGAGCCCCGTGCCGTCGAGGATGGCCTTCGTGCGCTCGGCGAGCCCGCGCAGCGTCTGGATGTCGGTGCCGGTCAGGCGGATCTGCACGGGGAGGCCGACCGCCGCGCCCGATTCGAGCTGGCGGACGTCTATGCGCGCGCCCGGAATCCGCGACGACAGGGCCTCCTGCAGGGGCTCGACCAGGTGCGACGTGTCGTGCTTGTCTGTGACCTGGATGATGATCTGCGCGTAGTTCTGCTGTTGCAGCTCGGGCGAGACCGAGAACCAGAAGCGCGGCCCGCCGCCGCCGACGAAGGTCGTCAGCGACTGCAACATCTCGTGGCGCTCGCCCTCCCCGGCGTGGTGGCGCTCGTACTCGGCGACCGTCTCGCGGATGATCTCCTCGGCGCGCGCCGCCGCCTCGTTCGTCGCCGACGCGGGCGCGTCCTCCGGCAGCCACACGTCCACGTAGGAGAGGTACGAGAGGTCTTTGGGGACGAACTGCGTCTTGAGCCGGCTCATGATGACGCCGCCCAGCACGAGGACGGAGAGCGAAGCGCCCAGCGCCCGCCAGCGGTGCTCGATGGCCCACGTGCCGAGGCGGTAGTAGAGGGCGGCGAAGCCGCTCTGGCGCCGCTCCGCGACGGGCTTCTCCGCCTTCGGCCTGAGCAGGTAGTAGGCCAGGAGCGGGATGAAGGTCATCGAGACGAGGCGCGAGGCGACGAGCGAGCACGTCAGCACGATCGGCATGCTGTAGATGAACTCGCCCATCGAGCCGCCGAGCATCAGGAACGGCAGGTAGGCGACGATGTTGGTGATCGTCGCGTAGAGGATGGCGGTGGCGAGCTTCGTCGGCCCGAGCCACGCGGCGACGAGCCGCGAATGGCCGAGGGCCAGGTCGCGCTTGATGGCGTCGCCCGCGACGACGGGGTCGTCCACCAGGAGGCCCAGCGCGATGATGAGCGTGGCGATGGAGATCTGCTGGAGGTCTATGCCGAGCACCCTCATCATGCCGAAGGTCATCGCCAGCGTGATGGGAATCGAGAGCGCCATCAAAAGCGCCGAGCGCCACTCCCAGAACCCGACGAGCGCCACGACGATGACGAGGAAGATGGCCTCGTAGAGGCTCTTCATGAAGAGGGCGATGCTCTCCTCGACCTGGAGGGGCTGGTCGGAGGTGCGCGCGTAGACGAGGTCGGCGGGCAGCTGCTCCTTCAGGCCCGCGAGCGTCTCGTCAACGGCGCGGCCGAACTTGTCTATCTGCTCGCCGGAGCGCATCTGCACCGAGAGCGTGATGGCGCGGCTGCGGTGCCAGCGCCCCCCGGCGTCGCGCCAGTTGAAGTAGTTCAGGTAGCGCGCGGGCACGTCGTAGCCGCGCACCACGTCGGCGATGTCGCGCAGGTAGACCGCCTCGCCCGAGCCGGTCGGGATCAGCGTGTCGCCGATCTCGCCTTCGCCCTTGAACTCCCCCGAGGGGGAGATGGAGACGTTCTTGCCCTCGACGTTGACCTGGCCGCCCGAGGTGTTGATGTTGCGCGTGCTCAGGATGTCGTCGAGCTTCGCGGGCTGGAGGCCGTAGGCGGCGAGCCGCTCCTGCGAGTAGAAGAGGAAGACGCTCTCGCCGAGCAGCCCCGAGCGGCTGACCTTCGAGACCTGCGGGATGAGCTTGAGCGTCTTCTCGATGCGGTCGGTGAAGTCGTCCAGCTCGCGGTAGCTGTACTTGTCGCCGGCCGCGGCCGTGAGCCGCGCCTGCGTCTCCGCGGGGTCGCGCACCACGACGGGCGGCCACGAGTCGGGGTGGAACTCGGCCGACTGCAACTTCTCGGCGGTGAACTGCCGGACGTAACCGAGCAGCTCTTCGTCGCCGAGGGCCGAGGCGCCGTCGAAGCCGAGGAAGCCGCCGCCCGCGATGACGCGCACGTCGCGCGCGAAGCCCTTCTCGCGGACGTAGGCGAGGAACATCTCGCTCGGCGCGCGGAGTATCCGGGGCGGCACCGACTGCGGCAGGTTGAAGACGAGCGTGAAGCGCGGGCCGGGGGCCGCGGCGCGTGCCCGCTCGATGGCCTTCCGTAGCTCGGCGGCGCGCGGCGCGATCTCGGCCTCGCCGGCCGGGGGGCTGGCGACGGTGAGCATCAGGGCGGCCGTGTCGCCGAAGTCCTTGATGAAGTTGATCGGGCCGGCGCCCTGCGGCAGGTCGTGGATGGTGTCGAGCTTGAGCTTGATGTCGTCGAACTCCTTGCCCGTCTCCTTCAGGTTCTCGTCGAGCTCGACGTAGACGACCGCGATGCCGGTGCGCGAGATGGACTCGACCTTCGTCACCTTCGTGTTGGCCGCCATCTGCTCCTCGACCTTCCTGGTGACGAGCTGCTCGACGCGCTCGGCGCTCGCGCCGGGCCACGGGACGAGCGCCACGGCCTGCCGCACCTGCACCTCCGGGTCTTTGCGCTGCGGCATCGTCAGGTAGCCGTAGACGCCCCACAGGCAGGTGGCGGCGAGCAGCACCCACGCGACGTGGCGCGTCTCGACGAAGAACCGCGCCGTGTTGCGCGTGCGCTCGATGTGCTCCCGGTCGCTCTTTCCGTGGGACATAACTCCTCCGAAGTAGACAGTAGTCAGTAGACAGTAGTCAGTAGAAAGACAGCCCCTGTCGAACCGTCCGGGTGTCAGCGCCAGCAGCCTCAGCGCGGAGCGCCTACTGACTACTGTCTACTGACTACTGTCTACTCCTTTATCACCTGCACCTGCTCGCCGTCGGCGACGAGCGTCGCGCCGGTGGTGACGACGAGTTCGCCGGCCTCGACGCCTTCGGTGACGGCGATTGAGTTGCCGAACGCCTCGCCGAGGGTGACGCGGCGCAGGCGCGCGTGTTGTTTCCCGCCCTGCTCGGCCACCACGTAAACGGCGTAGGCGTTCGTGCCCTCCTTCGAGGCCACGACGGCCGTCAGCGGGACGACGGTCACTTCGGCCCGCGCGCCCTCTTCGCGCACCTGGATGGAAGCGATCATGCCCGGCTTGAGGAGCCCCTGCCGGTTCGGGATCGTCACCTCCACGTCGAAGACGCGGCTGTTCGGGTCGGCCGAAGGGGAGACGCGCGAGACGTGGCCGGTGAACTCCTGCCCCGGCAGGGCGTCGGTGACGAGGCCGAGCGTGTCGCCCGCCCGGATGTGCTGGAGGGCGAGGTCGGGGACGCCGAAGGCCGCCTTGACCGAGGTCAGGTCGGCGAGGACGAAGGCCGGCGTGCCCTGCCCGACCAGCGCGCCGACCTCGACCTTCCGCTCCAGCACCACCGCGCTCGAAGGCGCCCGGAGCACGGTGTCCTGCAGCGGAATCGAGGCCTCGGCCGTCACCGCCTCGGCAGTCTTGATCTTGGCCTCGGCCTGCCCGGCCTGCGCCCGCGCCGTGGCGACCCTCGCCTGCGCCGACTCCAGCTGGCCGCGGGCCGAGTCGAGGCGGGCGCGGGCGCCCTCGTACTGCGCGCGGGCCGCGTCGTAGTCGGGCTTCGGTATGCTCTCGCCGGCGAAGAGGTGTTTGGCCCGCTCGAAGTCGAGGGCGGCGCGGTCGAAGGTGGCCTGCGCGTCGGCCACCTGCGCGCGGCTCGTCTCGACCCCGGCCCGCGCCTCGGCCAGCTGCGCGTTGCTCGTCGCCAGGGCCGAGCGCGCCTCGCCCTGCTGCGACGCGGCCTGGTTGACCTTCGCCAGGTAGTCGCTCTGGCGCACGCGCGCGAGCACCGCGCCCTTAGAGACCACGTCGCCGGCCTGCAGGTAGCGCCGGCCGCCGGCCGCGTCGCGCACCTGCGCGAGCGCCTCGACGTAGCCGCCGACCTTGAACGCCACCTCGACCTGCGTGTTCGGCCGGATGCTGGCCGAGTAGCGCACCTCGCTGCCGGTCGAGTGCTTCTCCGCCGCCCTCACCCTCACGGGCCTGGGCGGCTTATCCTTCATCTCGGCCTTGTGGCAGGCCGGCCCGAGGGTGAGCGAGGCGAGGACGCCGACGATGAGCCGTGCTTTAGTCTTCATTTGTCTTCACCGATTGCCTTCTCGAAATCCGCCTTGGCCGTCCAGAAAGACAGCAGCGCCTTCCGGTACTCGTGGTTCGCGTCGGCGAGCGCGGCGTGCGCCTGGAGGACGTCCTTGAGGACGGCCGCCTGCACCCTGTACCTGTCGCCCGCGACCTCCGCGCTCGCGACGGCCGTGTCCCTCGACATCCGCGCGATGCGCAGCAGTTGGCAGCTCTCCTGCAGCTTGCGGAACTGCGCGTTGACCTCCATCAGCACCGCGCTCTCGGCCTCGCGCACGGAGTTGTCGGCCTGCTCGACGGCGAGCGACTTCTCGGCCAGCTCCCGCCGCTTCTTGCCCCAGTCGAAGACCTCCCACTCGACCTGGACGCCGACGCCGGCGACGTTCTTCGGCACGATGCTCGGGTAGCCGATGGGCGCGAGGTAGTTCAGGCTTAAGCTCACGTCGGGGATGTACTCGGACTTCTTGATCCGCCGGTCGTACTGCGCGTACCTCAGCTTCAGGCGCGCCGCGCTGATCTCGGGGCGCTGGTCGAGCGCCCGCCGGCGCGCGGCGGCGAGGTCGGTCTCGCGCATCGCGTACTCGGCCATGTCCTGCCCGTCGAGGACGGCGAACTCGGTCGCCACGTCGCGCCCGAGCAGGTGGTTGAGCTGCTCCTTCTGCGAGGCCAGGAGGTTTCGCAGCGACAGCAGCTCGTACTCGGCGCGGGCCAGCTTGGTCTGGACTTCCATGTGGTCGGGCTTGAGCGCGACCCGCTGCAGCACGTACAGCTCGGTGACGCGGTCGAGCTCGCGGTAGAGCTTGATCTGGGCCTCGGCGTTGGCGAAGGCGCTCTGCGTCTGGAGGGCCGCGTAGTAGGCGCGCTTTACCTCGTTGACCACCGACTGCCGCTTGAGCCGCAGGTCTTCGCGGCTCATCTCGCGGCTGACCTCCGCCTGCCTGATGCTCAGGTTGATCCGGCGGAGCTGCGAGAGCGGCTGCGTCACCTGCCCCGACAGGAGCGCCGAGGGCTTCATGGACGAAGCGATGGAGGTCTCCTCGTCGGGGATGGGGCCGGTCTCGGGGAACGTCCCGAAGGCGCCCTTCTCGAACTTGAACTCCGTCCGCGTGAGCGGCTGCGTGACGAGGGCCGTGACCTTGAAGGAGGGCAGCCGCCGCGTCCGCAGCGCCGCCAGGCGGTCGTCGTACTTCTCCGCCTCCAGCCGGGCGCTGCGCAGGGGGAAGTTAGCCTCCAGCGCGAGGGCGATGGCGCCTTCGAGCGTCAGCGGCTCGGCGACGGGCGGCCCGGCGGCGGGCGTCTCGGCGATCAGCGCCGCCGGCTGCTGGCCCCGCGCCGGCTCAGCGCCGCACAGGAGAATCAACAGAACGCTGACGAGTGTTGTCCTGGTGCTCATGGTTCGTCACCTCAAGTGTTAACGGCCCGACAACTGTTGACCCCGGTCGGAGAGTTCCCCGCGCGGCCGTTTCAGGATTCGGCCGTCCCGTCCCTCCCGGCCCGCTCGATGACCTCCATGACGAAGAGGTGCGCGCCCTCCAGCTCCACGCCGGGCAGCCCCTTCAGGCGGCACAGCAGCGAGGCGCTCTCGTCGTCGAGGAAGCTCAGGCCCGCGACGTTGATCCGGACGCCGCGCCCTCGGCGCTCGCGCAGCTCGCGGCAGACCTTCTCGAGCAGCCGGGCGTCTTCGAGCGTTAAAGAGCCTTCGACCTTCAGCACGGCGCCGCGGCCGTTCAGCTCCTCGATTTGTGTAATGCGCGTCGTCATCGCTTCCCGCCCGTCGCCCGCAGGGCCGCCCCGAAAACTCCCGCCGCCGAACGCCTCGGCCCTCCGCCCCTGCGCAATCGCGGGGCCGCGCCGGCGGGCCGGCCGGCGGGGCTAAGGGGTTGCGGGCGAAGGCCGTAGCCGGAGCGGCCGGGGAGGCGGGCGGGGAGCGGCGGGCGGCGGCCCGGCACCATATTTGGCGTCGGGCACCATATTTGGTGCCGGGCGCCGTGGCTTCTGGTCTCGGCCGTGCGGTCGGTGCCGATTGCCGGATGCATTCGCCGTCTCCCTTCTCGCCTCGGCCGAAAACTTCAGAACCCGAGCAGGTCGCGGCCGAACTGTTCCATCAACAACTCCGCCGCCCGCTCGACCTGCTCCTCGGCGAGACGCAGGTCAACCGCCTCGGCCCCGACCATGCCGGTCGCGATGCCGCGCCAGACGAGCCTCCCCGTCTCGGCGTCGAGGAAGTCAACGATCAGCGTGCCCTGGACGTAACTCCTCCCCAGGCCGCGCTCGTCCGTCTTGTCTCTGGCCGCGGCGTGGAAGGAGACGAGGAAGTGCGGCGGCACCCCTTCGGACGAAGGGTGGTAGCCTTTCCTCTGCAACGCGTCTTCGAGCGCGTCCTTCACCTTCTGCTCCATCAGCGTGTCGGCCGCCAGCGGGTCTGAAGCGACCCTTTCGTGAGCCGCGAACTCGTATATCCCGAGCCTGGAAAGGCCGTAGTCCCTGTCGTACGAGCTGGTCACCTTCTGCCCGAAGGCCGTGCCGCCGGCCGCGAGCATCAGGCCCAGGACCCACAGCGTGCGAAATATCCTCATAAAGCGCCTCCCTTCCCGGCCCCGGCCTTCCGGGCCGGGAATGTTTCCGCTCATCCTTTATCAACCCGACCCGGCGACGTTCGCCTTACCGTTCAAAGACGGCGTGAAGATAAGCGACCGGCGGGTGTAGTCGCATATCCCGAAAGGCACATTTCGGGGTGTAGCGGGAAGGGTTTCGGGCCGGCGGGCGGATTTACATCCGCGAAATACATCTTTCGGCGCACGACGCTACACCCGAACCGCTCGTATTCTCTTCACGAAAGCGGCCGCACGCGGCCGCCGGGATGCGGAGGGTGAGGCTTACGGAGACTACCGAAAAGGTTGTGAGGACATGAGCAGGAACCAGGAAACAGACAAAGCGTTCTACGAGATTCGAGTGAAGGGCCGCCTCGACGCCTGGGGTGCGGCGCTGTTTGACGGGATGGCCGTCGCGCCGGCCGACGAGGTGACGACGATTTCGGGCTTCGTGGCCGACCAGGCGGCCCTGCACGGCCTGCTGGCCCGCGTGCGCGACTTCGGTCTCGTGCTCGTCTCCGTCAGGGCGGGCGCGGGCGAAAAGGAAGTCTTTTAGTTTGATTTCACGCCGAGCTTTTTGATGCGCGCGCGCAGCGTCGAGGCCGGGAGGCCCAGAATCTCCGCCGCGCCGCCGCGCCCCGCGACGGCCCCGCCCGTGTGCCGCAGAACCTCTTCGATGTGGGCGCGCTCGACCTCCTCCAGCGGGAGCAGCCTGCCCGCGGCGGCCGCCCCGCCCGCGCCGGCCGGCGGTCTCAGCTCCGCGAGCGGGGCGGTCAGCTCCGGCCCGTTCGAGAGGATGCAGGCGCGCTCGATGAAGTTCTCCAGCTCGCGGACGTTGCCCGGCCAGTGGTAGTCGCAGAGGGCACGCATGGCCTCGGCCGGGACGCTCTCGACCTGCTTGTTCATCCGGCGCGCGTGCTTCTGCGCGAAGTAGCCGACGAGGAGCGGGATGTCCTCGGCGCGCTCGCGCAGGGGCGGGACGACGACGGGGAAGACGTTGAGGCGGTAGAAGAGGTCGGGGCGGAACCTCTTTTCGGAGACCATCTGCCGGAGGTCGCAGTTCGTGGCGGCGATGAGGCGCGCGTCCACGCGGACGGTGCGGCTGCTCCCCAGCCGCTCGAACTCCCGCTCCTGGAGGACGCGCAAAAGCTTCGGCTGCAACTCCAGCGGAATCTCGCCGACCTCGTCTAAAAGGAGCGTCCCCTGGTGGGCCAGCTCGAAGCGGCCGACGCGCTGCGCGATGGCCCCGGTGAAGGCCCCCTTCTCGTGGCCGAAGAGTTCGGATTCGAGGAGCCCCGTCGGGATGGCCGCGCAGTTGAGCTTGACGAGCGTGCGCGCGCGCCGCCCGCTCAGGTTGTGGATGGCGCGGGCGATCAGTTCCTTGCCGGTGCCGGTCTCGCCGCAGATGAGGACGACCGAGTCGGTCGGCGCGACGGTCGCCGCCTGGTGCAGGACCCTCTTGAGGGCGGCGCTCTGCCCGACGATCTCGGCGAAGTTGTACTCGGTCTGAATCTCCTCTTCGAGGTAGAGCTTCTCGCGCGCGAGCTTGTTCTTAAGGGCCGCGATCTCGCGGTACTGGAGGACGTTCTCGACCGCGACGGCGACCTCGTTGGCGATGTGCTGGAGCAGCTCCACGTCCTCGCGCGTGAAGGCCGCCTCGCGGCGGCTCGCCACGGCCACCACGCCGAGCACCCGCTCGCGCGAGATGAGCGGGATGGCGCAGCCCGACCTCAGCCCGGACTCGCACGCCATCCTCACCGTCTCCGCGGGGAACTCCTCGACGCTCAGGCGGTCGCGCACGACCGGCCGGCGCGAGGCGAAGGCCAGCCCGGCCGGCGTCCCCTCCATCGGTATCGGGGCGCCGTCTTCGATGAAGCGGCCGTCGGGCAGCGTGTCGAGCGCGTGCAGCCGCAACTGGCCGGTCTCCTCGTCGTAGAGGGAGAGGCCGAGGAAGTCGTGCTTGAAATACTTGCGCAGGCAGGCGGAGGTGGAGACGAGCAGGTCGCGCAGGTCGAGGTTCGAGACGATGGCGTTGCTGGCTTCGAGCACCAGCCGGGCGCGGTCGCGCTCGCGCTCCGCCCGGCGGTAGTTGAGCGCGTTCTCCACCGGCATGGCGACCTGCCGCGCGACCTCCGTCAACAGCTCCGCGTCCTCGGCCGAATAGGCCGCCTCCCTCGAAGCGCCGACGGTGATGGTGCCGAGCACGCGGTCGTGCGAGACGAGCGGCACGCTGCACCCCGACCTGACGCCGTCCGCGAAAGCTCTTTTTATGAGAGGGTCGGGGAAATCCTCCAGGCTTAAACGGTGAATCAAGACCGCCCGGCGCGAGGTGAAGGCGAGGCCGCTCGGCGTGCCTTCGAGCTGGATGGGCATCCCCTCGCGGAAGGTCTCGGGCTGGGGCGAGTGGAGGACGTGAACCCTGAGCTGGTCACTCTCCGGGTCGTAGATGGAGATCGTCGCCGCGGTGGTCTGCCGGAAGACCTGTCTGAGGCAGTCGAAGATGGCCCTGAGCAGCCCTTCGAGCTCGAGTTCGGAGACCACCGCGTTGCTGATCTCCAGCAGCAGACGCGACCGACCCCCGTCGCCTCCCGCCGGCTGCCCGTCGCCGGCGACCGACACCGAGTCCCTGCCCAGAGGTCTGAGTTCATAGTTCATGGCGCGCGGGGGGCTCGGCGTGGGTGACTGACGGCGGGAATTCAACGAGGCGGATCACGGGGGGAATCCTCTCCTTTATTGCAGAACTGCGCGGGGGAGGGATTATATAAAGAAAATGATGAATGCGGAATGCGGAATGATGAATTAGTTTTCAGTTATCAGTTTTCAGTTATCAGTAAAAGCGATGTCTCACCGATAACTGATGACTGATGACTGACGACTTGTCTTCCATTCATCATTCATCATTCCGCATTCATCATTTGTGTTAACGGCGTCGGCCGCCGCCGCGGAAGCCGCCGCCCCCGGCGAACCTTCGGCCGCCGCCTCCGGCGAATCGGCCGCCGCCGCCCGACGCGCGGAAGTTGTCCCAGCGCATTTGGCCCGTGCCGCGCGCGGACTGGAGGTTCTGGAAGCTGCGCGCGTCGGCCGGCCGGTTGACCGACTGCCAGCCGCCGCTCGTGTGCTGCTGCAAACCGCCCGACTGGTTGTAGCGGTAGACGTTGCCGTCCCGGCCCGCGTAGACGTTGTTGTTCCCGACGGCGACGCCCGTCCCGGTCCTGGTGTTGTAGGCGAAGCCGCCGGCCCCGGCGGCCGTCTGCCCCGTCGCCCCGTTGCGTACGGCGCCCGCCGCGCCGCCGTGAATCACGCCCGTCTGCGGGTTGTAGCTCACGCCCCTCGCGCCGGCGGCGCCGTTGCCCGTGTAAGCGTTGGTGACGGCCCCGGCCTGGCCCGCGGCGACTCGGCCGGTGTTAGGGTTGTAGGCGACGCCGCCCGCGCGGGCGACGGTCGTGCCGGTGTAGACGTTGGTGTTGATGCCGGCGCGGCCGTTGAACCTCGTGCCCGTCGCCGTGTTGACGCCGGAGACGGCGCCGCCGCGGCCGTAATTACCCGTGTGAGGGTTGGCCCAGGCGGCAAGCGTCCCGGCGTAGGCGACGTTGCCCCAGGTGCCGTAGACGTTGGCCGCCGCCCCGCCCCAGCCGTAGCCCGCGCGCCCCCAAGTGACCGAGCCGTACCAGGGGGCCGGGTAGTAGTAGTCACTCCACGCGTAACCGACGCCGTAGGCCAAGGCCCAGCCGCCGGTGACGCTCCAGGCGAAGCCGACCCCGTAGCCGTACGTCCACGGCACACCGTACCAGTAGGCGCCGATGTAGGGCGGGTACGTCCAGCCCGCGCCGTAGACCACGACCTTCTCGGAGGAGACGACCGTCCCGTAGTAGCCGGGCGTGTAGCCGACGTAGACCGCCTCGGGCGTCGCGCCGTAGACCTTGACGTAGGTCACGTAATGCACGGGCGAACTCGGCGGGATGGTGTAGACGACCGCCGGGACGGAGTCCGCGACGGCCCAAGGCCCTTCGGGCGCGGCGGCCACGAACCAGACGCCGTCCTGCACCGCGAAGTAGCCGCGCCCCTCGACCGCGATGACCGGCGTCGGCGTGTTGACCGCGTAGAGGAGCGGCGTCCCCTCGATTGCCTTGAACTGCGGCCGGCCGTCGTAGACGACCGTCAGGCGGGTCGCGCCGCGCGCGATGGTCGCGGTCTGCGGAATCTGGTTGGCGATTAAGGCCTCGCGCGCCTGCGGCGTGCCCGGCACCGAGACGAGCACGTCGGCCTTCGGGTGCGCGGGCGGGATGCGCGCGAAGTCGGCCGGCAGGCCCGCGCCGGGGACGTACTCCCAGGGGCCTTTCAGCGAGGGCGCGCGGAACCAGCGCCCCGAAATCAGGACGTAATGAGCGCCCGTGGACGTGTCGAGGAAGATGTCGTTCTCGGTGTTCACGACGTAGAGGAGCGAGGTGCCGCCGACGGCCGCGGCCTGCAATTCGCCGTGGGCCTGGAGCAGCTCGGCCGGCTCCGTGCTCACGTACACGGTCGGGACGGCGTCCGCCGCCGCGGCCTCCTTCACCGAAGGCTTCGGCGACGCGGCCCCGGCGGCCGAGCCGTCGAGCAGATCAACCTGCCGGCCCGCGCCCGCGGACTGCAGCGCCTGCTTCAAGCCGTCCGGAGTCTGCCGGGCGACGGCCCACGGCCCCTCGACCGAGTCGGCCTCCAGCCAGCCGTCCATCAGGTGCAGGTAGAACTTACCCTCGGCTTCGTCGCGCACGAGGAGCACGCGCGTGTTGATGACGCGCCGCAGCCCTGTGCCCGCGACCGGGCGCAGGACCGGCGCGCCGTCAATCAAGACGAGAATCGCCGGGCGGGTGCTGAAGAAGATTTGCGGCGGGTCGTTCCGGAGCTGGTGGCCCGCGTCGCGGTCTTCGGCCCGCGCGAGAGCCATGTCGGACAGGAGGCGGTCGAGCGCGATCAACTGGCCCGCCGCGGGCACGCGCTGCTGCAGGAGTTCCTGGTAGCGGGCCGCCCTGTCGGGGGCGGTCGGGAAGTTGACCTTCGTGATCCGGAAGTCGGTCATCGTCACCAGCCGGTTGACCTTGTCAACCTCCGTGCGCGCGGCGAACCAGATGACGCCGTAAGCGGTCTGATTGGTCTGGCCCTCGGCGACGGCGACCGCCGCGCGGGCCTCGAAACGGTTGCCTTCCCACCGCTCGACCTGGGGTTGGTAGACCGAGAAAGAGTTCGGGCCGCTGGCGAACTTGCGCGGCCAGCCCTCGTCGGTGACGACGGGGGCGCGCTGGCCGCCGGCCCCGGTCTGGGCCTGGGCGGCGGCCGCCGCGCAGCAGGCGGCGAGCAGCATGATTGCGAGTCTTGACGCGATGAGCTTCATGTATTACCTCCGTCTTATGCGTCCTCGGTTAAGCGCATGGCCCGGCGCGCGCCTGCGGGCCATGCCCCTTCCGGCCGTGAGCTTTCGCTACCGGCGCGCCCGCTCGTAGTCGAAGTCCCCTGTCAAAAGCGTCCCCCTGTTACTTCCTCCCGGCCTGATCCTTGACGAACTTCTGCACGAGCTTGGCGACGCCCTTGTTAACGTCCTTCTCAAGGTCTTTCGGGTCTATCGTGCCCGTGGCGTAACCGCGCCAGACCTCCTGCCGCGTCGCGCGGTCAACGAAGACGACGACCAGCGTGCCTTCCGTCACCTGCTCCACGTTGATGCTGCCGCGCCGCCCGAGCAGGCCCCAGCGGTTGTCCTGGATGTCGAGACCCCTCTGGGTGGTCACGAAGTAGGCGACCATGAAGTCGGCCTGCCCGGCGGCGGCGCGGCTGAAGCCGACGGCCTTGAGCTGCGCGTCGAGCGCGCTGTTAATGCGGCGCTCGTTGAGCGGGCTGGCGGCCAGCGGGTCGTCCGGCCTCCGGTCCTGCCGGTAGAAGTCGAAGGTCTTGAGCGCGGCGAGGTTGAAAGAGCGGTCGTAGTCCGTCTGGACGGTCTGCGCCGTGGCGGCGCCGGTGCACAGCAGCAACAGGCCGCCGCACATCAGGGTACGAAGTGTGTTCATGAGTCCTCTCCTTTTCGTCTGATTGCCTCCGCTCTCGCGGGAGGCGTCAAGTCGGCCCGCTTGCACATCACAGCGCACCGCCCCGCCCTCCTCCCGTCCGAGCCTGTCCGAACTGCCGCCGCCAATCCTCGGGCGCGAGCAGGGCCCGCGCGGCGAGCACGACGACGGCGAATAAGATTTCCGTCACGAGCCTGATTTGCCGGTAGATCAAAACGTGCCGTCTCATGGCTCCCACCTTTCATCCTCCAAGCATTCCGAACGCGGCGGCCGTCTCCTCTCCCGTCCGGCCACTTTCGAGCAGGGTGAAGATAAGTAATCGGAGGGTGTAGCCGCATAGCCCGAAAGATACATTCCGAGGGTGTATTCGGAATCCCGGCGGGCGCGGGCCGGGGCCTTCGGTCGGGGTTGAATCGGGGCGCGCTTTTCGACTATCCTGCGGCGCAAACCCAGCCGTGCCCAAGCACTTTCCCCTCGCCGCGGGCGTGTCCGGGCGGTGTGCCGGAGGGCAGAAACCACGCGCGTCACTTAACGCCAGGGCGTCCGACTCTTACGAACCGCGGGCGGAGACTCCTTTGACCAGCCGGCCACCCCGTAAGGAGCCGTTATGAGTCCGCAGCCAAACAGACAGACCGGCTCGGGCGGCCCGAGGCTCGGCACGAAGCTCTACCTGCCGCCGGTCAGGCAGAGCCTCGTCGAGCGCCCGCGGCTCCTCGAACAGTTGAGTGAAGGACTGCGGGGCCGGCTGACGCTCATCTCGGCGCCGGCCGGTTTCGGCAAGACCTCGCTGGTCGCGGCGTGGCGCCGGGAGGGCGCGACGCCGCTGGCGTGGCTCTCGCTCGACGAGGAGGACAACGAGCCGACCCGCTTCCTCGACTACCTCGTCGCCGCCCTGCAAACGGTGGATCAGGGCCTGGTCGGCGAGACGTCGGTGCTGATGCAGGCGGCCCCCGCGCCGCCCCTGAAGGCGGTTCTGACCTCGCTGCTCTACGAGGTCAACGAGCGCGAGACGGAGTTCGTGCTGGCCTTCGACGACTACCACGTCATCACGAACCCGGCGCTGCACGAGTCCCTCAGCTTCCTCGTCGAGCGGCTCCCGCCGCACGCCCACGCCCTGGTCGTGAGCCGCAGCGACCCGCCCATCCCACTCGCGCGGCTCCGCGCCCGCGGCGAGTTGAAAGAGATACGGGCCGCCGACCTGCGGTTCGACGAGGCGGAGGCCGAGAGCTTCCTGAACGACGTGATGAGGCTCGGTCTGGACTCCGACGACGTGCTCGCGCTGGAGGAGAGGACCGAGGGCTGGATCACGGGGCTGCAGCTGTCCGCGCTCAGCCTCCAGGGGCGGGAGCAGAAGTCCGAGCTGGTGCGGGACTTCGCCGGCGACAACCGCTTCATCCTGGACTACCTTCTGGAGGAGGTCTTGAACCGGCAGCCCGAAGGGGTTCTGGATTTTCTGCTGCGGACTTCGGTCCTCCAGCGCCTGAGCGGCCCGCTCTGCGACGCGCTCACCCTCGGCGGCGGCGGCGGGCAGGAGATGCTGGCCCACTTAGAGCGCGCCAACCTGTTCCTCGTCCCGCTCGACAGTAAAGGCAACTGGTTCCGTTACCACCACCTCTTCTCAGACCTCCTGCGCCTGAAGCTCAAGCAGAAAGAGCCGGGCCTGGTCGCCGAGCTGCAAACGAAAGCGAGCGTGTGGTGTGAACAGAACGGGCTGACGGACGAGGCGATCAGCTACGCCCTGGCGGCGCAGGACTGGGAGCGCGCCCTCAACCTGATCGAGCCGATAGGTTACAAGCAGTTGGCCCTCGGCAAGTTCGAGCAGTTGAAGCACTGGATCGAAATCATCCCCGAGACGGCGCTCAAGCCCCGCCCGGTGCTCTGCTTCTGGTACGTCCCGACGCTGCTTTACAAGGCGGAGTTCGACAAGGTCGAGAAGTATCTGCAGATCATCGAGGCGGCGGAGCCAGAGGAGCTGCGCCGCCGCCTCATCACGACCGTCTGGACTTCGCGCTGCTTCCTCGCCATCTCCCGCGGCGACGTGGGGAAGGCGTGCGAGTTCAGCCGGAAGGCGGCCGAGTCGGTGCCGCCCGGCGACCTCAAACAACAAGCCGCGGTCATGCACACACGGGTGCGCTGCGCCTGCCTGCAAGGGGACATGAAGGTCAGCGAGCGGACGGTGCTCGAAGCCATGCCCGTCTACCAGGAGGCCGAGCACACCGTTTTCGAGATATGGGGGCTGACCTCGCTCGGCTACATCCGCGCCATGCAGGGGCGCTTACGCGAGGCGGCCGAAGACCTGCGCGGCGCCATCCGGCTCGCCACCGAGCAGAGCCGCCATTATTCCGAGACCCTCATCTACCCGCACAGCCTGCTCTACAGCCTCCACCGCGAGTGGGGCGACCCGGAGACGGCCAAGATACACCTCGACGAGGCGCTGACTCTTTTCCAGCAGACGGCCGGCGTCGGCTACATGATGTTCGTCACCGAGAACCTGAAAAGCCTCGCCACGATGTTGGAAATGAGCGGCGAGGCGCAGCAGGCCGAGTCGGTGCTCGAGGGCGGCGTGCGCCGCGTGAAGAAGCTCGGCAACGAGGTGATGCTCGGGCAGCAGCGGGCCTTGCAGGCTTTATTTCACCTCCGCCGCGGCGACCTGCCTTTCGTCAGCCGCTGGGCGGAGACCTGCGGACTCGGCCCCGGAGACGAGCCCGACTTCCTCGAAGAACTCCCGCACATGACCTTCGCCCGGTGGCTGCTCGCGACGGGGAGGGCCGCGGAGGCGTTGCCGCTCCTCGCGCGCCTGCAACGCGCGGCGGAAGAGGGGGCCAGGGGCCGGGTCCTCGTCGAGCTCCTGATCCTGCGGGCGCTCGCGCACCAAGCCCTGTCACGAGCGGCGGAGGCGGCGGAGGCTCTGGAGCAGGCCCTGGTGCTGGCCGAGCCCGAGTCTTACGTCCGCACCTTCGTTGACGAGGGAGAGGCTCTGTCGAAGCTCCTCCTCCAGTCGCTCAAAGAGAACGGGAAGAGGTGGGAGGCGGAGAGGCCGGGGCTGCTGCGCTACGTCGTCAAACTCAACGAGGCGTTCAGGCCGCCCGCGCAGGTTCAAACGACACAGCCGACGCCCGCCGAAACCCCCGAGCTGCCCTGGTGGTACGTCAACGACCCCCTGAGTGAGCGCGAGCTGGAAGTCTTGCGGCACGTGGCGCGGGGGCTTTCGAATCAGGAGATCGCGGACAAGCTTTTCATCTCCGCGGGCACGGTCAAGCGCCACATGAGCAACATCTACCAGAAGCTCGACGTGCACAACCGCACCCAGGCCAGCGAACGCGCCAGAGCCTTCAAACTCCTGGGCTAGCGCGCCGGGCCGGCGTTCCCCGCCCGAGACCGCCGGCCGACGCCCGCCGCCGCCTCGTGGACCGCCCCGGCCGGAGGGGAAGGTTGGTGGCGGGGGAGAATAGTAACTCTGTGATAAGAGGCTGTTGACTTTAGGCCGAATTTCGCATAGAAGCATCTGCCGAAGAGATAAATTCCAGGTGCCCTGGTTTGGTTTGAGAGACTCCTCACGTCACATTCATTGCCCGTCTGAATTTTCAGGGAAGTGAGGCGTGCTTATGAGAAAGGCCGTCAGCATCAACGTGAATGGGACGACCCGCCACCACGAGGTCGAGCCGCGGCTGTTGCTCGTGCATTACCTGAGGGACGTGCTCGGCCTGACGGGCACGCACGTCGGGTGCGAGACCAGCCTGTGCGGCGCGTGTACCGTTATGGTTGACGGCCAGGCCGTCAAGTCGTGTACGCTGCTCGCCGTCCAGGCCGACGGCGCCGAAGTGACCACCATCGAGGGGCTGGCCGGCGGCGGCGAGCTGCACCCCGTGCAGGAGGGGTTCTGGGAGCGGCACGGGCTGCAATGCGGCTACTGCACGCCAGGGATGATCATGGCCGCCGCGCAACTCCTGGAGCGCAACCCGAACCCGTCCAGGGAAGAGATACGCCACGGCCTCGAAGGCAATCTCTGCCGCTGCACCGGCTACCAACACATCGTCGAAGCCGTCGAGTACGCGGCAAAAAAGTCTTAAGTCTCAAGTCTCAAGTCCGGAGTCAAAACAAGAACTCGCCTTTGACTTGAGACTTGAGACTCAAGACTTGAGACTGTTTTTTGGAGGTCTTATGGGCAAGTACGTCGGAGAGCGCGTGAAGCGCACCGAAGACCCGCGTTTGATTCAGGGGCTGGCGCATTACGTGGACGACATCCGCCTGCCCGACACCCTGCACGTGGCGTTCGTGCGCTCGATTTACGCGCACGCGCGCGTCGCGGGCGTGGACGCGGCCGAGGCTTTGAAAGCGCCGGGCGTCGTCGCCGTCTACACGGGCAAGGACGTGGCCGGGAAGGTAGGGCCCGTGCCGTGCGCCGGCAACCTGCCCGACTTGAAGGTGCCCGACCACAGAGTCCTCGCCGCCGACAAGGTCTACTTCGTCGGCCACCCCGTCGCCTGCGTCGTCGCCGCGGACGCTTACGCCGCGCGCGACGCGGCCGAACTCGTCACGGTAGACTACGAAGACCTGCCCGCCGTCACCGACCCGGAGGAGGCGGCCAAAGACGGCGGCCCGGTCATCCACGAACAGTTCGGCTCGAACGTCGCCTACCGGCTCACGGCGGGCGAGGGCGACATCGAGGCGGCGCTCGCCTCGGCCGACCGCGTCGTCCGCCAGCGCATCCTCAACCAGCGGCTCGCGCCCGTGGCGATGGAGCCGCGCGGGGTGCTGGCGCGCTACCTGCCGGGCGAGCAGGAGCTGACCGTCTGGTCTTCGACACAGATCCCGCACCTGCTCCGCACCCAGCTCGCCCTGATGATCGGCGTCCCCGAGAACCGCCTGCGCGTCATCACGCCGGAGGTCGGCGGCGGCTTCGGCTCGAAGCTGAACGTCTACGCCGAGGAGGCGCTGCTCGGCTGGATTTCGATGCAGCTCGGCCGGCCCGTCAAGTGGATCGAGACGCGGCGCGAGAACATGCAGGCGACGATCCACGGGCGCGGCCAAGTCGGCGAGATCGAGATCGGGTGTAAGAATGACGGCACGCTGACGGGGCTGCGCTACAACGTCACCGCCGACCTCGGCGCGTACCTCCAGCTGCTCACGCCCGCCATCCCGACGCTCACGGGGCTGATGCTCTCGGGCTGCTACAAGATTCCGGCGATCCAGATCAACGTCACGGCCGTCTTCACCAACAAGATGGCGACCGACGCCTACCGCGGCGCGGGCCGCCCCGAGGCGACCTACGTCGTCGAGCGGGCGCTGGACTTGGTCGCCGACGAACTCGGCCTCGACCCCGTCGAAGTCCGGCGCCGGAACTTCCCCGCCCCGGAAGAGTTCCCTTTCAAGACCGCGACCGGGCTCTTCTACGACAGCGGCAACTACGAGGGCGCGCTCTCGAAGGCGCTGGAGAACGCCGGCTACGAACGCTTGCGCGAGGAGCAAAGGGCCGCGCGCGAGGAGGGTCGGCTGGTCGGCATAGGCGTCTCGACCTACGTCGAGATTTGCGCGCTCGGCCCCTCGCAGGCGATGCCCGCGGGCGGCTGGGAGAGCGCCACCGTCCGCATCGAGCCGACCGGCAAAGTCACCGTCCTGACGGGCGCGTCGCCGCACGGCCAGGGCCAGGAGACTTCGTTCGCGCAGTTGGCGGCCGACGAACTCGGAGTTGATCTCGGTGACGTGACCGTCATCCACGGCGACACTTCTATCGTGCAGTACGGGATAGGGACTTTCGGCAGCCGCGCGACCGCCGTCGGCGGCACGGCCGTCTACGTCGCCATCGAGAGGCTCAAGGAGAAGGCCGGCAAGATCGCCGCGCACATGCTCGGGACGGACGCCTCGGCGGTCGCCTTCGCCGAAGGCAAGTTCACGATGAAGGGCGCGAAGAAGGCCGCCGCCGCGGGGGGTGACCCGACGCAGGTGCCCGAGCCCGTGCTGCCCGCGGGCCAGGACCCGGCGGGCGCCCTGCCCGAGCCTGAGCCCGAACGCAAGAGCGTCACGATTCAAGAGGTCGCGCTCGCGGCCCATCTGGGCAAAGAACTCCCGCCCGACACGGAGCCGGGCCTCTCCGCGACCTATTTCTTCGAGCCGAAGAACTTCACCTTCCCCTTCGGCACGCACGTCGCCGTCGTCGAGGTAGACCGGGAGACGGGCGAGGTCGAACTCCGGCGCTACGTCGCGGTGGACGACTGCGGGCGCGTCATCAACCCGATGCTCGTAGACGGGCAGGTGCACGGCGGCATCGTCCAGTCCATCGGGCAGGCGCTCTACGAGGAGGTCGTCTACGACGAGCAGGGGCAGCTCGTGACGGGGACGCTGATGGACTACGCCGTGCCGCGGGCGAGGATGATCCCCTGGTTCGAGCTCGACCGGACGGAGACGCCGACGGACGTGAACCCGATGGGCGTCAAGGGCGTCGGCGAGGCCGGCACCATCGGCGCGACCCCGGCCATCGTCAACGCCGTCGTCGACGCCCTCTCGCCCCTCGGCGTGCGCCACCTCGACATGCCGATCAGGCCGGAGACGGTCTGGCGGATAATCAACAAGCAGTGATAGGTGATGGGTGACAGGTGATACAACAAGAGACGGATTTGTCCTATCACCCATCACCCATCACCTATCACCCCTCCGGAGGAGGAAGAGATGATCCCGGCACAGTTCGATTACGTCGCGCCCGCGACGCTCGACGAGGCGGTGGCGCTCCTGGCCGAGCACGCCGACGACGCGAAGATTCTGGCCGGCGGGCACAGCCTCATCCCCGCGATGAAGCTGCGGCTGGCGCAGCCCGCCCTGCTCATAGACATCGGCCGCCTCAAAGACCTCTCGTACATCCGCGAGGAGGGCGGGCGGGTTCTCGTCGGCGCGATGACTACGCACTACCAGCTCGAAGCGAGCGAGCGCCTGCGCGAGGTCTGCCCGCTGCTGCCCGAGTGCGCCGCCTCAATCGGCGACGTGCAGGTGCGCAACAAGGGGACGATCGGCGGCAGCCTCGCGCACGCCGACCCGGCCGCGGACTGGCCGGCGGCCGTCATCGCGCTCGGCGCCGAGATGGTCGCCGTGAGCGCGCAGGGCGAGCGCGTCATCCGGGCCGAAGACTTCTTCGTTGACATGCTCACCACCGCGCTCGGCCCCGGCGAGGTGCTGCGCGAGATAAGGTTCCCGGCCGCGCCCGAGCGCGCCGGGCAGGCTTACGTGAAGGCGCACCACCCCGCCTCCGGGTTCGCCGTCGTCGGCGTCGCCGTGAGCCTCACGCTCGACGGGGCAGGCAGGTGTTCGTCCGCCGCGGTAGGCGTCACGGGCGTCGCCGCGAAGGCTTACCGCGCCGCGCAGGTCGAGAGCGCCCTGGTCGGCGCCGCGCCCGACGAGCAGACCGTAGCCGCGGCGGCCGCGCACGCCGCGGACGGCGTTGACGCGAACGGCGACATCTACGCGTCGGCCGAATACAGACGCCACCTGGCACAGGTCTACACGCGGCGGGCCGTGGCCGAGGCGGCGGGGAGGATTAAATGATGAATGCGGCAGTGATGAATGATGCATATGAGGCGGCTTGAGTGGTACGGGTCAACGCGCGCCACATTCATCACTGCCGCATTCATCATTCATCATTTCCTATGAAAATCGAGGGGACACACGAGCTGCGCGCGGGGCGCGAGCGGGTCTGGCGGGCTCTGACCGACCCGGAGGTTTTGCGGAGGTGCCTGCCGGGCTGCGAGCGCCTTGAGCAGACCGGCGAGAACGCCTACGCCGCCACGCTGCGGGCCGGCGTCGGCTCGATCAAGGGCGTCTTCAACGGCAACATCCGGCTCGAAGACCTGCGCCCGCCCGCGCACTACCGCATCGTGGTTGACGGCAAAGGGCAGCCCGGATTTTTGAAGGGGGCGGGCGACCTCGACCTGGAGGAGAGGGACGGCGTGACCGTCGTCAAGTACGCGGGCGACGTGCAGGTCGGCGGCACGCTCGCCGGCGTCGGCCAGCGGATGATCCAGGGCGCGGCCAAGATGATGGCCGCGCAGTTCTTCACCGCGCTCGAAGCCGAGGCGCAGACCGAGCAGGGCGACCCTCCGCCGAAGCACGGATTTTTTCGGACAGCCCTGAGGTGGCTCTCAGGGCTGCTGCGAAGGATTCTCAAGCGATGACCGAGACGGGGTGATTCTTATATCGAATTACCGTTGAGCGTCGCGCGGCTTCATTTCAACACAGAGGACACGGATTCAATTAAGAATTAAGAATTACGAATTAAGAATGAAGCGCATTGCAATTCTTAATTCTTAATTCTTAATTGAACCCGCGTCCTCTGTGTTGAACCCGCCTCCCGGCACACTCAACGGTAATCAGCTCTGAACGCCTTTCCAAGGTCTATCCCGGAACGTCGCTCCTCGAACATCCTCAACACGCACCTTAAAATCTCTTCGACCGCCGCGCCGGGCCGCTTCCCCCTCGGGTGGATGCCGCAGACGGCCGTCGTGCACGCGTGGTCGAGGCCGGGGCTCCAGCGCAGCCGCCCCGCCGCGTCGCGGCCGTAGGTGAGGTAAGCCGAGAGCGTGTTCAGACCCGTTCCGGGACGCTCCCCGATGAGGTGGACGACCACGTCCACTCCGAGCAGTTCCCCGACGTGGTAGCCCGCGCGCACCCGCCCGTTCGTGACCACCACGTCCACCTCGCCGACGTGGAGGCCGGCTCCCGCCAACCCGTGACGCAGCCGCGGCAAGACCGCGCGCAGGTTCTCGTTGAGGGCGTCGGCGTTCAGGCCGTCGGAGAGGACGAGCTGCACCTGCGGGCGGCGCGAGGCGTAGAGCGCGGCGACGCGGGCCGCGTCTTCGGCGCGGAGGCGCTCGCCCGAAGGCGGGTGCGAGAGGTACTGCTCCCTGTCGGGCGCTTCGGTGCGGACGCGCAGGCTGCGCGGGCAAACGTCTCTGACGGCGGCGTCGTCGAGCGTCGCGTAGAGAGAGCGCCTCGCGTGCCTGTAGATCGCCTCCAGGCGCGCCTCGGCTTCGGGCGGCGGTTCGTAATCCGGGCCGTGGCCCCGGCCGAGGTCGTAGCCGCGCCCGGAGAGCCCCGCGAGTTTCCTCGCCCCCTCCTCGCCGAGCGTCTCGGGCGAGCGCGTGTCGCCGCCCGCCTTCATGTAAGTCGCGTAGAGGGCCGCGACGCTCGCGGCGTCGGCGCGCGGGAGCCCGCGCCCGTCCATGACGCCAAGCTCGGTCAGGCGCTTCCGCATCGGCGTGGAAATCTGCCTGCCGGCCTGCCGGCGCAGGGCGGGGTGCTCGCGGAAGGAGGTCGTCAGGTAGCCGAGCATCGGGTCGGCGTTGCCCGCCACGGCCATGAGGTAGGCGGGCGCGGCGCGTTCGACAATCAACTTCGTCAGCCGCCGAAGCTCCGCGGGCTCGATGCCCATGTGGAAGGTCGAGCACACGTCGAGCCCCATCGTCAGGCCGTGGAGCTTCGCCATGACGGTGTCCTCTAGGCACGCGCGCACGAGCTGCCCGCCCGTGCGGAAGACCTCCGGCCCGATGAAGCCCGCCACGTCGTTGACGATCATCCACGCGCCCGTGCGCCGCCGGACGTGGCGGGCCACGCCGTAGCAGCGCGCTTCGAGCGTCACCATGTCCAGCCCCTCGGCCGCCCCGTTCGTGACCTCGGAGCCCTGCCCCGTCTCGAAGTAGAGGCCGCCGAAGCCGCGCGCCAGGTCGAGCAGGCCCGCAACGTCCATCCCGACCATCCCGCCGAGCGCCTTCGAGGTGCCGGCGAGACTCTGGAAGCCGACATCCACGCGGACGCGCCGGCGCGCGCTCGACTGCTTGACGATGTCGGAGAGGACGCAGTAGCGCGTCGGCAGTCCCAGCCGCTCGACCAGCGCGCGGAGGAGTTCTTCGAGTCGGATGATGGTCTCCACGTCGTCGCCCGCGGGGTTGACGCCGAGGATCACGTCGCCGCAGCCGTAGGCGAGGCCTTCGAGGACGGAGAAGAGGATTTCTTCCTCGTCGTCGCCGGGGCTGTTCGGCTGGATGCGCGAGCCGAAGTGTTGCGGCGAGCCGACGGCGACGCCGTCGCCGGGGAGCGGGTTGAAGAGCTTACGCGCGACGGCCGACAGCTCTTCGTTCGTCATCAGCTTCACGACCGCGGCGATGGCCTCGCTCGAAAGCCCTTCCGCGTAGCGGCCCGCCCAGTCCGCGCCGCCGCGGCCCAGCAGGATGGCCTTCAGTTCGGCGACGGTCAGGTGTGAGGTCTCCGCCGCGAGCCGTCGGTCGAGCGAGCCGGCGAGCGCCTCGCTCACGCCGTCTTCGGCCAGCGCGGCCCCGGCCAGCGCGCCGAGGCTGACGGCGCCGAGCGCCGCACGCGCCGCCGCCCGCGCGGACTCGTCGCGCGTCCCGCCGACGAGTAAGTCGCCTTCCTTAAACTCGTTGGCGAGGGCGAAGATTCGCAGCAACTCCCGACGGTCTGTCATCATGCCGCTAGGATTCGGCCGGCTTGTCTCTGAGCTTGAACCGCTGTAGCTTTCCCGTCGCCGTGCGCGGCAGGGCGTCGGTGAAGTGAAACTCCGCCGGGCGCTTGTACGGCGGGAGGCGCGCGCTCAGGTGCGAATTCAACTTCCCTTCCGCCTCTGCCCCGGCGGGCTGCTTCGACTTCAGCACGACGTAAGCGACGACCCGGTTCAAACCCTCCTCGTCCACCCTCGGGACGACCGCCGCCTCCGAGACTTCGGGGCAGGAGAGCAGCGCCTCTTCGACCTCGACCGGCGACACCCACATCCCCTTGACCTTGAACAGGTCGTCGGCGCGCCCCTCGAACCAGTAGTAACCCTCCCCGTCGCGCCGGTAGAGGTCTCCCGTGCGCACCCAGCCGTCCCGCATGGCGGCGGCGGTCTTCTCCGGCTCCATCCAGTAGCCGATGCTCGCGCTCAGACCCTTGACCCACAGGTCGCCCGTCCCCGCGCCGACGACCTCCCGCCCCGGAGCGTCCGTGAGCTTCGCCTCGTAGCCCGGCACGACCCTGCCGCTGCTGCCGACCCTGATCTCCTCCCGGCTGTTGGAGATGAACATGTGAAGCATCTCGGTCGAGCCGATGCCGTCGAGGATGTCGAGCCCGGTCAGACCCTTCCACTCGTGGAAGATTCGCGCGGGCAGCTTCTCGCCGGCCGAGACGCAGAACTTGAGCGACCCCGTCTCCAGGGCCGCGCCCCGCGAGGCGTGTTCGAGCAGCGCGCGGAAGACGGCCGGCACCCCGAAGAAGATGGTCGGCCGATACCTTTCGAAGACGCCGGCGATCGTCTGCGGCGTCGGCCTCTCTTTACAGAGGACGGCGGCGGCGCCCGAACCGAGCGGGAAGGAGAGGCTGTTGCCGAGCCCGTATGCGAAAAAGAGTCTCGAGGAGGAGAACAGCCTGTCTTCAGGCCCGACCCGCAGAAGGTGTCTGCAAAACGCCTCGACCGTGAAAGGGAGGTTGCGGTGGACGTGGACGGCCCCTTTCGGGCGGCCCGTGCTGCCCGACGTGTAAAGGATGAAGGCCGTCGCCTCGTCGCCGACCGGCTCGACCTCCGCCTCGGGCGCGCCGGTGACCGCGTCGCCGAAGCTCCGCGCGCCTTCGCCCTCGCCGCCGACGAGCAGCACGGTTTCGAGCCGGCGCAGATTGCCCCTGACGCTTTGCAGCTTACCCGCCTGGTCGGGCGTAATCACGACGGCCCTGGCGCCGCAGTGGCCGAGGATGTGTTCGAGTTCGGCCGGCGACGCCATGGTGCTGACGGGGACGGCGACCGAGCCGGCGGCCGCGGCTCCCAGGAACGAGATGACGAACTCCGGGCAGTCGGCCGCCGCGATGGCGACCGCGTCGCCCGGCCCGACGCCCACGGCGCGCAGCGCCCCGGCGAACTTTTTAACCAGCCGGAAGAGCTGCTCGTAGGTGAGGCGCTGGTCTTCGTACAGGATTGCGGGCCGCGACCAGCCGTCCGAATTTCGGGCCGCCCGAAAAACGTATTCGACGAGATTCACGCTGACACCCCCTCCTGAGAACGAGAGAAGCGAGGTCTCGCGCCGCGGCCGACAGTCTGTGCCGGAGGCCGGCCGGGCGGTCGGCCCGGACCCGGAGGCGCCGACCGGCCTGAGAGGAGTTAGGACGCGGGGGCCTCTACCGAGACGTCAGCCCTCTTCCTCCGCGCTTTGCGCCACTCGGTGGCCGCTTCCTTCGCGAGCCTGTAAATCACCCGCCGGTTGTCAGCGATCAGTTTCAGCCAGGCCCGCCGGCCCATCTGCGGGAAGTAGATGCCGCGGAAGAAGAGGCGCGAGACGAGGTGGCTGACGCGGTACTGGAGGGGGCGGTCGGAGAGCGCCTCGACCACCCGCGCGTTCCGCTCGGGGCTGTAGGACGCCTCCCACGCCCGCCGCGTCTCCAGGCGCGCCTCCTCGATCGTCATCTTCAGGGGGGCGTGGGCCATCACGAAGGGCGCGAAGTCGAGCCAGTGTTCGGGGCGCTCCAGCCGCCCGGCCCGCTCCAGCCGCTCGTAGAGCGGGGTGGCCGGGAAGGGCGTGAGCTGCCCGAAGACGGGCAGCCCCGGCGGCCAGCTCTCGATCTCCCGCAGAGTCCGGTCGGCGACCCCCGGCACGTCGTTGTCCATGCCGAAGATGAAGGACGTGATGGCGTAGACGTTGCGGCGCGCGAGCCGCTCGAGCACCGCGCCGTACTCCGAGGGCTTGCTGAAGTTCTTGTTCACGTCGGCCATGTTCTGCGGGTCAATGGACTCCATCCCGATGAAGACCCACCTGCCGCCCGACTCGGCGATGAGGTCGCACAGCTCCTCGTCGCGCAGCAGGTTGGCGCTGATCTGCGCGACCCACGGCAGTTGCGCGCCGGCGGCGATGATGTCTCGCAGCAGCGACTTCGTGCGCCGGACGTTGATGGCGAGGTTGTCGTCAATGAAGAAGACGGCGACCTGCCCGCGCTCGCGCCGCGCCCGCGCCTTCAGGCGGAGGAGTTCTTCGACCACGGACTCGTTGGTGCGGAAGCGTATGGAGTCGCCGAAGAAGCCCGTCACGGTGCAGAACTCGCAGCCGTAGGGGCAGCCGCGGCCCGTCTCGATGGGGACGACGTGGAAGCTGCCCCACCCGGCGCCCAGCTTCGAGAGGAAGGGGCGGAAGAAGCCGGGGACGAGACTGAACTGTTCGAGGTCGAGCGTCTCCCAGGGGATTACCGGGTAGGGTTGCAGGGAAGGCTTCTTGTCCGCGCCCTTGGCGTCCCGCTCCGGCTGGTAGACCTCCTTCAACTCCCCGCGCGCCGCGTCCTCGACGATGAGCGGCCAGGTCTCGTCGGCCTCGCCGAGGGCGACCGCGTCGGCGTGGCGCTGCCCGCCCGTGCGGCCGAGCGCTTCGTCGGGCACCTCGGTGACGTGCGGCCCGCCCATCACGACGGGGATGCCGGCGGCGCGCAGCGCGTCGGCGAAGCGGTAGGCCCGCGCCACCATCCGCGTCATCGCGCCGATTCCGACGAGCCCCACGCCCTGCTCGCGCGCGAAGCGCACCAGCTCCCGCTCGTCCATCGCGCGCGCGTTGCCGTCTATGAGGATGACCTCGTGGCCCGGCGGGGTGAGCGCCTGGAGGAGGAACATCCAGAGGTGCGGCATGAAGTTACGCGTCACCCCGTTGTCGGGGTTGTAGAGTAAGATTTTCATTCTTCTTTCCTGCGGGGTCGAACGGTGCTCGACGACGCCGCCCCTCCGCACAGTCGTCGTTGGAACAAGACCGCGGAGGGCACAAGGAGGGAGACTCAGCTCAATCCCGGTGACTGGGGGCGAGTTGTTCGGGAGCACTATACCACCTGTGCAAACCACCGTACAGGAGAATCGCGGGCGCGCCGGGGGCCAGGGTGGTTGAGGCACCCGCTCCATCGCGTCGCGGCCGGGCCGACACACAAAGGTGACATCCCGCGCGGGCGAGAAACTCCCCCGGCGGTTGCAACAGGCGGGGCACGTAGTGCATCCTAATGAAGTCCTTCCTTCTCTCGCGCATCGACGGTGATGCGCCCCCGCGCCTCGTATGGCGGCGGCGTTCTGGATGGTTCGAGAGCGGGCTGACTTTCAACTTCAGAAGCCGCTCACGCGCTGAGCACCCGAACGCAGGTCCTTCGCTGCTGACCGTTCCGACGAAGCCACTCCGATTCGAAGCTTCTCCTGACGCCCCGCCAGAGGCGGGGGAGGTACAACCACACATGTCCATGAAACTTTACGTCGGCAACCTCGCGTTCCAGACCTCCAGCAACGACCTGCAAGAGCTGTTCGGGCAGGCCGGCACGGTCGAGTCGGCGACGGTCGTCGAGGACCGCGACACGGGCCGCTCGCGCGGCTTCGGCTTCGTCGAGATGTCTTCCAAGGAGGAGGGCCAGGCGGCCATCTCCCAGTTCAACGGCAAGGAAGTCAACGGGCGCAGCCTGACGGTCAACGAGGCCCGGCCGCGCGAAGACCGCGGCAACCGCGGCGGCGGCGGCCGCGGCGGCTACGGCGGCAACCGCGGCGGCGGCCGCGAGTCGCGCTGGTAGCCCTCTCCGGCTCGCCGGAGACTCTGTAAACGAGAAGCCCCGGACAAGTCACAAGCTCTGTCCGGGGCTTTATCGTCAGAAGCGTCCCTCCCGACGGGCGCGGGTGAGAGTTCGCGTCACTGACGGGTGTCGTTGAGTTTCGGAGGAGGTTCCTGTGGACGAGCAGATTCATCAGAGCGGCGACCGGGTGGAGAAGTTCTGCGCGGTGTGCGGCGAGGAGCGCGGGCACGTCGTGACGTCGGTCACGAAGGGCGGGCGCATCTCGCACGTGAGCTGCCCCAAGTGCGGGACGCGCAGCAGGTTCAAGGCCGGCGGCGAGGCGACTTCGCGCGCGGCCGCGAGCCCCGGGGCCCCGTACGACCGCACGTACACATACCGCGCGGGGCAGTCCATGACGCACCCGGTCTTCGGGCAGGGCGAGGTGACGGCGGTGGTCGAGAATCAGAAGATAGACGTGCTCTTCCCCGACCGCATGCGCCGCCTCATCCACGGGCGGGCCTGAGCGGAGGGTGCGCCGGCACTGAAGGTAACCCTGGAGGGCGCGCTGGGCGCGGGTCGGCATCTCGTCCCGGCGCTCAGGTCACTCTTCACCCTTCTCGGCCTTCTCCAAAGCGCCCGCGTCGAGGTAATCGGCCTCGCCGGCGGGGAAGACCACCAGGACGTTGTCGGAAGACAGCTCCGTGTCGCGGGTCGTCACCACGCGCATCGCCGTCCCCACCTTGCCTTCGTGGGCGCCGGCGCGGGCGCGGACCCTGTCGCCGACTTTTATCCCTGCGTCCTGCTCGGCCATCTTACTTCCCCACGCCGGCCCCTTCAGCCCGCGGGTTCCCGGCCCGGCGGATGAGCGCCGAGCTACTCCGCCGACGCGTCCTTCTCGTCCTGGGCGTTCCCCTGCCGCCCGTCACTCCTCCCTCTGAGGAAGAGCGGGGTCGGGTGCTTCTCGTCGGCGAGGTTCCCCGTGTGCCGCCGCTCTCTATCTTCTTCGGGCTCTCTCGCAGTGTCGTTCTCCGGTCTCTCGCTCGCGCTCATCTTGGTCCGCCTCTCTTAATTAACTTCCGCCCCGGTCTCGCGCCTCTCCGCCTCGGCCAGCAGCTCGGCCAGCTCGTCCCTCGTGAGATTTTGCAGGTAGTCCAAAAAGTCTTCGCGGCCTTCCTCGTCTTCGAGTGCGGCCGCAAGTCTTTCGATGAAGTCGTCGTACGTGCTCACCGGCGCCCGCCCCCCGTCCGAGCTAATCGCCGTGTTCGGTCACGCGCGTCCGGCTGTCGGCGTACATGTCCCGGTACTCCGTGCCGTCGTCGGTCGTGATGCCCCTGAACAGCATCGCCTCGTCCGCGCCGGAGCCGCGCTCGCGCAACTCGGCCTGCACCTGGTTCCAGCTCAGCCTCTTCCAGAGGACTTGGTTCGGGCGTCTGACGAGGTAGTGTTTCGCGTCTCTGCTGACGAGCCCTTTACCACCCATTCCCTGCTCACCATCGCTTTCTCTCTGAGCTATTCGAGGTAGTGTTCGCCGAGCCGGTCTCGGAGCGCGGTCGGGACGGCGTCCCAGCTCGCGACCGAGAGCACGCTCAGCGTCAACTTCGAGAGGCGCACGCGCGCGTAACGCCACCGGCCGGGCGTCTCCTCATAGCGCCAGCGGTACAACGGGCCGTCGGCGCGCCGGCTGTAGAAGACCGACTGCCCTCCGGGCGCTTCCCTGACCGCGCGCCGGACGTAGACCCGCAGCTCCCTCATCTCAGTCACCCTCGGCAGTAAGCATTCTTCCGTTTCGCCGGCCGCCGGGATGTCGCGCGGGCGCGCTCCCCGGCCGCCGCTCCGTCCGCGTCAGACGAGCCTCATCAGGTAGATGAGACCCGCCGCGTCGAGGGCGGCGATGAGGGCGACGTGCAGCCAGCCGATGGTCGAACGGCGGCAGTCGGGGCATCGCATCCGGAGCCCGCGCAGCGTACACGCACAACTGGGGCAGTACTTCTCCATCCTTCCCAGCCTTCAATCCGCATCGCCCGTCGCCGGCCGCCCCGTCAGACTCTCGTTGTTTATCGCCGGGTCTTCCTTAGTGTTGTTGACGAAGGGCACGAGACCCAGCTTGACCTCCTCGAGGGCGATGGTGGTGCTCCGACGCCTCCCCGGGTCGGCCCCGATGCGCGGTCGGGCCCCGCGCTGGAGTTGCTTGCTCCTCTGCGCCGCCACCATGACCAGCCGGAACCTCGAATCCACTCCCGGCCAGCGCTCCTCGTTCTTCGAGTTGACTGCGTCGTGGCCCGTGCTGTTATACATTTCAGACATCAGACCGGCCTCATCCCCCGCACAGTTGAGAAGTTCGCAACGCCTCGCGGCTGTCCGCGGTGATCTGTCGGAACGTCGAACTGGAAATCTCGAACGTCTCGACCCGCGGCTCCCCGTCCACCACGCCGGCCAGGGCCTTCAACCCTTCCGGGTAGGCCGTGCGGGCGTAGACCGTCGCGCACTCCTCCGTGTCCCAGTAGCTGTTGATGACGGCTTCGGAGAATTCCGGGGTGATGAAGGTGTCTTCGTGGCGGCACCCCTGCTGCGCTCGCAGCGGCGGGAGGACCTGGCCCTCGACGATGCGTGTGAACTCGGCGGACGAGTCAGCCCTGATCCGGAAGACGGCGCGGCGGGTGAACATTTTTTTCAGCCCCGGCGGTTGCGCTGTAGACTTCAGGCGATCCGGTTGATTCCGGAGGGGCTGAGAAGGGAGTTAGCCAGACTCGGTTCACAACCATCTTGGGTCACGCGCTAACAGATGTCAACCTCGGGCTATATTTCATATACGCGAAGACTGTTCCCGGCGGCTGGAGAATGGCAAGGCGCTATGGATCAGCTCTCGCACGCCGGAGAGCATCGCCTCATCTCAACGTTGACAGCCCGCCCTCACCGCTCGTACCTTACTCGCGCCCCTCCGCTTTCATGCCTGCGGGCGCTGCAGCCGGCCTCACGCCTCCGCCACTTTCGCGCCGGGCTGTCGAGGAGCGAGCGATGAAGACCTCCGATTTCCAATTCCGCGTCCCCGAGCGCCTGATCCCGCTCTCGCCCCCGGAGCTGCGCGGCGAGCGCCGCGAGGACGCCCGCATGGTCGTGCTCCACCGGGGGCGGGCGAGCATCGAGCACAGCCGCTTCGACCGGCTCGGCTCCTACCTGCGCGCCGGCGACGTACTGGTCGTCAACGACACGCTGATGGTTCACGACCAGTTGCGGGGGCTGAGCAGCCGCGGGCCGGTCACGCTCGTCCTGTTCGGCCACCACGCCAACGGGTGGCACGCGGCCGTGCGCCCCGCGGCGAGGGCCGCGCGGGGGCTGGTCGTCCGCGTCGGCGGCGGCGAGCTGCGCGCGGTGCTCGTCAAGCGCACCATCGGGGACCTGTGGCTGGTGCGCTTCGAGCACGACGGGGACTTCTACGAGTTGCTCGGGCGCTATGGCGAGCGCAACCTGCCGCTGTACAAGCCGCTGCGGGAGCGGATGGAGACTTACCGCAACGTCTACGCGCGCGTGCCCGGCTCGCTGGAGATACCTTCGGCCGGCCTGCACTTCACGGAGGGGCTGCTGGCGCGGCTCGCGCGCGCGGGCGTCTCGGTCGTCCCCGTCACGCTGCACATCGGCCTCACGGAGCTGCAACAGTACCGGCACATCACCGAGGAGGAGGTCGAGGAGCACCGCGTCGGCGCGGAGTGGTACAGGGTGAAGCCGGCGGCCGCGCGCGCCATCAACCGGGCGCGGGGCCGCGGCGGGCGCGTCGTGGCCGTCGGGACGAGCGTCGTGCGGACGCTGGAGACGGTCGCCGCGCAGACGCGGGCGGGGGCGAGGGTGCGCGCCGGCGAGGGCTGGACCGAGCTCTACATCTACCCCGGCTACCGTTACAAGGCGGTGGACGCGATGCTGACGAACCTGCACGAGCCGCGGTCGAGTCACCTGCTGCTGGTGGCCGCCTTCGCCGGCAAGGAGTTCACCCTCGACGCCTACCGCCAACTCGTCCGCGCGCGGTACCGCTTCGACCTCTTCGGCGACAGCATGCTGATCCTTTAACGTCCGGGGCCGGGCGGCTGCTCGCGGCGGGCGGCGGCACCGCCGCCCCGCCCGAAACATTTCGGGTCGCGACCGGCAGGCCGGCTCCTCAAAAGTCGCTCCGGCTCCGGGCCTCCCGTCATCCGCCCCCTCCCCCGCGCGGCGCCCCTTCCCGCGTCATCGGCCTCAGCCGGTCTGCTTAAAGACCTTGCCGTCCTTCATGACGAAGGAGACTTTTTTGAGCGCCAGGATGTTCTCGAGGGGGTTTTCCCTGGTGGCGATGATGTCGGCCCTGAGCCCCGCTTTGAGCGCCCCGCGCCGGCCCTCGACCCCGAGCAGGCGCGCCGCGTCGGTCGTCATGTAACGGAGCAGGTCTTTGTTCGCGACGCCGGCCTCGACAAAACTTTCAATGACCCAGAGCGCCTGCTCCCCGCGCGTCTCGCCCTCGACGTCGAAGAAGGCGTCCGAGCCGAAAACCATCGGCACGCCCAACTTGTAGGCGCGCCTCAGGCGGTCAACGTAAACCGCGTGGAACTCCTTGGCCGCCGCGGGCGGCAGCCCCAGGTACTCGGCCATCTTGACGGTGAACTCCGTCCCGACGAGCACGACGTTATTGCGCTTCGCCAGCAGCAGCGTCTCGTCGGACATCCGAGGCCCGTGCTCGATTGAGGCCACCCCGGCCTCGGCGGCGTTGCGCGCGCCCCGCTCCGTCCCGCAGTGGGCGGCGACCTTCAGCCCGGCGCTGCGCGCCTCCTCGACGACGAATTTGATGTCGTCCACGGAATAGATGTACGGCTGGTCGTCAACGACGATTTTGATGACCCGCGCCCCGTAGTGGATATTTTCGCGGATGGCTTTTTTGAGTTCGTCCTTCGTGTCGGCGAAGAAGTATTCGGGCTCTGAGAGCCCCCGCCGCTCGGGCTGAATCTGGAACTGCCCGCCGAAGGGGGCGATGATGCGGCCGGCGTTAATCATCGTCGGGCCGGGGATGAGCCCCCGGTCTATCGCCACCCGGAGGGCCGTGTCGGCGTAGTTGCCGTTATTGCCGACGTCGCGGATGGTCGTGAAACCGGAGTCGAGCATCGCGCGCGCGTTGGCCGCCCCCTGGAGCGCGCGGTAGGCGGTCGGGGCGGCCAGCGTGTAGGCGAGCTGGTCTTTGCCCGCGCCGACGTTGTGGCACATGTGCGCGTGCGCGTCGAAGAGGCCGGGCAGCACCGTATAGCCCGAAAGGTCAATGACGGTCGCGCCCGGCGGGATGGCGACGTTCGGGCCGACGGCCTTGATGGTCGTGCCTTCGACGAGGATGATCTGATTGACCGCGGCCGTGCCGGCGTCGGGGTCAATCAGCCTCCCGGCTTTGATCGCGGTCAGCTCGGCGGCGCGGGCCGACGCGGCCGAGAGGAGCAGCAGCGCGACGGCGGCGCGCCATCGGAAAACATTTCTCCCTGGATTCATGCGCCCTCCTTACGTCAGAGCGGACTACAGCCGGCGAGCGGAGACGGGTGCTCTTGGCCCACATTCTAGGGCCGCGCGGCCGGCGTGTCTTACGAGAACTTAAGCCTTTTCTCTGTGATTAAGCCTTGAGGAAAGAATTCCGGTACGCGGCGGGCGTGAGCCCGGTGATGCGCTTGAAGGTGCCGGAGAAATGGGCCTGGTTGGCGAAGCCGGCCTCCAGGGCTATTGTCCCGAGCGGCGTCTCGCCTTTAGCGAGTTCGCGGCAGGCGTATTCAACCCGCAGCCGGCGGATGTACTCGCCGACGGTCGAGTGGTACTTCCGGCGGAACACGGTCGCCAGGTGCACCGGGTGGACGCCGACCTCCGAGGCGATCTGCTCCAGCCTCAGGTTTTCCGAGAAGCGCGCGCGGATTAAAGCCTCAGCCTGTTTGAGCCAGCAGGGGATTTTCTGCCCCCCGCCCCCGGCGGAGTAGCGCGCGGCCTCGGCCATCAGCTCAAGCGTCAGACCTTCGATGATTAAGGAAGCGGCCGCGTCCGTCTGATGGAACTCGCGGTTCAGGCGGGCCACGAGCGGCGGCAGCGGGCCGCCCTTAAACTCCTCCGCGCCGCCTAACCGGAGCGACTGGTCGCGCAGTTTTTCGATCCACTTCGGCGGGATTTCGATAATAAACACCCGCACGTCGCGGTCGTAGAAGTAATCCCTGTGGACCTCGCCCGGCGGGCGGAAGGTTAAGGTCGAAGGCTCGCAGATAAGCTCCCGCCGGCCGTCAAACTCGGAGTAGCTCCCCTGAAGCACGAAACAGAAATGCGCGTTCTCGTGCGCGTGCTCCGAGATTTCGCCGCCGGCCGGGTGGACGTTTTCGGTGATGATAAACCCCGCGACTTCCAGACTCTTGAGGGTCTTCCCGTGCGAGCGACCCGGCAATAATTTCTCGAACATCATGAGCCGCCTTCTCGGCCGTCAGCCGGAAAGTCTCCTCCGGGGGGTAGGGCCGCGCCCGGTTCGGGCCGGACGCGTGTTTTCGTCTTTGCCGGCCGAGGTGCCGCCGCCTCTACTCGGACAGCAGGTGATCGGGCGCGTTCTTCGAGACACCCGGATAGCCGTTGTTGTATCCGGGCGTGACTGTGACGAGCGAGTCCGAGAGCGCCACCTTCTACTTGCTCACGACGCCGATCAGTGCGACTTTCATCGGTTCCCGTCTGCCCCTTGCGGCTGCCCTATTCGCCTTGTCCACTCCACGAGGCTCTGTAGTAGACGGCGGATGTACTCCTTCGTCGCCTCGTCCGTCAGGTTCCCGTCGGCGTCGAACCGCTCGGAGGCCTTGGCGATCATCACCTCGGGCTGGTTGACCGGAAACATGTTGAGGAAGACCATCACCTGCCGCAGGTGGTACTGCGCCCGCGCCGTGCCGACGGTGCCGATTGACGCGCCCATGATGGCCGCCGGCTTTCCGTCCCACGCGCTGTCGCCGTAGGGGCGCGACGCCCAGTCAATCGCGTTCTTCAACACGCCCGGAATCGAGTAGTTGTACTCCGGCGTCACGAACAGGATGGCGTCCGACTCGCGTATCCGCCGCTTCAGCTCGGCGACTTTGGCGGGCGGGTTCTGCTCGTCGTCCTCGCTGAAGCCGGGGAGGCCGTCAATCTCGAAGATGTCGAGGGTCGCGCCTTCGGGCGCGAGCTCGACGGCGGCGCGCAGGGCGGCGCGGTTGTAAGACTGGCGGCGGAGGCTGCCGGCGATGCCGAGGATGCGGACGGGTTTGCTCATGTGGTCTTCTCCTTACTGCTCGAAAAAGTTTCGGTTACCCACAGTCGGCGGAGAGGTCTAAGGCCCTAACGCTTCATTGATTTCATTCTCCCGCGGAGGGGCGCTTCCTGAGAACAAATTGGGAGGGGGATTTCGATTAGACGGGAACGGCCCGGGCGCGGGGAGACGCCCGCCCCGAAGGGGCCGAAACATGAGACTCCCGGCGGCCCGGTTCCTGCTGCTGAACTGCCGATTGTCCTTTGGGTTTCAGCACACTAGCAAATAAGCGGTAAACATTCAACGTAAAGTTTCGGCGTCCTTCAGGAAGGCTCGCGGGCGGACGTGCCGCTGGCCGAGAGATTCGTGTGGCCGCTCCCCCAGGGAGAACCTCGCACGTCCCGTAAATCATTATGCCGGGCAGTCACATGACTGATTCAGCGCCCGGCTTTCTTTAGCCCGGTTCTTGTTCGGCGCCGCGCCCATCTCCGGCACGAGAGTCCCGCCGCCGATGACGTCACGCCGCCGAATCCGCCCGCGGTCGAACCGCATGCTCCTCCGCGGAAGTAATCGGCGGTCGGGCCGAAATTTTATTGACATAACAAGAGGAGCGAGGTTAGGCTACGGGCCTTGTCGGCGCTGAAGTTTTGCTCTTCTTTTGCATTTGTAGACCTCCGCACCCCGCGGATATCGAGCGTCTAATAGTTCCGAAGACTTTGTGACGGTCGGTACCGAAGTGGGGCTCCCTGTCTTTATTTGTACGACCATCAGACGTAGGACTTGAAAGCCTGTCGCTACTCGGGCAGAGCGCGGTTTATTTCAAAAGCATCAGTCAGGTTGCAGGCTAAAAGACCGGAGGCGGTTTCTCACCGTCTGAATTTAATGAACCGCCCGCGCCGGCTAATCGCGCCCCCTCCTAATGAACGTCGTTATTCGGGAGCCTGTTTTTCTATCTTCCATGTTCCGGCCGGACGGCCCGTAACGAATCGGTCCCGGAGACCGGCTCATTTCGTTGACTCGATTCCGCCTCCGCATTTGAAACGGCGCGTTGACCATCTTACCTGCAGGCGCGCCATCTCAGGGTTTCAAGTTTTCCCTGTTCGTTAAGGTCTTTGGTTCCTCCCCATATGAAGAAAGCTACTTTGATCGCCACGCTGGCGGCGCCCCCCTCGGCGGAGGGCACCGAGTTATCCGCTCTGCCGGATACCGTCGGGTGGCTCGAAGTGCGCTCCGACTTGCTAGGCGACCTCGACCCGGATTGGCTGCGGAGCCGCTTCCGAGGCCGCCTGCTCTATGCGTTGCGGAGTAGCGCCGAGGGGGGTGATTTCGCCGGCCCCCTCCGTCAGAGACATGAGCGCCTGATGAAGGCGGCGCGGGGCTACGACCTGGTCGAACTCGAGGCCGAGCGCGACTCGACGGCCGACGTGTTGGCCGAAATCCCGGCTCACAAGCGGCTCCTCTCCTGGCACGGGGACGACTGCGACCTGCCTTCGCTTAAAAACAGATTCGGCCGGCTCGCCGCGTGCCCGGCCGCGCTGTACAGGCTGGTCACAAAGGCCGCGAAGGGCTCCGGCGAACTGGCCGTCTTATCACTGCTGCGGTCGCTGGGCCGCGCCGACACGCTCGCTTACTCCACCGGGCCGCTCGGGTTCTGGACCCGCCTGGTGGCGCCGCATTTGGGGGCGCCCGTCGTCATCGGCTCCGTCCCCGACGGGCGGTCGGCCCCGGCGGAACCGAGCATCAACAGACTGATTGAAGATTACGGGCTCCCGCTGCTCGCGCCCCTCGAAGGGCTTTACGGGATCGTCGGCAATCCGGTGTTTCATTCGCTCTCCCCCCGCCTGCATAACGCCGCCTACAGGGCGCTGGATCACCCCGCGCTCTTCGTGCCCTTTCAGGTGGACTCGTTCACCGAATTCTGGCACGAGGTCGTCAGGGGGGGAGTGCTTGAGTCCGTGGGCGTTCCGATCAAAGGTCTGACGGTCGCCTCCCCGCACAAAGAGACCGCCCTGGCGACCGCCATGACCGCCAGCCGGATGGCGCGGCGGGCCGAGTCGGCGAACATCCTCGTGCAGGACGACGGCGCGTGGAAGGCGGACACGACCGACCCGGAGGTCGTGTTCACCGCACAGCGCGAGCACGGCGTCCAGACGGAGCGGAAGCGCGCGGCCGTCATCGGCTGCGGCGGCGCGGGGCGGGCGATCGCGGCCGCGCTCGACCTGAACGGCGCCGGGGTCACGATGGTCAACCGCGGCGCGGAGCGCGGCCGGTACGCCGCCCGACTCCTCGACCTCCCCTATACGCCGCTGTCCACGTTCAGCGCCGGGGGCTTCGACCTCGTGGTCAACGCCACGCCCGTCGGGCGGGACGACGGCGAAGTCCCGTTTGATCTCGAAACGCTGGGCGCGGAGGGGGTGGTGATTGACCTGGTTTACGGCTCCGCGCCGACGCCCCTGGTCGCCGGCGCGGGTAGGAACGGCCGGGTAGTGATTGACGGGCGTGAGGTGTTGCTGGCGCAGGTGCTCCGCCAGTTTCGAATGATGACGGGCCGCGAGATGCCGGAAAGCCTGGCGCGCGAGAAACTCGGGCTCGCCGTCGAAGCCTCTGACCTGGTCGCCGCCGGCTGACCGACCGCTTCAGGCTCTGAGGAGCGATTCATCGTAAGGACAGGACGAGACGACCGCCATGAATTTTACGAGAGCCGAAGACCAATTGACGGCCGCGGGCGGGCAGGCCGGCGGAGGGGTCGTTGATCCTTCCCCCCTGGCGGGCACCTGGTACAGCACGGACAAAAAGACTCGTGGCATTTCTAAGCTGATCCTGTCGGCCGACGGGGGCGTCCTCAGGGTGCACGCGTTCGGCGCCTGCGAGCCGACGGACTGTGACTGGGGCGAGGTCGAGGGGGCGGCTTTCAGCAGCGGCGTCGGTTCCGCGGAAGCCATGGCCTTCACGGCCTTCTACGACTTCGGCTTCATGGAGACGCACCTGGCCGTCTACCTCAAAGGGGGCATCCTCGTCCTGGACAGCTTCAACACCTTCAAGGACGGCAGCGGCCGCTCGAACTATTTCTCCAGGGAGTTTTATCACAGCTGATCGGACGGCGCCCGAGCCGCCTGACGGCGTCAACGCCTGCGACATGGAACCACTCAAATTCACGAGGTTGAACGACCTGCCGGTGCCGGCCGACCGGCCGCGGGCGGGGGCGGTGGACCCCGCGCCGCTGCTGGGCGTCTGGCACAGCACCAACCGCGCGACGCGAGGGATCATCAAGCTCATCCTCTCGGACTCGGACGGCAACTTCACCGTGCGGGCCTTCGGGGCCTGTGAGCCGTCGCCCCTCGAATGGGGGACGGTCGTCGGGGCCGCTTTCGCTGACGGGGTGGGGCTGAGGGCGGGCGTCGGCTTCAGAGCCTTCTACGAGTTCGGCTTCATGCAGACGACCCTGGCCGCCTACCTGAACAAGCGGATTCTGGTGGTGGACGCCTACAACACCTTCAGGGACGGCAGCGGCCGTCTTAATTACTTTTCCCGGGACCACTTTTACCAGTAGGAGGCGGGGCCATCGAAACGCAACTTAATCTCACCTGCGGCCGCCAGGAGTTGATCGCCCGCGTCAGAGAGTTAGCGCAGGAGAGGTTCGCCGCGCGCGCCGACCACTACGACCGCACGGCGAGCTTCCCGGCGGAGGATTTCGACGACCTCTTTCGCGCGGGCTTACACGCCCCGACCGTCCCGGAGCAGTACGGCGGCCTGGGGATCGGCCCGCAGCGCGGCGACGCCTACACGCTGTGGATGATGACGAAGGAGATCGCGAAGGCCGACCTCTCGCTGGCCCGCTGCTGGGAGGGACACACCAATTCGCTCGTCCTGCTGGACGGGATGGCGAGCGAGGCGCAGAAGGCGAGGTGGTTCGACGGCGTCGTGCGGGGCGGTCAGAAGTGGGTCGCGTGGAGCGGGGAGCCGCAGGCGCGCGCGCCCGGCGAGGCGATCCGTTTCGGAACGACCGTCGAGAAGACCGGGGCCGGCTACGTCATAACCGGGAATAAGGTCTTCTCGACCAGCGCGGGGGCGGCCCAGTGGGCCATCCTGCTGGTCAACACGGCGGGGCCGGGCGGCATCCGCCACGCCACCGGCTCGCCGGCGACGCAACTGCTCCTGGCCTGCGACCTGTCTGACCCGACCGTCGAGGTGGACGCCTCCTGGTGGGACCCGATCGGGATGCGGGCGACCGTCAGTTACCTGGTTCACTTCCGCCACACGTTCATCCCCGAGGAGAACTTGATCGGGTACCCGGGGCAGTACCTCGAAGAGGGGTGGCAGACCTGCTTTATTCCGCACTACGCGGCCACCTTCCTGGGCGCCGCCGAGGCCGCCTATGAGTTCGCCCTGCAATACCTGACCTCCCAGAAGAAGGTGGGCGACCCGTACGTCCAGCATCACGTGGCCGAGATGGCGATCAACGTCGAGACCGCCCACCTGTGGTTACGGCACGTCGCGCTCATGTGGGATACGGGGCGGCGCGCCGAGGCGCAACTGGCCGGGAGCCGCGCCCGGCACGTCATCGAGCACCTGGCCGAGGAGACCGTCAAGCGCTGCATCCGCGCCTGCGGCGCGCGCTGCCTGAACCGGCCGAGTCCGCTCGAACGCATCTACCGTGACCTGTCTTTCTACGTCCGCCACGACAACGACGACCACATCCTCGCGACGATTGGCAAGTCGCTGCTCGGCGTGTCTCACGACCCGTCTTTTTACAAGCCGTAATCACACCGACCCGCGGGGGAGAACAAGGGGGAGGGCTACTTTCATACAGGACGGTACGTCCGCGCGAGCCGGACGGTGATGTAGATGCCCACTCCGCGCCGTAAATTCGACCTCAGCATCTGGGGGCTGGCCTGCGGGTACTTCGCCCTCTACCTGCCCTACTGCGCCCTCGTCAAGGCCGTCACCGCGGGGGCGCTGCCGGGCGTGGGCGGGCCGGTGCCGGGCTTCGCGCTCCTGCCCGCGGCGGTCGTGGGCACGGCGGTCACGATGCCGGTCATCGTCACGCTGCTCGGCTGGTGGAAGTACGCCGGCCGTCGCAGAATACTCGGGCTGAATATTCCGTGCCCCGGCCGCTGGCTCGTGCTCTCCGGCGCAGGCTCGGCCCTCATCATCGCCTGCACGACGCTGGCCTTCACCTTCGAGGGCATCTCGATACTCCTCGCCCTCCTGATGATGCGCGGCGGCGTTCTGATCATCGCCCCCGCCGTAGACATCCTCCTGGGGAGGCGCGTCCGCTGGTTCTCTTGGGTCGCCCTGGCACTCACTCTGTTGGGGCTCGGCGTGACCTTCGCCGACGTGGGCAGCTACCGCCTGACGCCGGTCGCGCTGCTGAGCATCGCCTTATACCTCGCGGGCTACGCGCTGCGACTGCCGTGCATCACGAGGCTGGCTAAGTCCGCCGAGAAGGACGCCACCCGCCGCTACTTCGTCGAGGAGCAGCTCGCGGCTCTCCCGCTGCTGGTGATGTTGCTGGCGACCCTGGCGTTCGTCGGCCGCGGCGAGGTGGGGTCGGGGCTTCGCCACGGCTTCACGACTTTTTTTCTTGACGGCGCGGTGGTCCCGGCCCTGCTCGTGGGCGCGCTCTACGCCTGCCTGTGCGTCTTCGGCACACTCATCTATCTGGACTGCCGGGAGAACACTTTCTGCGTCCCCCTCAACCGCTGCTCCAGCATCCTGTCGGGCCTTGCGGCGACTTACGCGCTTCACCTGTTCCTCGGCCAGGGGGCGCCGGGGGTTTACCAACTGCTCGGCACCGGCCTCGTCGTGACGGCCATCCTCTTCCTCTCGCCTCTGCACCACTTCCGGAGACAGCTCGACAGGGTCAGGCGGCGGCTGTCGGGCGACGGGCTGGCGTACGGCGATGTGCAGAGGGTGTTCCTCTTCGTCTGTGGCGGGAACACGGCGCGCTCGCCGATGGCCCAGGCGATCTGCCAGGCAGAGATCGCCCGCCGCCTGATGCTCGCGTCGGCGGCGTCGGGGGCTCCGAAAGTGGTGGCGCTGAGCGCCGGCCTGTCCGTCACGCCCGGGGCCCCGCTGGCGCCCGAGGCGCAGTCGGCCCTCAGCAGTTTGGGCGTGCGGAAATTCCGCCACGCGGCGCGAGCGCTCAAGGCCGAAATGGTCGAGCAGGCCGAGATGATTTTTTGCATGACGCGGGAGCACCGGAGGGACGTGCTCGAAAGGTTCCCCGCGGCGGCCTCGAAGACCCGCTGCCTCGGCGACGAGGAGGAGGTGGAAGACCCGGCGGGCGCCGGGGCGGAGGCTTTTCTGGACTGCGCCCTGCGGCTGGTGCGGATGGTTAACCTGCGCCTTGACGAGGCGGGCATCGTCGCCGTATCCAATAAAACTGCTTGACAAGGTATGGCGGCATACATAAGCTCTTGCTGTTTTTCGAACAGTATGAGAGCGTGCCCTCCGACCACGCGGCTGCCGTGAAATCCCTGGCGCACCTTTACCATCCAACGGTCATAGCAGTCTGAGCTTGCTCTTTCTGATTACCGGCGTCCGCCCATGTAGTCTGCCGGGTCATCTCAAATCCTCGCCTTACTCAACCGGCGTCTCGTCCGCACGAGGCTAGCGCCGCTCGTCCGCACCCCGCGTGGGGGAGGCCGCGGACAGAACGGTCATCCCGGCCGGCCCGGTGCTGCGGACGGCGGCTCACGTCTCCGCCCCCGCCGGCGTTACCGGAACCTTCCACATGGTGAAACTCGACTGACACCGTAAACGCCCGGCGCCGAGGGTGGGCCGAGCCGGAAAGGAAGCTCTATGAAAATAATCAACATCAACCGAGACGCGACAGGCACCGTAACGTTCGACGAGGTGTCCATCGACACCACCGAGAACGTGTGCTTCGCCAACCTCGACCCGCAGGAGGCGCACTGGCCCGACATCGCCTCGAACCAGGTCGGCCCGTACAAGTCTGCGAACTCGAGCGAGTGCGTAATCCAGGCCCCCAGCCCCCTCCCGGGGAAGTTTTCCTACCAGTGCAAGCTCCACGCCGGGGAGTCGGGCGTCATCAACGTCTTCGCGCAGCTCGCCGTGGGCAAGGATGCGCAAGTGAATAAGGTGGCGGGGCAGATGGCGAACGCGACCCAGGGCGCCCCGATCCCCGTGTCGCAGGTGGTGCAGGGCGGCAAGCCCCCTTACACGATCAACCGCCAGCTCTTTCAGGTCACCGACGGCTCCGGCAACGTGATTCAGTCCGGCTCCGGCGTCGGGCCGGGGTTGCAGTTGAACAACAACGCCACCACGCCGGATGACACGACGGGGATCACGGTGAGCGGCACCCCCTCCTTATCGGGCACGTACACCTTCGCGTTAGACGTGGACGACTCGATGGGGCGCAACCTCCAGCAGCAGTACACGATGGTGGTCGCCTGACCCGGCGCGGCGCGAAGCGGCGACGTCGGCGAGGCGGGAGAAGGTCACACGAACAAAGCTAAGAGGAGCATCATGAACAACGACAACCTGACGCACGGCCTCAGCAACCACCAAACGAAGCGCGGCGCGCGCGGGCGCGCGTTACGGCCGGCCTTACGGCGGCACCTGACCGGCAAGGTCATCGGGTTCGCGGCGGCCCTCGCGGCGGCCGCGGCCATCTCGCTCTCGCTGCTGCCCACGACCCCCGCCGTGGCGGGCGCGGGCGCCCCCCCGGCCCCGCCGCAACTCCTCAGCGACCCTTTCGCGAACCCGCCCGAGATTCGCTACGACGCCGCCAGGAAGAGGCTGCGCGGCGTCCTCCAGATCGTCAGCGGTAAATACAGGATACCGAACGTCGGCGACGAGAATATGCGGCAGTACCGCGGCTGGGGCGCGTCCCAGCCCCAGCCCACGCCCGCGCCCACCGGCTCCGTCCCCGGCGTCAGCCCGGGGCCGACCCTGCGCGCCCGCCTCGGCGACCAGATGCAGATTTCGTTCCTGAACAAAGCCGACAACAGCCAATTCAGCTACACGACTAACAACGAGAGCACGAAAGACGACCCGCCCGGCCGCTCCAACTTCGGGTGCGACACGGCCGGCCTGCGCGACGCCTCGGGCAAGTTCCAGGTTTACCCCGCCAGCGATAAGTTCCCCAACTGCTTCCACGGCTCCAGCACCGCCAACGTCCACTACCACGGCACGCACGCCAGCCCGGACGGCGTCGGCGACAACGTGCTCGTGATGGTGATTCCCGACCCGAAGCAGCGGGACTGGACGCCCATCTTCAACCAGATGTTCGACTCCGGCAAGGTACCGCAGAAGTGGAGCGACATGCCGCAGAGCTTCCGCGATGAGCAGATGGCTTTGATAGTAAAGAACGACGCGGAGGCCAGGGCCGAGGCCGCGAAGAACAACCTGCGCGCGCCCTCCTCCCTCGCGGAGAAGAACGAAGAGTTGATCGCCGCCGGCCAGTGGCCGCAGTACTTCTACGGCGCGTTCCCCAACTTCTGGGAAATCCCCGACTACGACTCCGGGAATTACAAGGCGGGCCAGGCGCCGGGCACCCACTGGTATCACGCGCACAAGCACGGCTCGACCTCGCTCCACATCCTCAACGGCCTCGCCGGGGCGTTCATCATCGAGTCGAACCGGGAGGGCGGCTACGACCACGTCATCCGGAAGTTCTACGGCTGGGGGGACTCTTACGGCGACCACGAGAAGATTTTCGTCTTCCAGCAGTACGACCCGAACAATAATCTGGAGCGGGGGACGAACCGCGGGAAGGGCATCAAACAAGTCCTCATCAACGGCAAGCTGACGCCCACCATCACCATGCGGCCGGGCGAGGTTCAGCTGTGGCGCTTCGTCAACGCCACCGAGGGGAACGCCCAGGGCGTCATCACCGCCGGGACCACCACGGGCGGCCTCTTCATGCTGAGTAACAACGCGGGCTTCCAGTACAAGCAGACGGCCATGGACGGGGTGCAGTTCAGCCCGGACAACTACGCGAGTCAGCCCTACCTGAGCGGCACGGTGCGGGGCGGACTCGTGCTGGCGGGCGGGAACCGCGCCGACCTGCTGGTGCAGGCACCCGCCAAACCCGGCACCTACCAGTTCAAAAACGGCGGCGGAGGCAACGCGACCCTGTTCTACGTCACCGTCGCCGGGGCGGCGGTGAACCAGCCCGCGCCTTTCCCCACCACCTGGGCCACACTGCCGAAGTTCCTGGAAGACCTGCGCCCGCCCGGCCCGAACGACATCCCGAACCCTAACTCGCCGGTGAAGTTCCAGTGGGAGCAGGGCCGTACCACGACCGGGAGGATTTTCCCCCCGCCCCCGGCCACCACGCCCACCCCCGTCCGGAACCCGAGCACGCCCCCGCTCGGAGACCCGCCCCACTTCATGATTAACAACAAGCAGTTCGGCGAAACGGGCGACATCGTTGACCAGTGCATGCCGCTCGACGGGTTGCAGGACTGGGTGCTGGAGAACTACACGAAAGGCCCCGCCCACCCCTTCCACATCCACATCAACCCGTTCCAGGTGCTCAAGATTGAAACGCCGACTGTGCCCGACCCCACTAAGCCGCCCGTCTACGTCACGTATACGCCGCCGAACAATTACATCTGGCAGGACGTGATCGCCATCCCGTCGGCGCAGCTCGCCCCGGACGGCACGGTCAGTCCCGGCCGCATCACCATCAGGCAGACCTACAAGGACTTCGTCGGCACCTACGTGCTCCACTGCCACATCCTCGCGCACGAAGACCGCGGCATGATGCAGCTCGTCCGCGTCGTGCCGCTCAACAACTACCCGATGGGCTGCCAGAACAACGTGCCTGCCCACCACTGAGCCCGCCGAAACCTCCGGCGCCTTTGCGCCTTTGCGTGAGCTTGAAAGTCTCACGCAAAGGCGCGAAGCGCGGGTGAAGGGCGCGACCACGCGGGACTCAATCCGGCCCCCTGAGTCTCGGCGCGCGGCTCGCGCTCCGCCCCCGCGCCGAGGGGGACGGCACCGACTCGACGTTGACGGGGATCAGAGAGCATGAGGAGCGAGGTGCCTACACGAGTGAGCGTCCGGAAGGGACTCGCCGCCGCACAGGTCAGGCGTTACGAAGCGGAAGGCTCCCTCTCCCCGCTGCCGGTTTTATCCGCCGACGAAGTCGCCGGTTATCGCGCGGCGCTCATGGGGCTGCTGGATTTTGCCGCCCGGCTATCCCGTCCGACGAAGGTCGTTCAGCCGCACCTCTTTTTCCGCTGGGCCTACGAGCTGGCGACCCACCCGAGGGTGCTTGACGCCGTCGAAGATATCATCGGGGCCGACATCCTCGTCCACACCACTTCCATCTTCTGCAAGCGCCCCCGCGAGAGGTCGTTCGTCTCGTGGCACCAGGACGGATTTTACTGGCGGCTGAGCGCGCCGAAACTGGTGTCGGCGTGGATCGCTCTCACCGAGAGTACGGCCGAGAACGGTTGCCTGCGCGTCATCCCGCGGACTCAACAGCGGGTGCTCCCGCATACGCAGCGGCGGCACGAGAAGAACATGTTGACCAGCGGCCTGACGGTCGAGTCGGAGCTGGACGAAGCCGCCGCGGTTGATATCGTTCTCCGGCCGGGCGAGATGTCGCTCCACCACGTCAACCTCGTCCACGGCTCGCCCCCGAACTCGTCCGACGCCTGGCGCATCGGCTTCGCCGTCCGCTACGTCTCCCCGGAAGTGTCGCAGGAGCTTCCGCACCATAAGGTAGTGCTGGCGCGCGGGCGCGACGACTTTCATCACTACGAACTCTTCGAGGGCACGCCGGACGGCTCCCCCGCCGAAGCTCTGGCGGCTCAGGCCGAGCTGGAACAGTCGGGGCTGAAATTACGGAACCTCGCGTGACGCGCGGCGGGCGGGCACTCAGGCCGGGGCCTGTTTCAGGTGAAAGCGATAATGCAAAAGGTGTTCATCAGGAGCATGTACCCGTACGGCTGGGTCTTGCCCGACGAACCCGATGGCACCAAACGGCTGATCAGCGGCGCGGGCTATTGGGCGAGATTTGAAACGCTGCTTCGAGGTTGCCTGGCGGAGCTGGGCTTCGAGGTGCTGGAGCAGCAGGAGCACCCGCGCGTGCCTGACGTGAAGAACGACGCGCGGTTCAGGCTCTACGCACATCAGAACCGGCGCGACGTGCCGGGCCACCTCTTCTACAAGCAGACGCACCTGCCCGACTTCTTCACCATAGACCCGCTCGGCTGGGGCGCGGATCACTCGGGGATGCAGTCGGCCCCGGAGCTGGGCGGGATTGAGGAGGCGGAGGCCGAGCGGTTCGTCCGCGCGCTCAGGCGCGTGCTGCTGGAGACGGGCCGCTCTAAACACCCCCAGCCGGCCCGCCGCCCGCTGGCCTCGCTGCCCGACGATTACATCTTCGTCCCCACGCAGACGCCCCGCGACTACGTCCAGCGACACCACGCGCCCATCACCGTACCCGACTTCGTCCGCCTCATAGCAGACTGGGGCCACCGGAACAGGCAGAACGTCGTCTTCAAGCTCCACCCCGGCCTGCTCGGCGGGCAAGACGACGACCTGATCGAGGCCGTCCGCGGGTACGCCGCGGGGAGTGACTACGTCTTCTGCCTGGACGGCAACATCCACGACCTGATCGCCAGCTCGCGCGGGGTGTTCACCATCAACTCCGGCGTGGGCTTCGAGAGCCTCGTTCACGGCAAGCCCGTCGTCACCTTCGGGAATTGCGACTATAAGTGGGTGACTTTCCGCGCCGACGCGCGCAGCCTCGGGGGGGCCAGGGAGTTTGTTTTCGGCCAGCCCGACCACGCCGCGCGACAGGCCCTGAAGTTCGTCTACTACTACTGCACCCGGCACGCATTCAGCGTCGAGGATGAACGCCTCGTGCAGTCGCGGGCGAGGCTGCTCGATTACCTCGCGGGCGCGCTCTCGGCGGCCCCGCCTCCGGCGCCGTCGCCCCGGCGCGCGACCCGCGCGTCATTCAGTTCGGATGGAAAATGAATTCCTGAGAGGCGCTACTCGGGCCGGAGGGGCTCGTCCCCGGCGGCGGGGAGGCCGAGCGCGGCGAGCACGAGCGGGTTGGCGGGGTTGCGGCGCACGTCCTCGGGGACGCCGACCTGCTCGACCCTCCCCTCGCGCATGATGGCTAGCCGGTGCCCGACGGCGAAGGCGTCGGCGAGGTTGTGCGTGACGTAGACGACTATCAACTGCTCCTCCCGTTGCAGCGTCATCAAGTCCTGGTGCAGCCGCTGGCGCGTCGGGCTGTCGAGCGCCGAGAAGGGCTCGTCCATGAGCAGCACGCGCGGCTTCATCGCGAGCGCCCGCGCTATCGCCACGCGCTGCTGCTGCCCGCCCGACAGCTCGTGCGGGTAGCGGCTCGACAACTGCGCGAGGTGCATGCGTTCGAGCAGCCCGTGGGCGCGCTCGCGCGCCGAAGGCTGCCGCCACAGCGCGTAGGCGACGTTCTCAAGCGCCGTCAGGTGCGGGAAGAGCGCGTACTGTTGGAAGACGTAGCCGACGCGCCGCTTGCGCGGCGGGAGGTTGAAGGCGTGCCCGTTGCTGCCCGAGCGGAAGAAGGGAGTGTCGCCCAGTGAGATTTCGCCGGAGTCGGGCGTCGTCAGGCCCGCGACGGCGTTGAGCGTCTGCGTCTTGCCCGCGCCGGACGGGCCGAAGAGGACGAGTATCTCCGCGCCCACCTCCATCCGCACGCGCAGGTTGAAGGTCGCCAGGCGCTTCTCGACATCTATCTTGAGGCTGGTCGCTTCCATCACACCACCGCCCTAACGCCGCTCGGCACCGCGCCGGTACGCCGGCTGCTCCAGGCGCCGCACGCACCACAGGCCGGCGAAGGCGAGGGTCGTCAACACCAGCAGCATCACGTTCGCCTCCTCGTAGCGGCGCGCCTGCACGGCGTCGTAGACGGCGAGCGGCAGCGTCTGCGTCCGGCCGGGGATGTTGCCCGCCACCATCAGCGTCGCGCCGAACTCGCCGAGCGCCCGCGCCGAACCCAGGATGAGCCCCGCGACCACGCCGCGCCGCGCCAGCGGCAGCGTCACCCGCCACAGCACCTCCCACTCCGACGAGCCGAGCGTCCGCGCGGCGTTCTCAAGGACGGGGTCGACGCTGGCGACTGCCGCCCGCGACGCCTGCACCATCAGCGGCAGCCCGACAATCGCCGAGGCGATTGCCGCCGCCGGCCACGTGAACACTATCTGAAGGTGGAACCATTCGACCAGGGGGCTGCCGCGCCCGAGGGCGAGCAGGAGGAAATACCCGAGGACGCTCGGCGGGAGCACCAGGGGCAGGAAGATGACGGTCTCGAAGACGATCTGGCCGCGGAACTTGTAGCGCCCGAGGAGCACGCCGAGCGCGAGGCCGACGGCGAAGAGCGCGGCGGTCGCGACGAGCGTCACCTGCAGCGAGAGCTGTAGCGCCGACCAGTTCATTTAGGCGGCTCCTCGCCCGGCAGCACGAATCCGTACTTGCGCATCACGACGCGCCCCTGCCCGGAGTTGACGAAGGCGGCGAAGCGCCGCGCCTCCTGCTCGTGCCTCGCGCCCCTGATGACCGCCCACGCCTGATCCAGAGGCCGGTGCATCTCGGCCGGTATCAGGACCCAGCGGCCGTCGCTCTGCGTGCTGAGCGAGAGCGCGACGACCGCCGCGTCCACGTTGCCGCTCTCGGCGTATTGGAGCGTCTGGCTGATGTTCTCGCCGTAGACGAGCTTCGGCGAGACCGCCTCCCACACGCCCGCGGTTTGCAGCGCCTCGCGCGCGGCCGCGCCGTAAGGGGCGTGCTCGGGGTTGGCGATGGCGACCCTTTGGAACTCGGGGCGCGCGAGGTCTTCGACGCGCTCGAGCCTGAGCGGGCTGTCTCTGCGCGTCCAGAGCGTGACGCGTCCCTGCGCGTAGAGCGCCCGGGTGTCGGGGAGGATGAGGTTCTTCTTCTCCAGGCCCTCGATGAAGGAGACGTTGGCGGCGGCGAAGAGGTCTACGGGCGCGCCCTGCTCGATTTGCTGCGCCAGCTGCCCGGTCGAGCCGAAGTTGAAGGTCACTTTCGTCCCGTCCTGCTGCTCGAACCGCCTGCCGATCTCCTGAAAGGCCGGCGTGAGGTCGGAGGCGGCCGAGACGGTGAGCGTCCGCGGCCGTGTGCCGGCGGTGTTTCCACTTGCGCAACCCGCGAGCATTGCGGCGACGCAGACGCTCAGAAAGACTAAGAGACCGTTGCGAAACTGTAGGGGCAGGGCTCGCCCCCGCCCGCCCAACTCGCGCGACACGCGGGCGGGGGCGAGCCCCGCCCCTACAGAATTTTTCGAGGGCTGGGGTTCCGCATCGGCGCTAACCGCGCGCCCTGTGTCCGGCGTGGACGATGGTGCCGACATGCTCGCCCTCCAGCGCGGCGATGATGCGTTCGGGGTGGCGGCCGTTGACGATCTGAAGCGACCGCACCAGCCGGGCGTTCTCAAGCAGGTCTACCAGGATGCGCTCGAACGGGAGCGACTCGAGCTGGCGGCGCCGCAGCTCCGCGGTGTCTATCTCGCGGATGAGGGTGGCGCCCGCGTGCTCGCGCGGGTCGCGGTCGTAGAGCCCGTCCACGTCCTTGACCAGCGTGAAGGTCTTGCAGCCGAAGCACTCGGCGAGCAGGAACGAGCCGGCGTCGGAGCGGTGCGGCGGGATGCGCCCGCTCTCCGGCAGGTGCTCCCAGAG